>NZ_JACHYG010000006.1:0-78293 GCF_014192635.1 Pseudomonas sp. Tn43
GCCCAGCCGGTGGCGACGCGCAGCCAGCAGCTGCTGGTGTCGTTGCCCTGGCCGTCGCGGTCCCAGTGGAACTGCACTTTGACGCGGCCGTATTCATCGCAATGGATTTCTTCACCCGCCGGGCCGGTGACGATGGCGGTCTGGCTGCCCAGCACCTTGGGTTTCGGGTGTTCCAGGGCGGGGCGGTAATGCGCGTCCCACGGCGTGGCGAGGAAGCGGTTGCGGTAGCCCTGGTGGAAGTCGTCCTTGTTATCGGAGACGTCGCTGGTGATGTTCTCGCCGAGCACTTGCGGCTGCTTGCCTTCGTGGACGATTTCCAGCAGCAGCCAGAGGTCGTTCCACTCGGCGCGCGGGTGTTCGCTGAGGGCCATGAAGTGGCCGCTGACCAGGGTCGGTTCGTCGCCTTTGCCTTCGGCCAATTGGTAGTCGCTGCGATGGCGTTCCAGGGCGCGGGTCGCCAGTTGCTTGCCGCGCGCGCGGTCGGTGAAGCGACCGGGGTAGTCGTAGTCTTCGAGGTCCGGGGCGAATTCGCTTTTGGCCGCGCCTTCGGGCAACAGGCGCGGTTTTTCAAAGTCGTAGTCGCGGCGGCTGACGCGGGTGGTACGGGTTTCCAGGCGCAGGTTGAAGCGCTTGATCACCGGTTTTATGGCGGCCATGCCGGAGTCTTGCTGGTAACTCACCGGCGCAAGTTTGCGGAACACCGTCTGGTCATCGCCGAACACCAGTTTGTGGCCGCTGGCCGAGTGCTGGAAATGGAAGTGAATGCCTTCCTCTTCGCACAGGCGCTGGATGAAGTGCAGATCGGATTCGTCGTACTGCACGCAGTACACGCGCTCGGGGTAGATGGCGCCGAGCTGGAAGCTATAGGCATCGGCCAGAATGCCCCGGGCTTCGAGGACCTGGGCGATGATTTTCGGCACGCTTAACTGCTGGAAAATCTGCTGGTCGTGGTTGTGCCGCAGGTAGGCCAGTTGCGGCACCAGGCTGATGCTGTAACGGGTCAGGCTCTTGCCGGAGTCACCTTGCTCGATGCGATAGACCAGGCCATGAATTTTGCCTTGGCCGGTGGCGCCAAAGGTCAGGCAACCGGGCTTGTGCAGCAGCTCTTCGAGTTTCAAATCGGGGCGGGCGCTGACCAGTTCGATGTCGAAACAGAATGGCTGGTTGAGGGCTTCGCGGCCGACGAAGCTGAGCACCTGCAGGTCGACGGAAACGCCTTCGAGCGTGAGGGAGATATGGATTGCGTTTGCGTCCAGCATGCCTTGAATTCCGTCCTTTGAAAAAGCTGGGGCGGATGGTGCAGGATTAAAGTGCCATGTTCAAGGCGCAAATGGAGGGCAAGCTGTATAGGGGAAACCCTTGTCCAGAGGGTTTCGAGCAATGGATATGGGCTTGTGCCGTTGATTGCGGAGTTACCATTTTTCGCTGTGCAACCGGTAGGCCGCCTTCGCGGGCAAGCCTCGCTCCTACAGGATTTGTGGCGATCCATTGATCATGCCAATACCGGTTTTGTGTCGATCCGTTGATCATGCCGACACCGGATTTGTGTCGATCCATTGAACATGCCAACACCGGAGCTGTAGGAGCGAGGTTGCCCGCGAAGGGGCCATCAGCTTCAGCGCATTTCCAACTGCTGCCGATACGGCAAATCCGGCCCGGTCTTGCTGCAGGTCAACGCCGCTGCACTCCCCGCAAACCTGAGCATCGTGTCGATCTGTTCACGGCTCAACTGCTGCAACCCTTCAACCGAATCCAGCTGCTGCTCGGTCAGCCAGGTAATCAGCGCCGCCTGGAAGGTATCCCCGGCACCCACGGTGTCGGCAATCTTCACCGAACAGGCCGGCACCGACCACGCACTGTGGGCACGGCTGAATACCGTCGCGCCTTCGCCGCCACGGGTCAGGAACACCAACTGACAGCGATATTCCAGCCAGCTTTCGATGACGCGCTGAGGGTCTTGCCCGGGGTACAACAGGCTCAAGTCTTCATCGCTGACCTTGATCAGATCCGCCAGCTCCACCAGCGTGGCAATCCGCGAACGCCACAACTCGATGTTCGGCTCGGGATTCAGGCGCACGTTCGGGTCGAGGCTGATCAGGCGTTTGCCGCTTTCCCGTTGCACCAGTGCCAGCAAGGTATCGGCAATCGGTTGCACCACCAGCGAAAACGAGCCGACGTGCAACCCGCGTACTTCAGGCCCAAGCGTCGGCAGATGCGCCAGGCTCAACTGCCGATCAGCGCAGCCTTCGCCACGAAAGCTGTAGTGGGGCGAGCCATTGGCACCGACCGCGACCATCGCCAAGGTGGTCGGTGCGGCGAAGTCCACGAGGTAGTCCGGGCGCACACCTTCATCGTGCAGCACTTGCTGCAAACGTCGGCCGAGGTAATCGGTCGACAGCCCGGCAAACAGCCCGGCGTCCACGCCAAGTCGGCGCAAACCCACCGCCACATTGAACGGCGAGCCACCGGCAATCGCCTTGAAATTCACTTTGGATGCCAGGCCGCTGGCATCGTCTTCGCTGAAGAAATCGAACAGCGCTTCGCCACATACCAGATACATAGTTTCTCGCTCTTTAAAGGGTTGCGACATGCTGTTGATAGCGTTCGTAGGCCTGCTGAAAGGCCGACACATTTTCTGCAATCGGTAAGGTTTCACTGGCCAGATCGAGCTTTACGCAACGCTCGCACAAGTCCGCCAGACTGTCTTCGTGACCGTTTGCCCAGGATTTGCACCACGCCGCCTGAATCGCTGCGCCGAGGGCCGCGGCTTCGCTTTGTTCGGTGCAAATCACGGGTGTATTCATGATGTCAGCGACGATCTGTCGCCACACCGGGCTCTTCGAGCCGCCCCCGATCAGGCAGATGCGCAGGCTTTGTAAGCCATTCTGGCGCAGAAGGTCCAGCCCGTAACGCAAACCGAACGTGGTGCCTTCCACCACGGCGCGGCACACGTTGGCCCGGGTCAGGTTGGTCATGGTCAACCCCAGCAGGCTGCCGCGGGCATGGGGCAGGGCGGGGACGCGTTCGCCATTGAGGAACGGCAGCATGCACACGCCGTCGGCACCGATCGGCGCTTGCTCGACCAAGCCGTTGAACGCTTCGATATCCAGTTCGAACAGCTCGCGAATCGCACCGGTCGCGTTGGTCAGGTTCATCGTGCAAATCAGCGGCAGCCAGCCGCCGCTGGAGGAGCAGAACGTCGCGACCGAGGCGTCGGGGCTGACGTTCGCTTGCTCGGCATAGGCGTAAACCGTGCCCGAGGAGCCAAGGCTCATGGTGATCGCACCGGGCTGTATATTGCCAGTGCCGATCGCGCCCATCATGTTGTCGCCGCCGCCACTGGAGACCAGCGCATGCGGGTTGATGCCCAAGTGTTCGGCAATACTCGGCAGGATGGTGCCGAGCGGCTGGTGGGCGTCGATCAGCTGCGGAAGCGCCGCTTGCAGGCGCCCCGTAGGGTCAATGTCGCGCAGCAGTTGCAAATCCCACTGGCGGGTGCGCACGTTGAAATAACCCGTGCCTGACGCATCACCGTACTCGCTGCAACTGCGGCCGGTGAGCCAGTAGTTGAGGTAGTCATGGGGCAGCAAAATACGAGCGATTCGGGCGAACACTTCCGGATGCTGTTCTTTGGTCCAAAGCAATTTGGACACGGTGTAGCCCGGCGCGATGACCACGCCGAGGCGTTCCAGGGAGCCTTTTTCGCCGCCCAGATGGGCGAGCAAGCGGTCGTTCTGCGGCGTCGATTCGGTGTCGCACCAGAGCTTGGCCGGGCGCAGCACCTGGCCGCGCTCGTCGAGCAGCACCAGGCCATGCTGCTGGCCGGAAACACCAATGCCGAGGATGGCCTGACCGTCTACATTCGCTGCGAGCAATGCACGGTGGGTAGCCAGGGTAAAGGCTTCCAGCCATTGGGCAGTGTCTTGCTCGCGTCGACCGTTGGCGCCGCTGATCAGGCTATGGGCGGCGGCGCCTTGACCGAGGACCTCGCCGCTGCACGCGTCGAGGACCACGGCTTTGGTGCCTTGGGTGCCGCAGTCGATGCCCAGGAATAGTTGTTGATTTGCCATGGAAGATCCTACCGAAGATCGTTCCCACGCTCTGCGTGGGAATGCCTCAATGGACGCTCTGCGTCCGCTTCTGGATGGGACGCGGAGCGTCCCGGGCTGCATTCCCACGCAGAGCGTGGGAATGATCAGGTGGCAAGCACTCTTTCGAGGGTCCGCGTCACCCCAACCTCCCGCAAACTGTTACAGCACCATTGGAATGCTGTGACAAATTCGGCGGAGTTCGGAATCGCCGTCCCAAAAATTTCCTCCACGTCCAATAACCGCTGCGTGATCAACGCATCATCGGCCACCAGCGCCTGACAGAACGCCGCCCGTGGATCAGGAATGGCGTAGGTCTGGCCAGTCTCATCCACGCCTTTGAGGTACAGCGCCCACGCCGCGACCACCAGCGCCGCACGCTTGGTCTCCCGGCCATCGGCAATCAAGCGGTTGATGGTCGGCACGGTGAATTTCGGAAACTTCGACGAGCCATCCGAACACACCCGCTCCAGCTGATCGGCAATCGCCTGGTTGGAGAAGCGCGCCACCAGGGTGTTTTTGTATTCGGTCAGGTCGATCCCCGGCACCGGCGCCAGTTGCGGCGTCACGTCCAGGTCCATATAGGCGCGCATGTAGCGCACGAACAGGGGGTCGTTCATGGTTTCGTGGACGAAGCGATAACCTTTCAAAAAGCCCAGATAGGTCAGCGCCAGATGGCTGCCGTTGAGCAGTTTGATTTTCATCTCTTCGTACGGCGTAACGTCGTCGGTGAACTGCACCCCGACTTTTTCCCAGGCTGGGCGACCGTTGACGAACTTGTCTTCCAGCACCCATTGCACAAACGGCTCGCAGACTACCGGCCAAGCGTCGTCGATGCTGTGTTTGTCGTGCAGTTGCAGACGATGCCCGGTGCTGGTCATCGGCGTGATGCGGTCGACCATCGCATTAGGGAAACTGACATGGCGCTCGATCCAGTCGCGCAGATCGGCGTCACGCAGGGCGGCGAACGCGAGCAGGGCTTTGCGGGTCACGGCGCCGTTGTGCGGCAGGTTATCGCAAGACATCAGCGTGAACGCAGGCGTGCCGGCCGCACGACGTTTGGCCAGTGCGGCGCAGAGAAAACCGAACACGGTTTGCGGTGCGTTCGGGTGAGCCAGATCATGCTGGATCTGCGGCAGGTGCGCCATGAATTCGCCGTTGCTGTCATCGATGCAATAGCCGCCTTCGGTGATGGTCAGCGAGACGATGCGGATGTCTGGATCGGCGAGTTTGTCGATCAGCGCCTCGACGCTGTCCTGGGCCAGCAGCATGTCCCGGAGGGCGCCAATCACCCGCACTTCAGCGTCGTCGGCGTCACCGAGTTCGTACAGGGTAAACAGATAATCCTGCTCTTTGAGATCGTCCCGGGCGCGACGGTCTTCGGCGCGCAGGCCGACCCCGCAAATGGCCCAGTCCAATGCTTGGCCGGTATTCATCAAGGCATCGGTGTAATACGCCTGATGCGCGCGGTGGAAACCACCGACGCCAATGTGCGCGATGCCTTGGCGGGTATCGCTCAGGGTGTAGGCGGGCAGGGCCACCTCAGGAGCGAGGCGGTTGAGGTTCTGTCTGTTCAATTTCATCGCATGCTCTCGGATCAGGCTGCGGCGCGCAGTGGGCGGGTCAGCGCCACGCCGTCGGCATCGAATAAATGGCAGTGCTCGGCATCCAGGTGCAGGCTCAGGGTCTCGCCATAACGGCTGGCCAGATCGCCGCGAACACGCATGGTCAGCGCTTCGCCGGAAGACGTCAGAACGTGGCAGAAGGTGTCGCTGCCCAGGCGTTCGCTAACGTCCGCCGTCACCTGCAAGCTGCAGTCGCCGGTTTGCGCCAGGTTCAGATGCTCCGGGCGAATCCCTAAGGTCACCGCGCCGCCGACGCTCAGGTGGGCGCCGCTCAGCGGCAACGTGATGCGGGTTCCCGCGTCCAGCAGCACTTCGCAGCGCTGGCTTTCGACGCGGGTGACTTTGCCCTTGAGCAAGCCCATTTTCGGCGTGCCGAGGAAGCCTGCGACAAACAGGTTGGCCGGCTGGTGATACAGGTCCAGTGGCGAACCGACTTGCTCGATCTTGCCGCCATTGAGCACGACGACTTTGTCGGCCATGGTCATCGCTTCGACCTGGTCGTGGGTCACGTAGATCATCGTGGCTTGCAGTTCTTTGTGCAGGCGCAACAGTTCCAGGCGCATCTGTACCCGCAGGGCGGCGTCGAGGTTGGACAGCGGTTCATCGAACAGGAAGATTTTCGGGTTACGCACGATCGCCCGGCCGATGGCCACGCGTTGCCGCTGACCGCCGGACAGTTGCTTGGGCTTGCGCTCCAGCATCGGCCCAAGCTCAAGGATGCGCGCCGCTTCGCCGACTTTTTTCTCGACTTCGGCTTTCGCCACACCGGCCAGGTCCAGGGCGAACGACATGTTTTTGCGCACGCTCATGTGTGGGTACAGGGCGTAAGTCTGGAACACCATCGCCAGGTCGCGTTTGGCCGGGCTGACTTCGGTGATGTCGCGGCCATCGAGCTCGATGGTGCCGCCGCTGACTTCTTCAAGGCCGGCGATCAGTCGCAGCAGGGTGGATTTGCCGCAGCCTGACGGACCGACGAACACCACGAATTCCTTGTCATTCACTTCCAGGTCGATGCCTTTGATGATGGAAAAACCTTCGAAGCCTTTTTGCAGATTTTTGATTTTCAGGTTGGCCATGATGATGGGCCTCCAGGTGTTGTTATTCAGTTGAGCCGTGCGGGCTTTTCCTACAGGGATCGCGTTGAGTCGCGATCTTCATTTCACGGCGCCGAACGACAGGCCGCGGACCAATTGTTTCTGGCTGATCCAGCCGAAGATCAGGATCGGTGCACAGGCCAGGGTCGATACCGCCGACAACTTGGCCCAGAACAGACCTTCGGGGCTTGAGTACGAGGCGATCAACGCGGTCAGTGGCGCGGCTTGGGACGAGGTCAGGTTCAGCGACCAGAACGCCTCGTTCCAGCACAAGATCAATGACAACAAAACCGTGGAAGCCAGGCCGCCCTTGGCGATCGGCAGCAACACCCGGACCATTTCCTGCCACAGGGTTGCGCCGTCCAGGCGTGCGGCTTCGAGGATGTCTTTGGGGATGTCCTTGAAGTAGGTGTAAGTCATCCAGACCACGATCGGCAGGTTGATCAGCGTGTAAATCACGATCAGCGCGAGGCGCGTGTCCAGCAGGCCAAAGCTCTTGGCCAGCAGATAGATCGGCATCAGCACGCCCACCGGCGGCAGCATCTTGGTCGAGAGCATCCACAGCAGCGTGCCTTTGGTGCGCTGGGTTTCATAGAACGCCATGGAGTAGGCCGCCGGCACCGCGATCAGCAGGCACAGGGCCGTGGCGCTGAAGGAAATCACCACCGAGTTCCAGGCGAAGCTGAAGTAATCGCTGCGCTCGTTGATGTGCAGGTAGTTCTCCAGCGTCGGCATGAAGATGAACTGCGGCGGGGTGGCGAACGCATCGATTTCGGTTTTGAAACTGGTCAGCACCATCCAGAAGATCGGGAAGAAGATCACGATCGCAATGGCCCAGGCCAGGGTGCCGAGCAGCAGGCTTTGCAGGCGGCGGGATTGTTGAAGGGTCATGGCGCAGGCCTCAGGCTTTGTCTGTCAGGTTTTTGCCGATCATCCGCACCAGCACGATGGCCGCGATGTTGGCAATCAACACCGCGATCAAACCACCGGCGGACGCCATGCCGACGTCGAACTGCACCAGCGCCTGGTTGTAGATCAGGTAGGCAAGGTTGGTCGAGGCGTAGCCGGGGCCACCATTGGTGGTGGTGAAGATTTCGGCGAACACCGAGAGCAGGAAGATGGTTTCGATCATCACCACCACCGCAATCGGCCGGGCCAGGTGTGGCAGGGTCAGGTGCCAGAAAATCGCGACTGGCCCAGCACCGTCCAGGCGCGCGGCTTCTTTCTGTTCCTGGTCGAGGGACTGCATGGCGGTCATCAGGATCAGGATCGCGAAGGGCAACCATTGCCAGGAGACAATGATGATGATCGACAGCAGCGGGTAATGCGCGAGCCAGTCCACCGGTTGCGCGCCGAACAGTTTCCAGATGCAGGCGAGAATCCCCGAGACCGGGTGAAAGATCAGGTTCTTCCAGATCAGCGCACCGACGGTGGGCATGATGAAGAACGGCGAGATCAACATCACACGCACGATGCCGCGACCGAGAAACTCACTGGCCTCCAGCAAGGCGCTGATCAACACGCCGAACACCACGCTGATCAGCAACACACTGCCCACCAGCAGCAGGGTGTTGGTGGCGCCGGGCAGGAAGCCCGAGTCACTCAGAAAGTAGCTGAAGTTTTCCAGCCCCACGAACTGGTTTTCACCGGGGTAGAGCAGGTTGTAGCGGATCATTGAAAAGTAAACGGTCATGCCCAGCGGCACGATCATCCACAGCAGCAACAACGCCACCGAGGGGCTGACCAGAAACCAGCCGGGGTTGGTCAACCGGCTTTTACGCACCGGTTGGGCAATGTCCATGTGAGCTTTGACAGTGGAAATATTCATGGCGATAGAACCGATTAAGTGCGAAAGCAGGCATAGCGCAAAACCAGTTGGAGCGAGGCTTGCCTGCGAAGGCGATTTGTCTGACACACCGCTTTCGCGGGCAAGCCTCGCTCCTACAGGGGCCGGGATTACTTGGGATAACCGGCGCGCTTCATCTCACGTTCGGTGGTTGACTGGGCGGCGGTCAAAGCCTGGTCGACCGTGGTCTGGCCAATCAGCGCTGCCGAGAACAGCTTGCCGACCTGGGTGCCCACGGCCTGGAACTCAGGAATGGTCACCAGCTGGATGCCGATGTAGGGCACGGGCTTGATGGACGGTTTGCTCGGGTCCGCGGCCTTCAGCGATTCCAGGGTCACCTTGGCGAACGGCGCGGCGTTCATATAAGCCTCGGTGTAAGTCGAAGTGCGAGTGCCTGGGGGCACGTTGGCGATACCGTCTTTTTCTGCGACCAGCGCGCCATATTCCTTGGACGTGGCCCAGGTGCTGAATGTTTTCGCCGCCTCTTTGGCTTTGGAACTGGTCGGAATGGCCAGCGCCCAGGAATACAACCAGGCCGACCCTTTATCGGTGGTTTCATGCGGTGCGTAGGTGAAGCCGACGTGTTCGCTGACCTTGCTTTGGTTCTTGTCGGTGACGAACGAGCCGGCGACGCTGGCATCGACCCAGATTGCACACTTGCCGCTGTTGAACAGCGCCAGGTTCTCGTTGAAACCGTTGCTCGACGCACCGGGAGGGCCGGACTCCTTCATGGTCTCGACATAGAAATTCAGCGCGTTTTTCCATTCAGGCCCGGGAAATTCCGGCTGCCATTTTTCATCGAACCAGCGTGCGCCGTAAGCATTGGCGACGGTGGTGATCAGCGCCATGTTCTCGCCCCAGCCCGCCTTGCCGCGCAGGCAGATACCGTACTGTTCTTTGTCTTTGTTGGTGAGTTTGCCGGCAAATTCGCTGATCTGGGTCCAGCTCGGGCGCTCGGGCATGGTCAGCCCGGCGTTCTTGAACAGGTCGGTGCGGTAATAGGTGATGGAGCTTTCCGCGTAGAACGGCAGGGCATAGAGCGTGCCCTTCACCGAAAGGCCTTCACGGACTGACGGGAACACGTCGTCCAGGGCATAACTGGCCGGCAAGTCCTTCATCGGTTCCAGCCACCCCTTGGCGCCCCAGAGTGCGGCTTCGTACATGCCGATGGTCAACACATCGAACTGCCCGCCCTGGGTGGCGATGTCGGTGGTCAGGCGTTGGCGCAGGACGTTTTCTTCGAGCACCACCCAATTGAGCTTGATGTCCGGATGCTCGGCCTCGAAGGTTTTCGAGAGTTTTTGCATGCGGATCATGTCGCTGTTGTTGACGGTGGCGATGGTCAGGGTCTGGGCGCCGAGGCTGACGCTACTGAGGGTCATGCAGGTGAGGGCAAGCAGAGCTTTTACAGAAGGTTGCATCGTGCACTCCTTTTCTGCACCCGGCGGGTTACAGAAGGACAGTTATTGTTTTTGTGTCTTCCTGGGCAGGAAGAATGTGCGCTGATTACAGCCTTCAATCGATGGGCTGACAAATCATCCATCGCACTGTGACCGATACTTTTTTGCACTGGGGTTTGGGGTGTGAGGCGTAAGGAACGGTTATCCAGCAATTAGCTGCTATCGAATCCGTATAGGTTTTTGATCTGTAATAGGGGGGACTGTAGGAGCCAGGCTTGCCCGCGAAGGCGTTTTGTCTGACACACCGCCTTCGCTGGCAAGCCTCGCTCCTACGAAAAGCGCTTAGCCCAGGTTTTGCTCGGTCAAACGCTGCACCGCCAACCGCCGGTAGTGCGAAGGCGTCATGCCCTTGAGCTGTTGAAAGCGCCGGTTGAAGTTGGAAATATTGTTGAAGCCCGATTCAAAACACACATCGGTCACGGTTTTATCGCCATCGGCCAGCAGCTCGCAGGATTTGCTGATGCGCAGGCGATTGACGAATTCGATAAAGCAGCGCCCGGTGGCCTGTTTGAACACGCGGCTGAAATAGGTTGGTTTGAGCCCCAGGTGCTCGGCGACTTCATCCAGCGGCAGTTCCCGGGCGTAATGGGCAAAGATGTAATCCACCGCCCGGTTGGTGCGGTCGATATTGTGTTCATCGGCCAATTGCGGCGTCGTCGCACCGGACAGCAACTGATAATCATCGGACGCGGCCAGCAACTCCAACAGGATAAAAAAATGCCCAAGCCGGGTCATGCCTCTGGTATCAGCGATGCGCTGCATCAAGGTCATGGCCTGGCGGATTGTGCGCTTGCAGCGAAACTCGATGCCGTACTGCGCGCGCTCCAGCAAAGGGGCGAGCATCTTGAGCTCGGCAAACACCTGATGGCCACTTTCGAACAGTTCGTCAGTGAAATTGACCAGCATGTCGCGCTTGGGCACCACTTCATCTTCAGCCACTTGGCTGATCCAGTTGTGGGGCAGGTTGGGGCCCGTCAGAAACAGTGTTTCCGGGTAAAAGTTGCCGATGTAGTCACCGATGAACACCTTCCCGGAGCTGGCGACGATCAGGTGCAGTTCATATTCCTTGTGGAAGTGCCAGCGCACCAACGGGCAAGGGAAGCCGTGCTGACGATAGATGATGGACAACCCGTTATGGTCGTCCATCAATTCGTAGGAAGGGTCGGTAACTCTGGCTGGTCGGCTCATCTCAGGGCACTTTTATTGTTATCGCCGGTTGATCATGCCTCTTTCCAGGCTGATTGTGCCAGCCCACGACACTGACCGTTCACGCCGGCTCATGCAATGGGGAACGATCTCGCACTCATCGAAAGCAAGCTGTCATGAAGACGAGTTCAGAACCAGCACAGGAATAATCGTTTTAGCTAAAGGAGGTGCGTCGGTGTGGAACTATTTGATTTGTTTGTTCGCTTTTATCAAGCTCGCGGCTCGACAATAAGAAACTATTTTTGACTCTTCAATGAAATCGACATTGATAATGTTGCATTGGGTAGCCCAATCGCGTTTGGCGAGATCGAACCACCAAGTGAGATGTCCTTTGATGTCGACAGGGCCGCCAGTAATGCTGTAACAGGTTGCGGAAAGAGACCATGGTGCCCATGTGCCGGGAGGGTTTTTCAAAACTTCAATGATGTGTTTTTCCAGTTCAGCGGCATTCGTGTCGGCGATGCCACTCCATTTATGCTCGATTTTTTTGCAAAACCGGGTTCGATCAAGCTCCCGGTCCCCTTCGGCAGCGACCAGGACTCTTTGCACGTTGCTGAGTTTCTTGAGTTGACCGAGGCTAAGGTGCAGGTTGTTGGAAGGAATCATTCTTTCGCCCAGAAACCTGAGCATCATTTCGTTGAAAAAATGATAGTCAAAGGGTTGCTGGCTACCCTTCAGTTCGTGGAAGTCCAAAATGATAAATTCGTCTGGGTTTTCCTGAAGAAAACGGTTCACATCTGTCACAAGGTGCCCCAACGTACGGGTGGAGCGGTATCCGTTGTGCTGAAAACGGAATTTGCCCAGCCCCGGTTCGTCGAAGACAAAATCCAATCGAACATCCAGAGCCCGCGAACCATTGTTCAGTTGGGCATAAAACGAATCGTGCTGGCATGCCAGCCAGTGAGCGCCGGGAATTATTGGGTAGGACGCTTTCCAGTCGCAGCCCGCATTGTGAGTGCCTGGCAGCGTTAACTGGCAGAGCGATAACGTGTCGATGGCCGGTGTCGCGGTCATCCAGTTGTTGAGGGCGTAATTATCTGAAGCGTTATTGTTCATTAATGCATCCTTGCATCGATTAAATAGGAGAAGCCATACCTCTGAGTATCGAAATACTTGAGAGGTGGCTTTCCGTATTTATAGCGGTGAACGAGTCGATGGCCAATCGCTCGATTGATGCTAACTGTGTGGTTTATACATCCGCTCGTTGGAGAAGGTTGAAAACCTGGTTATGGATTTCGATTCTTTGCCTCGATCCACTGCGCCATGTACTGGGTACTTTTATGTTGATGATGACGCAACATGCCGCCGGTAAAGTTATTTCTTCTAAGTTGTGTCAGGTGTTGCTGGCAATGCAGCAACTTTTCGATCAGCGCCGGGCCATGTACCGCTGGCTGATAGCGATCCACTAATAGTTGCTGTCCATGGGATTGGGCGCTCGTCCACAGGTCTTTGTCTTTATACAGACGAACCGCACGATCGGCGAACTCACGCGCGGTTCGGGTCACGGCACCCGGCCACGGCTGTTCGCGGTGCATCGCTTCCGCGCCAATCGGGGTGGTGACATTGGGCGTGCCACACAGCATGGCGTCGACAATCTTGCCTTTTATACCCGCACCAAAGCGTAACGGCGCCAGGCATATCCGCGCCGCGGACATGACTTGCAATGCATCTTCTGCCCAGTTCATCACATGAAACCCTTGGGCCGCATTGTGCAGGGCGGTGGCTTTGGGCGGCGTGTACGCGCCGTAGATGTGCAGTTGCGCCTCTGGCAGCTGTGCACGGATCAGCGGCCAGATCGTGGTTTTCATCCAGAGCACGGCGTCCCAGTTCGGCGCGTGACGGAAGTTGCCGATACTGAGGAAATGCGCCCGGTCTTCAAAGGCTGGCGATGCGGTGGTCAGCGGTTCGACCATCAACGGACACCAGTGCAGCAATGATTGAGGTAACCCGAACTGCTCGACCAGTAATTCAATCTCCACTTCGGAGATCATCAGGTTCAAGTCGCAGCGATACAGCGCGGCGATTTCCCGTTTTGCCAGATCGGTATCGGCCATGAGCTCGAACTCTTCGCGCAATGCCGGGGCGAACAATTCACTGAAATCATTGGCATCATCACTGGCCTTCAAGCGTTCCTTGAGGCGCTGATGCCGGGCATGTCGCAGGCTTTGCAGGTCAGAGGTTTCCAGCACGCGCAAGGCGTCGGGGCAGTGTTTCTCTACTCGCCAGCCGAACTGTTCTTCCATCATGAACTGGTCGAATAACACGATATCCGGTGCCAGTTCGCTGACAAAGGTGTCGAAACTGCTGTTATTCAACTCGATCGGCACTTCGCGGATGCCCAACGCGGTCAGGTCCGCACGGTGTTCACCGGTGCCGGCCGGGCTGCTGAAGGTGACGTCCCAGCCTTGCTGCAGGAACATATCGAGAATTTGCATCACATGCCCACTGGCCGCAGAAGAGCGGGGCTCGGGCCAGACGTAACCAATCACCAGGACTTTGGTTGCGCGGGGCTGACTCATTGACGGGTATTCCTTGAAGCGGGTAGGGAATGGAAAGAATCGGGACGCGAGAAAAGTCAGTCCTTGAGGATGTCCTGGACCTTGCCCCGCAATTGATCAATGGAAAATGGCTTGCCAATGGTATGCATGCCGTCAGGCACCTCGATGCTTTCGGCATAGCCAGTGGCGAACAGAATGGGTAATTCCGGACGCAGCATGCGCGCTTGCCTGGCCAATTCCCGACCGTCCATGACCGGCAACCCCACATCTGTCATTAGCAATTCAATGTCCTGGTCTTCGTCATTTAGAAACTCCAGGGCCTGTTCGCTACCATCTGCCTCGAGTACTTCGAATTCGAGCTCCTCCAGCACATCGACGATCAGTGCGCGCACAATGTCATCGTCTTCGACGACTAGAATGGTGGAGGTGTCAGCGGACATAGTGGGGCTCTCAACATTGAATTTCGCGGTTGCCGGACAATCGAAATCGCCGGACTCCAGCATGGGTCAGTGACGAATCACGACAGGTTCCCGACGCGTTACAAAGACAATAGCCGCACCAGAGCCGCAGAGAATAACCGCTCCTTTGTCCCAGAGCAGCTAAATGCAGGTTTTTACCGCAAAACGTGTCAGAAAAATGGATCGCCCCGGCCGTTTTGGGGCAGACTCGATGCCTTTCAACAGCACGACAAGGCTTCCCATGACCTCTGCGTCTTCGGTTGATGAGCAACGATTCCGTAAACTCCTGAGCCGCAACGTCAGCCTGCCACTGGGTATGGGCGTCATCAGTGCGGTTTTCTTCGTTTCGCTGATCACCTACCTGCTGTCGGTGATCCAGTGGGTCCAGCACACCGACCGGGTGATCAATAATGCCAATGAAGCGATAAAGCTGACCGTCGATCTGGAAACCGGCATGCGCGGGTTTCTGCTCAGTGGCGATGAACATTTCCTCGATCCCTACGAGACGGCCAAGCCGAGAATCGCCGTCGCGCTCAGTACCTTGCTCGAATTGACTGCCGACAATCCGCTCCAGACTGATCGTCTGCACCGGCTCCAGGCCTTGCAGACCGAATGGGCCACTTACGCGCAAGCGATGATCGATTTGCAGCGCGCCAACGGTGACTACCGTGGCGTCGTCAAGGCCGGGCGTGGCAAGCGCCTGACCGACGAGATCCGCAAGCAATTCGAAGACGTTATCGACCTGGAGCAGCAGTTGCGTGCTACGCGCAACGAGGAAGTGCGCCGCACTACGATCTGGAGCATCGCCCTTTATCTGCTGTTGGTGGCCGCTATCAGCGGGTTGTTGGCCTACATTGGCCGTCGGGACCTGCTCAAACTGTCGCAAAGTTACAGCGCCAACCTCGCCAGACAACAGGCCAGCGCCCTGCGTCTGGAACAGCAAGCCTGGTTGCGCAATGGCCAGACTGAACTGGCCGAGCAAGTCTTGGGCCAGCTATCGCTCAATGTGTTGGGGCGCAACATTTTGCAGTTCTGCGCGCAATACTTGGGCACGGCTGTCGCGGCGATCTATGTCCGTGAGGATCACGGCGGCCTCAAGCGCATCGCGTCTTACGGTTTTTCCCGGGAACAGGAAGCGCTTGAACAGCAGATCTACAGTGGCGAAGGCATTGTCGGCCAGGTGGCGCAACAAGGGCGTTTGATTCGCCTGGATGATGTCCCGGGCGGCTACTTCAAAGTCAGTTCCGGCCTGGGCGAAGGTTTGCCGCATAGCGTATTAGTAGTGCCCACCAGCGACGACGATCGGGTCAACGGTGTGATCGAACTGGGTTTCCTGCGCACGCTGACGGATCGTGATGTTGAACTGCTTGAGTTGATCGCCGGCAACATCGGCACCTCGATCGAGGCCGCTCGCTATCGTCAACGCTTGCAGGAAGTGCTCGCCGAAGCCCAGCAACTCAACGAAGAGCTGCAGGTTCAGCAAGAAGAGCTCAAGAGCGCCAACGAAGAGCTGGAAGAGCAGTCGCGGATCCTCAAGGAGTCCCAGACTCATCTGCAAGCCCAGCAGGTGGAGCTGGAGCAAACCAACGAACAACTCGCCGAGCAGGGGCAGATCCTGGCCGCGCAACGCGATGCCATGGACCAGAAGAACACCGAGCTGAATCTGGCGCAGATTGAGCTCCAAGCGCGCGCCAAAGAGTTGCAGCGCTCGAGCAAATACAAATCCGAATTCCTCGCCAACATGTCCCATGAACTGCGCACGCCGCTGAACAGTTCGTTGATTCTGGCCAGGTTGTTGGCGGAAAACCCGCAAGAAAACCTCAGTGCCGAACAGGTCAAATTCGCCGAGTCGATTTATTCCGCCGGCAACGATTTGCTGAACCTGATCAACGACATTCTCGACATTTCCAAGGTCGAGGCCGGCAAGCTTGAGGTGCGAGCGGAAAACACCCATGTCGCGCGTCTGGTGGAAGGCTTGCGTGGCATGTTCCAGCCGTTGGCTGCGCAAAAGAACCTGGATTTCCAGGTGCAATTGCTGGCCGATGCGCCGCTTGTGTTGTTCACCGATCGCCAGCGCCTGGAGCAGGTGATCAAGAACCTGTTGTCCAACGCCGTGAAGTTCACCGAGAAGGGCACTGTCAGCCTGAGCGTCGCTGCCCAGCCGGGCGAGGGCATTGCCTTTATCATCCGCGATTCGGGCATCGGTATCGCGCCGGATCAGCAGGAAAGCATTTTCGAAGCCTTCCGTCAGGCCGATGGCACCATCAACCGCCGTTACGGTGGCACCGGCCTGGGTTTGTCGATTTCTCGTGATCTGGCCACGTTGTTGGGCGGCTCCATCAGCGTGACCAGTACGCCTGGGCAAGGCAGCGTGTTCACCCTGATGTTGCCGCAGCATTACGTCGAACCGGACGAGGTGCCTGTCGAGGCAATGAGCGCCACGCCAGTGGCCGTGCCGAAAAACGCCGTGGTTGCTGCGCCTGGGCCCCTGATTGCCGACGTCGACATTCCGCGTTTCGACGATGATCGCAACAAGGCGCCATTCGCGACTCGTTGCATTCTGGTCGTGGAGGATGAGCCAGACTTCGCGCACATTCTCTACGATCTGGCCCATGAACTGGGTTATCAGTGCCTGGTGGCCCACGGCGCCGACGAAGGCTACGACCTGGCCATGCAGTTCCTCCCTGATGCGATTCTGCTGGACATGCGCCTGCCGGATCATTCCGGGCTGACGGTTTTGCAGCGCCTTAAAGAGCATGCCGAAACCCGGCACATTCCGGTGCACGTGATTTCGGTCGAAGACCGGGTCGAGGCGGCCATGCATCTGGGCGCCATCGGTTATGCGGTCAAGCCCACCACACGCGAGGAGCTCAAGGAGGTATTTGCCCGTCTCGAAGACAAATTGACGCAAAAGGTCAAACGGGTCTTGCTGGTTGAAGACGACGACGTGCAACGCGACAGCATCGCCCGGCTGATCGGCGATGAGGAGATTGAAATCACCGCTGTCGGCCTGGCGCAGGATGCGCTGGATTTGCTGCGCACCACGATTTTCGACTGCATGATCATCGACCTGAAGCTGCCGGACATGCTCGGCAACGACTTGCTCAAACGCATGTCCATCGAAGATATCTGCTCGTTCCCGCCAGTGATCGTCTATACCGGACGTAACCTGACCCGGGACGAAGAGGCGGAGCTGCGCAAATACTCTCGCTCGATCATCATCAAGGGCGCTCGCTCGCCCGAGCGGTTGCTGGACGAAGTGACACTTTTTCTGCACAAGATCGAATCCCGCTTGTCCCAGGAGCGCCAGACGATGCTCAAGATCGCCCGCAGCCGCGACAAGGTTTTCGAGGGCCGTAAAGTGCTGTTGGTGGACGACGATGTACGCAACATCTTCGCCCTTACCAGCGCCTTGGAGCAAAAGGGCGCCGTCGTGGTCATTGGCCGCACCGGCCGTGAGGCGATCGAGAAATTGAATGAAGTCGAGGACATTGACCTGGTGCTGATGGACGTGATGATGCCGGAAATGGATGGTTTCGAAGCCACCCTCGAGATCCGCAAGGACCCGCGCTGGCGCAAACTGCCAATCATTGCGGTGACGGCCAAGGCGATGAAAGACGATCAGGAGCGCTGCTTGCAGGCCGGTTCCAACGACTACCTGGCCAAACCCATTGACCTGGATCGCCTGTTTTCGCTGATTCGTGTGTGGCTACCGAAGATGGAACGCATCTAGTGGAGTGCGGCAATGACATCGAATTGCGCTTGTTGATCGAGGCGATCTACCTCAAGTACAGCTACGATTTTCGCGATTATTCCAGCGCTTCGATCAAACGCCGGGTCAATCACGCCTTGAGTCAGTTGGAGTGCAAAACCATCTCGGCGCTGCAAGAGAAGGTTTTGCATAATCCGAGTGCGTTCATGCAGCTGCTGCAATGCCTGACGATTCCGGTCAGTGAAATGTTCCGCGACCCTTCGCATTTTCTGGCGTTACGTCAGGAAGTGGTTCCACTGCTCAAGACTTACCCGTCGATCAAGGTCTGGATCGCCGGTTGCAGCACTGGCGAAGAGGTCTATTCGATGGCGATTCTGCTGCGTGAAGAAGGCCTGCTGGATCGCACCATTCTCTATGCCACCGACATCAACCCATACTCGCTGGATAAAGCGCGGCAGGGGATTTTCTCCTTGGAGAACGTCCGGGCCTACACTCACAACTACCAGCAGGCGGGTGGTCAGCGCTCGTTCGCCGATTACTACACGGCGGCCTATGGTTATGCGATTTTCGACAAGAGTCTGTGCGACAACGTGACCTTCGCCGACCACAGCCTGGCCACCGACAGTGTGTTCTCGGAGACTCAATTGATTTCATGCCGTAATGTATTGATTTATTTCAATAAAAAACTTCAGGATCGTGCGTTTGGCTTGTTTCACGAATCGCTGTGTCATCGGGGGATTCTGGCTCTGGGCAGTAAGGAAACCCTGGAATTCTCGGCCTATGGCAAACAATTTGAAGCATTGGTCAAACCAGAACGGATTTATCGCAAATCATGAATAGGGCAGTGCTGGATACTCATCGGCTGGATCTTCGCGGCATTAGCCATCTGTTTGTCGAGCTGGAACGAGTCGCATGTTAAGAAATGTCCAGGCCAAATTATTGATCGTCGACGACCTGCCGGAAAACCTTCTGGCGCTCGATGCATTGATCAGGCGCGAAGACCGTATCGTCTACAAAGCCCTGTGCGCCGACGAAGCCTTGTCGCTGTTGCTGCAGCATGAATTCGCCTTGGCCATTCTTGATGTGCAGATGCCCGGCATGAACGGCTTCGAGCTGGCCGAGTTGATGCGCGGCACGGAAAAAACCAAAAACATCCCGATTGTGTTCGTCAGTGCCGCCGGCCGCGAGCTTAACTACGCGTTCAAGGGTTATGAAAGCGGTGCGGTGGATTTCTTGCACAAGCCGCTGGATGTTCATGCGGTCAAGAGCAAGGTCAATGTCTTTGTCGACCTGTATCGCCAGAGCAAAGCGATGGAGCATCAGGTCCAGGCGCTGGAGCAAAGTCGACGGGAGCAGGAGGCGCTGCTCAAACAGTTGCAGAACACCCAGAATGAGCTGGAGCAGGCGGTGCGCATGCGAGATGACTTCATGTCCATCGTGGCCCACGAAGTCCGTACGCCACTCAATGGCCTGATTCTCGAAACCCAGTTACGTAAAATGCACCTGGCCCGGGATAACGCCGCGGCATTCACGATGGACAAAATGCACGCCATGGTCGACCGCGACGAGCGGCAGATCAAAAGCCTGATCCGCCTGATCGAAGACATGCTCGATGTGTCGCGGATTCGCACCGGCAAGCTGTCGATTCGCCCCAGCCGGTTTGACCTTGTGCAACTGGTAAACAATCTTCTGCAAAACTTTGCCCCGCAGGTCGAGGCCGCGCAATCGTCGGTCATCTTGACGGCCGAGCAGCCGGTGATGGGGCACTGGGACGAATTCCGTATCGAACAAGTGGTTTCCAACTTGTTGACCAATGCGCTGCGTTATGGCGCCAACAGCCTGATCGACGTACGCGTGTACAATCAGGACGGGCTAGCGTGGATTGAGGTTCAGGACCGCGGTATCGGGATCAGTGAAGAGGATCAGCCGCGCATTTTTCAACAATTCGAACGCGTTTGCGCCAAGACCGTTGTAGCGGGACTGGGCCTGGGGCTGTTTATTTCGGAGCAGATTGTCGCCGCCCACGGTGGCTCCATCACCGTCGAGAGCCGGATTGGCGAAGGCGCCTTGTTTCGCGTTTGTCTGCCGCTGCAGGAAAACAGCCCGATAAACGCAACCTCTGAGTGACCGCAAGGTCGTATCAGCAGCTATTGACTGAACAAAGGCTTTCCATGAGTGAAGATGCACAAGATGTGGTACTGATCGTCGAGGATGACCCTTCGATCTTGATGGTGCTGTCTACTTACTTGTCGAGTGAGGGTTACCGGGTGCTGCAAGCCGAGAACGGCGAACAGGCCTTTGAAATTCTGGCGAGCAAACCGCATCTGGACATGATGATCACCGACTTCCGCTTACCGGGGGGAATCACTGGCGTGCAGATCGCCGAACCCGCCGTCAAGCTGCGACCGGAGCTCAAGGTCATCTTCATCAGCGGCTACCCGCAGGAAATTCGCGAGACCGACAGCCCGATCACCCGCAAAGCACCGATCCTGGGCAAGCCCTTCGATCTGGATGTGTTGCAAAAGATCATGCAGGACATGCTGTGCTGAAGACGGCTGGCCCCCCGTAGGAGCTGCCGCAGGCTGCGATCTTTTGATCTTTTTGCGCCTGCGCGACGGCCCAGATCAAAAGATCGCAGCCTTCGGCAGCGCCTACACGAGAATCTCTCAGGCGCTGATCATCTCCCGCACCTTCGCCGTCAACAAATCGAAGGTGAACGGCTTGGTGATCATCTGCATGCCTGGATCAAGAAAACCACCGCGTACGGCAGCGTGTTCGGCGTAACCGGTGATGAACAATACTTTCAGGTCAGGCCGATACTGCCGGCCGATTTCCGCCAGTTGCCGGCCGTTCATGCCCGGCAATCCCACGTCGCTGATCAGCAGGTCGATTCGCTGACCCGAGTTGAGTATCGGCATGGCGCTGTCGGCATCGCCCGCTTCAACGAAGGCGTAACCCAATTCACTCAATACGGCACTGACCAATACTCGCACTGCGGGATCATCCTCGACGATCAGCACGGTTTCGCCGTTCCGGGCGTAAGGCGCATGTTGGGCATCGATTTGGGTATCCTGGACCAGTTCGCCGCTGAAACGCGGCAAAAACAGACTGACCGTGGTGCCTTTTCCGACTTCACTGTCAATGCTCGCATGGCCGCCGGACTGTTTGCTGAAACCGTAAATCATCGACAATCCCAAGCCTGTGCCCTGGCCAATGGGTTTGGTCGTGAAGAAGGGATCAAAAGCTCGGTTGATGGTGCTTTGCGGCATGCCGTAACCGGTATCGGTGACACTCAGGACGATGTAGTCGCCCGGCTGCAGGTTGCTGTGTGCCGCGGTAAACGCCGTGTCCAGATGCCGATTGGAGGTTTTGACCAGCAGCTTTCCGCCGTCGGGCATGGCATCCCGGGCGTTGAGCACCAGGTTGAGCAGGGCGCTTTCGAGTTGGTTGGGGTCCGCCTCGGCCACCCACAGCTGCTCGTCCAGCTGCATTTCCAGGTGAATGCTCTCATTGATGCTGCGTTGCAATAGCTCGTCCATGGACAGCACAAGGGTGTTCATCTGCACCGGTTTTGAATCCAGCGACTGACGCCGAGAGAACGCCAGCAAACGATGCGTCAGGCCCGCCGCGCGGTTGGCGGAAGTCACTCCAAGATCGATCAGGCTGTCCAGGTCTTCGGTGCGTCCGCGTGCCAGGCGTCGACGCAGCAGCTCCAGACTGCCGATGATGCCGGTCAGCATATTATTGAAGTCGTGAGCAATACCGCCGGTGAGTTGGCCGACCGCTTCCATTTTCTGCGACTGCCTGAGGACCTCCTCGTTGCGGCGCAGTTGCGCGGTGCGCTCTTCAACCTGTTGCTCGAGGGTTTCCAGAGTGTTTTGCAGGCGCAGTTCACTTTGGCTCAGATCAATCAACCGGTCCCTGGCTTCATACTGCCGTCGTCGCCCGCGCAACGCGGTGGTGACCAGGCTGATCAGCGTGACCGGATGGAACGGGCGCTCAAGGAACGTCACGTTGCCCAACTGCGAACCGAGTCGCGACGCAGGGTTCTGCTCCGGGCCACCGTGATGGGTCAGCAGCACGATCGGCAGATCCGACCATGCCGGTTGCTGTTCGATCAGACTCAGCAACGGTTCAAGGTCGGCGCCCAATAAGGCCTCGGAAGCAATCACCAACAGGCCGGCACCTAGCGACAGCTCGTTGCACAACGCGACCAGATCCTTTGTGATGATCCCTTCGACTCCTGCCTCGTTGAGCATCATCAGCGCGATCTGGCTGTCGCGTCCCAACGGCGCAAGAATGATCGCACGCTCGGACATTGCCTCCATGGCCGTCACTGGGCATCTTCCTCAAGCAGCGGATTGCTCGCGCCCAGATAAGTGGGCACGCCACGCAATACACCCTGAAATGCATCCAGTGGTTTGCCGATGGTCATGCCTCGGCTGCTGATGCGGTATTCGCGGATGGTCGATTCGTGGCTGCCGGTACGTTTCTTGATGATCGAGATCGCTCGGCGAACCTTGCCCAGGGCTTCGAAGTAGCGCAGCAGAATGACGGTGTCGGCGAGATAGGTAATATCGACGGGCGCCTGCATGTCACCGACCAGCCCATGTTGGGCGACGGTCATGAACGTCGCGGCGCCCTGACGATTGAGGTACAGCAGCAACTCGTGCATGTGCAGCACCAGGGCATTTTCCTCAGGCATCGCCGCCTGATAGCCGTTGATACTGTCGATCACCACGGTTTTGATATTGCCCTCATCAACACAACGACGAACCCGGTAGGAGAATTCGCCGGGGGACAATTCGGCGGCGTCCACTTGCTCGATCAGCAAGTTGCCGGTGGCTTCCAGGGCTTTCAAGTCGATGCCGATGTTTTTCATCCGCTCGAACAGCAGCCCCAGTTCTTCATCGAAGATGAACAACGCGGCCTTTTCCCCACGGGCCACCGCCGCAGCGGCGAAAATCATGGAGATCAGCGATTTGCCGGTACCGGCCGGGCCGAGGATCAGCGTGCTGGAGCCCGTCTCGATACCGCCACCGAGCAGGGCATCCATTTCCGGGATGCCACTGGTCAACTGCTGACGGATATAACGGCCGCGATGTTCGGCTGCCACCAGGCGTGGAAAGACATGCACGCCGTCACCCATGATGGTGAAGTCATGGAAACCGCCCCGGTACTTCTGACCGCGATATTTCACCACGCGGATGCGCCGACGTTCGGCGCCGTAGTTGGGCGTCAATTCTTCGAGGCGAATCACTCCGTGGGCCACACTGTGCACGGTTTTGTCGAGGGCTTCGGTGGTCAGGTCATCCAGCAGCAGTACCGTGGCTTCGTAGCGCACGAAGTAATGCTTGATGGCTAGAATTTGCCGACGGTAGCGCAATGAGCTTTGTGCCAACAGGCGGATTTCGGACAGGCTATCGACCACGACACGGGTCGGTTTGACCCGTTCGACCGCTTCGAAAATCTGTTTGGTGGCTTCACCCAGTTCCAGGTCCGAGGAATACAGCAGACTCTGCTGATGCTCGGCATTGAGCAGGCTCTCCGGCGGTGTGAGCTCGAAGATGTGGATGTTCTCATCCATCTCCCAGCCATGGGACAGTGCCCCCTGACGCAGTTCGCGCTCGGTTTCCGAGAGGGTGATGTACAACGAGCGCTCGCCGGCACGGGCGCCGGCCAGCAAAAAATGCAATGCGACGGTGGTTTTGCCGGTTCCGGGTTCACCCTCCAGCAAGAACACGTGGCCGCGGGACAATCCACCGGCCAGGATGTCATCCAGACCTTCGATGCCGGTGGCGGCTTTTGCACTGATCAACTCGTTAGATATAGACAAGAAATGCCCTCTCATGACTAGGGGAAGCGAGGCAACAGGCTGAAAGTGCCTAAATGGACTGCCTGATCACTTGACCCTTCGCCGAGGCGGCGGTTCAACCTTTTGCTGCTCTGATTTGTAGCAGCTGCCGAAGGCTGCGTTCGGGGGCGCAGCGCCCGTCGGTCAATCGATGACGAGTGCTACGTGCTCAAACGCAGCCTTCGGCAGCGCCCACAGGCGCGTAGGAGCTGCCGAAGGCTGCGATCTTTTGATCTTGATTCTCGAACTTTCGATCTTGATTAAAGCCCTTGCTGCAACGCCGGATCGTCCGGGTTTAGCTGTTCCAGCTGTGCCAACAGAATCTGCACGTTCTGCAACTGACCGCTTTCCTTCCAATAATTGATCAGCAGCACCCGCGCCTTGCGATCGGCCGGATGGCGCTGGACGATTTCCTGCAGCTGATTTTGCGCCGCTTCCAGCTCTTGTTCAGCATGCAGCGTGGTGGCCAGGTCGTAGCGATATTCCTTGTTGTCCGGTTCAAGCTCCACGGCTTTGGACAGCCCGAGCAGGGCGAACTCACTTTGCCCGTGATGCAGCAACCAGAGTCCCAGCGCATGTTGCAGGTAGGCCGAGTCAGGTTGGGCTTTTAGCTGTTTTGCCAACAATTGCCTGGCGGCATCGCTTTGCCCCTGTTTATCCAGCACTTCGATCTGCATCACCAGTGCCGGCAGGTTGCCGGGCGCCAGTTGCAACGTGCGCTCCAAGGCCTGCTGCGCGTCCTTCAACTCGGCATTGTGCAAGTGCAGGCGCGCCAGTTGGTATTGGGTTTCGGCGCTTTCCGGTTGAAGCTTGAGGCGCTGCTCCCAGGCATCGATGGCTTGCTCGAGGGGGGCGAAGTACAACCCCAATTCATCCGGGGTCAGACCCAATAAGGCATTGACCGCGGCAAACCGGACGCTGGGATCGCTGTCATCGAGCAAAGGCCCCAGCAGTAAACTGCGCTGCCCGCTGGACACTAGCCCGCTGATGCTTTTGATCGCAGCAATGCGCACCTCGGCCGAAGGGTGTTGCAGGTCCGCATCGGCCAGCTTCAGGGCTTGCGGGCTTGGGTAGTTAGGCAGTTCGGCGTGCAGCCAGACACGACGCTTGGGCGACAGGTCAGGGCGACCCAATTGCTGATAAAGCACCCGCGCCGCCCCCGGTTGACCTGCACGAGCCTGGGCCAGCGCTTCGCTGTAGCCGTGCTTGATCGCCGCTGGCACCACAGGCGTCGTGCTGCGCAGGAAAAACCAGGCGAGGGCGAGGGCAAACAATACGCAAACGCTGATGAGCAAGTAGCGGCGGGACTGAGGCATGCAGGAATCCGGGGTGGCAGGTTTTTGCAAAGCTATCAGCTTCGGTCAGGCCGGGCTGTGAGTCAAACCAGGCGTGTGTTTTTCGCGATTCGTGTCTGGTAGGGACACTGGCTAATCACGATCCCCCGCAATCCCTGTGGGAGCGGGCTTGCCCGCGATTGCGTCGGTACATCCAACATCCATGTGCCAGACAGACCGCTATCGCGGGCAAGCCCGCTCCCGCAGAGGTTTTGAGGACGTCGGTACCTGCACCGACAAAAAAAAGCCCCGCGACCGAATGAGGGCGCGGGGCAAAAGAATTGGTTGGTTGCGCCAACCAAAGGAGCTCGTTGAAACGTTACTTGCTGGCGATCGTCTCTGGTTGCCAGCCGCCGCCAAGGGCTTTGTAGATTGCGACAATGCCGCGATACAAATCGACTTCGGCCTGGGCCTGGGTATCTTCCGCCGCGAGGCGCTCACGCTGGGCATCGAGCAACACGAGGAAGTCGACGGTGCCTTCGCGGTAACGAATCTCGGCGAGATCGGCAGCGGCGCGGCTGGATTCGCTTTGACGAATCAGCGAGATCAGGCGCTGCTGGCGTTTGCCGTAATCGCTGAAGGCGTTTTCCGATTCTTCCAGCGCCAGCAATACTTGCTGCTCGTAGGTCGCCAGGGCGCCTTCGGCTTCAGCATCGGCACCGCGCAAACGGGCGCGCACGCTGCCCAGGTCGAAGGCCGCCCAGGTAATGCTTGGGCCCAGTGCCCAGGCGTTGGCCGCCGAGGAGCCGATCTGCGATCCGCGCCCGGCGGTGAAACCGAGGAAGCCGCTGAGGCTGACCCGAGGGAACAAATCAGCCTTGGCCACGCCAATGCGCGCGGTGGCGGCCGCCAGTTGGCGTTCGGCGCTGCGGATGTCCGGACGCCGTTGCAGCAGCTCGCCCGGATCACCGATTGGCAGGGCCTTGGCGATGGCCGGCAAGTCTTTTGGACTCAGGTCGACGCTCAGCTTGTCCGGACGCTCGCCCAGCAGGGTGGCGATGCGGTTGCGCTGACGCACCTGTTCGGCCTGCAATTGCGGCACGCTGGCTTCGACAGAGGCCAGGCGCGCATCGGCGCGAACCACGTCCAGCTGATCGCCGACACCAGCATCACGCAGGTTTTCGGTGATCTTGCGCGATTCCTGCTGGTTGTTCAGGTTGGCCAGGGCGATCTTTTCCCGCAGCTGTGCGCCGCGCAGTTGGCCATAAGCGTCCACCAGTTCGGCAATCATGGTGACTTGCAGTTGGTAAAGATCGGCTTCGGCCGCCTGCTGTTCTGCGTCGCTGGATTCCAGGTTGCGCTGGATGCGACCGAACAAATCCAGTTCCCAGGCCATGTCCAGGCCCAGGTCATAGCGTTCACTGCTGACCCGGTCGGTGGTCTGGCCGGGAATCTGTCCTTTGGCCAGATCACTGCTCGCGCGGCTGGTGATGGTCGGCATGGCATCATTGCTGGCGTCATCGCGAATTGCCCGGGCCGCTTTCCAGCGAGCGAAGGCCACGCGCAGATCACGGTTGCCTTGCAATGATTGCGTCACCAACTGGTTGAGGGTCGGATCGTCGAACTGTTGCCACCAGATACCTTCGAAACGAGCGCGGTCGAAGTTCTTCTGACCGGCGCTGCCATCGGTGGCGGCCATGATGTTGGCCGCCTCCGTGGTTGGGGTTTTGTAGTCCGGGCCGACGGCGCAGGCACTCAGGGCCAGTACCAGAAGACTCGGCAGGAAGGCTTTCAGGCTCATGGTTGCGCCTCCAGTGGCTTTTCCAATTTCAGCGCTTTGGCGGCTTTGCGCGCTTCACCGCGCTCCACAAAGTTGCGAATCAGTACGTAGAACACCGGCGTCAGCAACAGACCGAAGAAGGTCACCCCAAGCATCCCGGAGAACACCGCCACGCCCATGGCATGACGCATTTCAGCACCGGCACCGCTGGAGAAGACCAAAGGCACCACACCCATGATGAACGCGAAGGAGGTCATCAGGATCGGCCGCAGACGCAGACGGCAAGCTTCCAGTACCGCTGCCAGCGGGCCGAGGCCTTCTTCCTGTTTATCCTTGGCAAACTCGACGATCAGAATCGCGTTCTTGCAGGCAAGTCCCACCAGTACGATCAAGCCGATCTGGGTGAAGATGTTGTTGTCGCCACCCGAGGCAATCACACCGGTAATGGCCGACAGCAGGGTCATCGGTACGATCAGGATCACCGCCAGTGGCAGGCTCCAGCTTTCGTATTGAGCCGCGAGTACCAGGAACGCCAGCAGTACGCAGAGCGGGAACACGAACAGCGCGGTGTTGCCGGATAGAATCTGCTGGTAGGTCAGGTCGGTCCACTCGTAGGTCATGCCGTTGGGCAATTCGTCCTTGAGCAGTTTCTCGATGGCTTTCTCGGCCTGGCCGGAGCTGTAGCCGGGGGCTGCCGCACCGTTGATTTCCGCAGTGATGAAGCCGTTGTAGTGCATTACACGGTCCGGCCCCGAGGTGTCGCTGACTTTGATGAACGTCGCCAGCGGAATCATCTCGCCACGGTTGTTACGCACTTTCAACTGACCGATCTGGTTCGATTCAAGGCGGAACTGTTGCTCGGCCTGAACGTTGACCTGATAGGTACGACCGAAGCGGTTGAAGTCGTTGGCATACAGCGAACCCAGGTAGATCTGCAGGGTGTCGAAGATGTCGCTGACGGCCACGCCGTGGGTCTTGGCTTTTTCCCGGTCGATGGCGGCATCGACCTGCGGCACGTTCACGGTGTAGCTGGTGAACAGGCCTGCGAGTTCCGGCACGCTGTGGCTTTTGGTGATGATGTTCATGGTTTCTTTGTACAGCTCGTCATAGCCCAGGTTGCCCCGGTCTTCGATCTGCAGGCGGAAACCGCCAATGGTGCCCAGGCCTTGTACCGGCGGCGGCGGGAAGATCGCCATGTAGGCTTCCTGAATCCCGGCGTACTGGCCGTTCAATGCACCGGCAATCGCCCCGGCGGACATGCTCGGATCCTTGCGCTCGTCGAACGGCTTCAGAGTGACGAACACGATGCCGGCGTTCGGGCTGTTGGTGAAACCGTTGATCGACAGGCCCGGGAAGGCCACGGCGCTTTCTACGCCAGGCTGTTTCAGCGCCAGGTCGGACATGCGCTTGATCACCTCTTCGGTACGGTCCAGGCTCGCGGCATCCGGCAGTTGCGCGAAGGCCACCAGGTATTGCTTGTCCTGGCCGGGGACGAAACCGGTCGGCGTGTTGGAGAACCCGAAGAACGTCAGCACCATCAGGCCGGCGTACACCAGCAAGGCGATACCACTGCTGCGGATAACCCGGCCCACGGTGCCGACATAACCATGGCTGGCCTTGTCGAAAAAGCGGTTGAACGGACGGAACAACCAGCCACCGAAGAGCTTGTCCAGAACTTTGGAGAAACGGTCTTTCGGCGCGTCATGGCCCTTGAGCAACACAGCGGCCAGCGCCGGCGACAAGGTCAGCGAGTTGAAGGCCGAGATCACGGTAGAAATGGCGATGGTCAAGGCAAACTGTTTGTAGAACTGCCCGGTCAGGCCGGAAATGAACGCGGCCGGGACAAACACCGCACACAGCACCAGCGCCGTCGCAATGATCGGACCGGTCACTTCACGCATCGCCCGTTTGGTGGCTTCGACAGGGGTCAGGCCGAGCCCGATGTTTCGCTCGACGTTCTCCACCACCACAATCGCATCGTCGACCACGATACCGATGGCCAGTACCAGCCCAAACAGCGACAGGGCGTTCAACGAGAAACCGAACAGGTGCATCACGGCAAACGTACCGATCAGCGAAACCGGCACTGCCACCAACGGGATGATCGACGCACGCCAGGTTTGCAGGAACAGGATTACCACGAGTACCACGAGGATCAGCGCTTCGAAGAGGGTGTGAACCACCGCCTCGATGGAACCGCGCACGAAGATCGTCGGGTCATAGACGATGCTGAAGTCCATGCCTTGCGGGAAGTTCTTCTTCAGCTCGGCCATTTTCTCCCGAACGTCGTTGGAGATCTGGATCGCGTTGGAGCCAGGGCGCTGGAAGATCGGGATCGCCACCGCCGGCTGGTTGTTCAGCAAGGAGCGCAGGGCGTATTGGCTGGAGCCGAGTTCGACGCGAGCGATGTCTTTCAGGCGAGTGATTTCACCATTTTCACCGGAGCGAATGATGATGTTCTCGAACTCCTCCTCGGAAACCAGGCGACCTTGGGTGTTCACCGACAGCTGGAAGGCCGTGGCATTCGGCGCAGGCGGAGCGCCCAGGGCACCGGCCGCCACTTGACGGTTCTGTTCACGAATCGCGGTGACCACATCGGTGGCGGTCAGGTTACGCGAAGCGGTCTTGTTCGGATCGAGCCACACCCGCAGCGAGTAATCGCCCATACCGAACAGCTGCACATCACCGACACCGCCCAGACGCGCCAGCTCATCCTTGATGTTGAGCAAGGCGTAGTTGGACAGGTAGAGCATGTCGTAGCGTTTGTCCGGCGAGGTCAAGTGCACAACCATGGTCAGGTCGGGCGACGCCTTGTCGACGGTGATACCGATGCGCGTCACTTCCTCGGGAAGCTTTGGCTCGGTCCGGGTCACGCGGTTCTGAACCTGTACCTGCGCGTTGTCCAGGTCGGTGCCCAGGGCGAAGGTGATGGTCAGGGTGATCTTGCCGTCAGCGGTGGACTGCGAGGACATGTACAGCATGTTCTCGACGCCGGTGATGGCTTGCTCCAACGGAGCGGCCACGGTTTCACCGATGACTTTAGGGTTGGCGCCCGGGAAGTTGGCGCGGACCACAACGGTCGGCGGCACGACTTCGGGGTATTCGCTGATCGGCAACTGGAACAGCGAGATCGCGCCGGCGATCAGGATCAGCAGCGACAATACCGCTGCGAAGATCGGCCGTGAAATGAAGAATTGGGAAAAATTCATCGTAGAGATCCCTTAACCGCGTGGAGTCGCAGCAGCCACTTTCACAACCGTCCCCGGCGCGACCTTGGCAGGTGCGACTTGGGGCAGGTTGCTGGCTTCCAGCGCTTGTCGTTGTTGAGCCAGAGCCGCGAGGGTTTCCTGGCTGGCCATCGGGATCACTTCAGGGGTGACCGGTGAACCAGGGCGAACCCGTTGCAAGCCCTTGACGATGATGGTGTCGTCTTTGTTCAGGCCACTGCGCACGATGCGCAGACCTTCGATCTTCGGACCCAGTTCGACGGGGCGGTAAGCCGTTTTGTTGTCGGCATCCATCACCAGCACGAATTTTTTACCCAGGTCGGTACCGACCGCTTCGTCGTTGATCAACACGGCGGAGTAGGTGCCGCTGCCCACCAGTTTCAGGCGGGCATACAAACCGGGGGTGTATTGGCCGTCAGTGTTGTCGAACACCGCACGACCGCGGATGGTGCCGGTCTTCGGGTTGACCTGGTTGTCGATGAAGTTCATCTGGCCCTGGTGCGGGTTGCCGTCTTCATTGGACAGGCCCAGGTAAACCGGCGTGGTCGCGCCGCGTTGGCCCTGGCGGGCGAGCTGGGTGTATTTGAGGAAGACACGCTCATCGGCGTCGAAGTAGGCGTAGACCTTGTCGGTGGAGACTACGCTGGTCAGCGCGGTGGTGTCGGCGGTCACCAGGTTGCCGGCGGTGATTTCCGCACGGCTGACACGGCCGCTGATAGGCGCAGTGACACGGGTGAAGCTCAGGTTCAGTTTGGCCAGGTCCAGTTGGGCCTGCAGGGCACCGACGGCGGCGCGGGCTTCTTGAGCCGCGCTGGTGCGCGAATCGGCGAGCTCGGCGGAAATCGCGTTGCTGGTACGCAGACGTTCACCGCGCTGGGCTTCGTTTTCGCTGCGGGTAGCGGTAGCGCGAGCTTGCGAAACCAGCGCTTCGAGGCGGCGGACCTCAGCCTGGAAAGGGCGGGGATCGATCTGGAACAACAGATCGCCTTTCTTGACCAGCGCGCCTTCGGTGAAGGCCACGTCATCGATCTGGCCGGAAACCCGTGGACGAATTTCTACCGTTTCCGGCGCTTCAAGGCGCCCGGTGAATTCGTCCCACTCGTTGACCGGTTGCTCCAGCACCTTGGCCACGCTGACTTTGGCTGCTGGCAGGGTGGCGGCAGCGTCCGGAGTCTTGCCGCAAGCGCTCATCACCAGCACGGCCAACAGGGCCAAGGGGAAGCGCAAATGTTTGAGTGATTGTTCCATGGGAGCATCCGCCAATGTATTGAGATGGGCGGATGATGCTTGGCGGGGTTGTATGGCACGAATCGAATGAAGCGAAGGTAACTATCATTCGGAATGATATAAGTTCATTGCGAGCTCTCTAGCATGCACCTTCCATTGGCGCGCGTTCAAATGAAATGATGACAATTGTGTGTTGCGGGGAATGCAAAGGTTGGCTTCAGCTACGGAATCTGAGCGTGGTTGAGGGGGCTTCGCCGTAGCGTCTTTTATATTCCTGAGCAAATCGTCCCAGATGAGCAAAACCCCATTTGAAGGCGATATCTGTGACCGAACCTTCTTGTTGCTGACGGCAAAGTTCAAGGTGCACTTGTTCCAGCCGTAAGTTGCGCAAGTAGGCCATGGGCGTGGTATCGCAAAAGTCGCGGAAGCCGGCGAACAGCGTGCGAACGCTCACACCGGCATGTTCGGCCAATTGCTCGATGCTTAGCGGTTGGTCGGCGTGAGCGCGCATGAACTCTTCGGTTCTTTTGACGAAGTGGGGTAAAGGCGTTCTGGGTTTGCTGGCGCAGTCCAGGCGTTCTCGAAGATTGTTCGGCTGACCGTAAACCAGAGCATTAATCAGCATTGACTCAAACTGCTTGAGTACCAGCGAATGGTGCAGTGGATGGTCATCCAGCTTGATTGCGTCCGCCAGAATGTTGATGAGCTGGAGAAAGTAGTGACCTCCAGGTGTGGTCAAGTCGAGTTCTGGATCGAACTCCAACGGTCTGTCCAAATTGTGTCCCAGATGCTGGACGCAATGGTATTCGACTTCACTGCGTTCGATCCTCAAGGCCAATTGTGGCGCGTTAGCCTCCCAGCTCATCGACAACGGCAGATTAGGGGAGATCAGCGAGGCCCGTTCCGGCGTGGAAATGAAGTCATGTCCTGCGCATTGAATGCGTGCTTGTCCCTTGAGCGGTACCTGAATCAGGAAAAAATCCTCGAGGCGACCTGGGTCGATAAAGACGTTGACGCCGTATTCCAATCGGTTCAGGGACAGTCGTCCACGGTTGATGTGGTGCATCCGTGCGCTGACCCGTTCGGTGCTGTCGATGCAGCGCAATTCGTGTTTTTTGAAGACGCCGCTGACGCCTTCGCGGATGCCGTCCAGATCATTGAGCAGGAACAACTGGTTTTCCGGGGTGAACAGCGACGCACTGTCGAAAAGGCTGGCGCAGCGCTGTGCGATGAGATTCTGACTCATGGTCACCTCAGTTGCATGCACGATTCAAGGCATGTCGCACGGTGGTGTTACCCAGGTTTTGCAGGATCTGGATGATCGCTGCGTTATCCGGATAACCCGTGTGCATGTCCGTTTCTTTTTGTGCCCTTATTGGGCTTTCTGCCTAAGCCAGCAATTGGTGTGCCAAGCGACGACAGAAGCATTCTGACGCAGCGTGCAGTAGTCGGTATTTTTTAGAATCCTCCCGCAAATCCTGGGCGTCCAACTTTTTTTGGAGGGGCGAGGCATAGGTGAATGTGGCAAAGGCACCGACACATTTTCGCAGCTCGCGGACAACGGCAGCATCAGATGGATAGTGCTGGCAAGGGCAGGGTCGCACCATGACTTCAACGCTTGTTAATTCGTTGAAGCCGCCAGACGGCGAGGTTGAACGCCATGAACATTACCCATACACCGCCTGTTCCAAGCGCTCATCAATGGCGCAACTGGGACGACCTGGAAAACGCCGACGTTCAGCCTGGCAGCCATCTCATCACGTCAAGACGTCGTTACTACCACCATGGGATTTATCTGGGCGGGCGTCGAGTCGTGCACTACGCAGGCTTTCATAAAGGTTTTCAGGTCGGTCCTGTCGAAGTGTTGGCATTGGACTGTTTTGCTGGCGGGCAACCAGTGTGGGTCGACGATGCCCCGATGTCTCAGTTCGACGGTGAGGAAGTGATCCGCCGGGCACTCTCGCGCCTGGGGGAAAATCACTACCGGTTGCTGACTAATAATTGCGAGCACTTCTGTAACTGGTGCCTGTACGGCAAAAGCAGTAGCGAACAGGTTCGCGGCTTCATGACCCATCCATTGGCACTGCTGCGGTTGGTGCTGCAAAGCCTGCCGGATAACTTCCTGCAGGCCTCGGACAAGCGTTGCACTCAGCGGATAGTCGGTGCAGCAGAAGGTGCCCAATATCACATCCAACGTTCCTGAGCCCTTGGAGATTCGAGATGAAAGGCCAATATATCAGCGTGCCGGTTCCGTCCGGCGGTCAGTTCCAGGCTTACCTTGCGACCTCTATCGATGGTCGTGGTCCGGGTGTGGTGCTTTGTCAGGAAATCTTCGGCGTTAACCAGGCTATGCGTGAAGTTGCCGACCTGTTGGCCGAGGAAGGTTATACGGTGCTGGTTCCGGACCTGTACTGGCGCCAAGAGCCTGGTGTCGATTTAGGTTACACCGAAGCGGAGTTCGGTCGTGCCTATGCGCTCTACCAGGGCTTCGACGAGACGCTGGGCATTGATGATATCCGTGCCAGTCTGAAGGCATTGGAGTCATTGCCTCAATGTAAGCCCGGGGACCTAGGCGTTGTCGGCTATTGCCTGGGTGGCAAGCTGGCTTACCTGGCGGCCTGTCGGTTGCCTGAGGTGGCCTGTGCCGTTGGCTACTACGGCGTAGGAATTGAAACCGCGCTCCCGGAAATTGAAGGACTTCAAGGGCGTCTGGTGCTCCATATGGCCGAACAGGATCAGTTCTGTCCAGCAGAGGCCCGCTCCGCGATCAAGGAGGCCCTTTGCGATAAAAAGGGTGTTGAACTCTACGTCTATCCGGGCGTTGATCACGCGTTTGCTCGCCCCGGCGGTCATCACTACCACAAGCCATCAGCGCTTCTGGCCCACGAGCGGACTGTTGCTGCACTGCGCAGGGAGCTAGGGCCAGACTACAACCTCTCTGACCTGTGGGATGAGCATGTCCGTCACGAGTTCGATACCCGGGACGTACCTGCCACCATGGCGACCATGGTCGCTGAACCTTACGTTAACCACATTCCGACCATGACCGGTGGCGTGGGTGCTAAAGAGTTGAGCCGCTTCTACCAGCATCACTTTGTCCACGGCAACCCCAAGGATATGGCGTTGACGCCACTGTCTCGCACGGTCGGTGCATCACAGATCGTCGATGAATTCATCATGAGCTTTACCCATGACGCCGAGATTGACTGGATGCTTCCCGGGGTGGCACCCACCGGGCGCTACGTCGAGATCCCGATGCTTGGCGTAGTCAAGTTCCGCGGTCCGAAGCTCTATCACGAACACATCTACTGGGATCAGGCCAGCGTGCTGGTTCAGATCGGCCTGCTTGACCCGACCGGACTACCCGTGGCGGGTGTGGTGACTGCGCAAAAGTTGCTCGATGAGTCACTGCCCTCCAATACGCTGATGCCGAGTTGGGCTTCCAGCGCTGACAAGCCGGTGTAAGGGGAAAGACATGTCTCATCTAGAGAATAAGGTCGCCGTGATCAGCGGTGGCGCAACCCTGATTGGTTCTGCCGTCGCTCGGGCGCTGATGGATGCCGGTGCTGTTGTTGCACTGTTCGATATCGATCGTGACGCAGGTCTCAGGGCGGCGTCCGAGCTCGGTGAGCGAGCCGCATTTTTTCATCTCGATGTAACGGATGACGAACTTATTGCCCATGCAGTCGAAAACGTTCGGGCACGTTTTGGTGGGGTCGACCTGTTGATTAATCTGGCCTGCACCTATAGCGACCAGGGCTTTGCTTCCAGCCGTCAGGATTGGCTACAGGCACTTGATGTGAACCTGGTTTCAGCCGTGGCATTGACTCAAGCGGTGCATCAGGACCTTAAAGCCCGACGTGGTGCGATTGTCAATTTCACGTCCATCTCGGCCAAGTGCGCCCAGACCGGGCGCTGGCTTTATCCAGTCTCGAAGGCCGCCATGGTGCAGCTGACTCGCTGCATGGCGATGGACCTGGCCGCCGACGGTATCCGCGTTAATTCGGTGTCGCCTGGCTGGACCTGGTCGCGGGTGATCGACCAGGCCAGTGGCGGCAACCGCGAAAAGGCTGATGCAGTCGCCGCTTCCTATCACCTGCTGGGCCGTCTGGGAGAACCCGGCGAAGTGGCCAATGTGGTGGCGTTTCTATGTTCGCCAGCCGCCAGCTTTGTGACGGGTGCGGATTATGCCGTCGATGGAGGCTACTCGGTCATGGGGCCGGAACAGAACCTGCCGGCGATACCACGGCTTGCTGAGTAACACCGAAACTAACAAGAAACCCTGTTCGGCGACTGCCGAATGCTGCACCTGTAACCGTCGATAACCAGGAGAATAACAATGCGTCGAATCGCCATCGTCGGAGCCGGTCAAGCCGGCCTGCAACTCGCTCTAGGCCTGCTCGCCAAGGGCTACCATGTGACCCTGGCCACTAATCGTAATGGCGAGGACATTCGCAACGGTAAAGTGATGTCCAGTCAGTGCATGTTCAACGCCGCCCTGCAAAGCGAGCGTGATTTGGGCCTGAACTTTTGGGAGGACCAGTGCCCGGCCGTAGAAGGTATTGGCCTGGCAGTGCCTGACCCGGAGAAGCCAAATGAGCCACTGTTCAGCTGGAGTACCCGGCTGGATCGCTACGCCCAATCAGTCGATCAGCGCCTGAAAATGCCAGTCTGGATGGATGAGGTCGTGAAGCGTGGAGGCGAGGTCATTATTCAGGATGTCGGTGTGGCCGAGTTGGAGCTTCTGTCGACCAGCCATGACCTGGTACTGCTGGCGGCGGGTAAGGGCGAAATCGTCAATCTGTTTGAAAAAGATGCCGAGCGGACTCAGTTTCAGCAACCGCAAAGAGCGCTGTCGTTGACCTATGTGAAGGGCATGACACCGATGTCGCCGTTTTCCCGGGTCAGCTTCAACCTGATTCCCGGTGTAGGCGAGTACTTTGTGTTTCCTTGCCTGACGACCACCGGACCTTGCGAAATCATGGTTTTCGAAGGGATTCCGGGCGGGCCGATGGATTGCTGGCAGGGGATTACGTCTGCAGAGCAACATCTTGAGAAAAGCCTGGAGCTGATCAATCGTTACGTCCCTTGGGAAGCCGAACGCTGCCGCTCTGTGGAAATGACCGATGACAAGGGCTTCTTGTCCGGCAGATTCACGCCGATGGTGCGTAAACCGGTATTGACGCTGCCGTCTGGCCGCAAGGTCTTTGGCATGGCCGATGCTCTGGTAGTCAACGACCCGATTACCGGCCAGGGTTCGAACAATGCCGCCAAGTGCAGCAAGGTTTACCTGGATGCGATTGTCGCTCGTGGTGCGCAAGATTTTGGCCCGGACTGGATGCACGACACTTTCGAGCAGTACTGGAGCTATGCCCAGCATGTGGTCAAGTGGACCAACACCATGCTGACTCCGCCGCCTCAGCACCTGCTGGAACTGCTGGGCGCCGCCAGCCAGTCAAAACCCCTGGCCTCGGCCATCGCCAACGGCTTCGATGATCCGCGCAATTTCGCACCTTGGTGGTTCGACGCCCAGTCTTGCCAAGCCTTTGTTCAGGAAAAGACTCGTCAGGCCGCTTGAGCCGCCATCGAGCCAGGAGTTCATCATGAATGCATTTAGTCCAGAGTCTATCCAACACGAACTGGTCAACGCACAAGACTGCGACCCGCGCGAACTGCGTAATCTGCTCGGGAAGTTTGCGACCGGTGTGACCGTTATTACCACGCGCACCCCTGACGGGCGCAATGTTGGCATGACCGCTAACTCCTTTTCATCGGTATCGCTGGATCCGCCACTGGTGCTTTGGAGTATTTCTCGCAACGCTCCGAGCCTGGCGGACTACCTGTCGTGTGGCCATTTTGCAATCAATATCCTGGGCGCTGATCAGCACGATCTTTCGGGACGTTTTGCGCGGCCCGCGCCAGATAAGTTCTCGGGTGTGGCATTCAAGGCCGGGGAGGCTGGAGTACCGCTTCTTGATGGCGTGATCGCGACCTTGGTCTGCCGCAACGTTACGCAGTATGAGGGGGGTGATCATCTGATTTTTCTGGGGCAGATCGAGCACTACCGCCACGGCACAGGCGAGCCGCTGGTGTTTCATTGTGGACAATATCGAGTGGCGTCGGAGCATCCAGGATTGAGTCGATAATTTAAGAACCCCGAACTTCGCCGCTACTTCAGAGTGGCGAAGTATTTGTTACCGCTTGAAAACATAAAGTTGCGGTGTGATCGCAAGTATTCGCTGTATTTCCTGAAGGTGTTGAGTCTGACTGTTGCTTGTGCAATGAGGATTTTGCGTTTGTACGTTAACGGATGGCCTTGCCTGCAGATTGCAACTTTCGACTGCTCTACCTTTAGCCTGGCTGTAAGTGGAGAGCGTGATGAAAATAAAAATAAAACTGCTGTCGGTGTGCATTCTGGGATCTGGCTTTTCGGGATTTGAAACGGTGCAGGCGTATGACTTGCCCGTGGTCAATTTAGGCTTCACCAGTTTTCTCGATGGCGGCCCACCCGCTGGATCAGGTTGGTACTTCCAGGAGTACTTCCAGAGCTACAGCGCCGATCGGCTGCGCGATAAAGACGGCAAAGCGCTGGGGCTACCCAAGCAACAGCTGGATTATCAAGTGGCCGTCACTCAACTGACTTACTTGTCCGACATTCGCATAGGTAATGCCGCACTGGGTATGAATGCCTTGCTGCCCTTTGTGACGCGGATGGACGTCGATGACGGGCTGAACAATGCAGCAATAAAAGCTCAAAGTGGCTTTGGTGATTTGCTGTTGGGACCGATGATTCAATTTGATCCGATTATGGGGCCCGATGGCCCGCGCTTCGTTCATCGCATTGAATTGCAGGTCAATTTGCCCACCGGCAAATACGATAGCAAACACGATGTTAATCCCGGGGCTAATGCCTGGTCGTTTAATCCGTATTGGGCGGGCACCTATTGGTTCACGCCAAAATGGACGGCGTCGGTGCGAGCGCACTATCTCTACAACGGCAAAAACAACGACCCGGGGCCAGGTTTTGGCGATGCCGACGACATCCAGGCCGGACAGGCTCTGCACGCCAACTTTGCAACCGAGTATGCCGTCACGCCACAGCTGCGCCTGGGCATCAACGGTTATTGGTTAAAGCAGATCACCGATACCAAAGTGGACGGTCATGAAGTGTCTGGACGTCGAGAGAAGGTCTGGGCCATCGGACCGGGTGCAATGTACAGTTTCTCGAAGGATGACCATGTATTTTTGAATGCGTATTTTGAGCAAGACGTAGAAAACCGTGCTGACGGCAGTCGTGTGCAAATGCGTTACATCCATCACTTTTAAGACCGCGAAACTCCTGCTCCTTTGGCGTTCGATGCCTTTGGTCTTTTGCCTGCCCCACGCGGCAGGCATTTTTTTTTCTGCTTCCGGGACTTTTCGATCATGCCCGCATCTCCCTTATCACCCGATACCGCCGTTCTGATCTGCCGCACTGATCTGCGAGGGCGCATCAGCCACTGCAGCGAAGCATTTGTCGCGCTCAGCGGCTATTCACGCCAAGAACTGACTGATCAACCTGGTAACGTGCTTCGGCATCCGGAAATGCCGCCACAGGTTTTTAGTAGCCTGTGGCAAACGTTAAAGCTAGGGCGGCCCTGGATGGGCCTGATCAAGAACCTTCGTCGGGACGGTACAGCCTATTGGTTGAGCGTATACATCAAACCGGTGTTCGGCCTCGATGGCATAGAGGCCTACGGTGCGGTTTACAGCGTACCTAGCGAGCAACAACGTGAACGTGCGCAAAAGCTCTATGCTCGCTTGAATAGTCAGGATCCGGTCGTGCGATGGAATATCGGGCGTTTGCTTGGCTGCGCATTACCGGCGGTGCCCTTAGGTTTTGTCCTGTCGGCCGGGCTTTGGCAACTGGACGCTTTTGTCGCTCAGAGCGCATTGATCGTAGTGGGGCTGGGGGCCATGGCGGCTTTTCAGGCGTATCGACAAACTCGAGCTCTCCAGCGTGTTTTCTCTGCACATCCCAAAGCATTCACTGAACCGTTAATGGCGCAAATGTACAGTCGCGAGCACGGTGCCGCAGCTCAAGTGGATATGGCCTTGGTCGCGCAAGAGGCTCGTCTGCAAAGTGCTCTGTCGCGGATTGGCAGCACCGGTCTGGTGGTACAGCAGCGGGTGCTGGAGCTCGGGCAACTGATCCAGGCCGAAACCCTGCGCCTTGAACGTCAGCGCGATGAAACCGATCTGTCGGTGACAGCGCTCACCGAGCTGGCCGCGACGATTCAAGAAGTTACCGGCAATGTGCAGGCCACCCATCTGGCGACTACCCGGGCCGTCGATCTGGCCAACCATGGCGAGCAACTATCCGGTCAAAGCCTGAGGGCAATGCAATTGCTCAATACATCCGTGGGCGACACGGCCACGGCCGTTCAACAATTGGCCAGTTCTACGGAAGCGATCAGTCATATCACCAACATCATCAGTTCGATTGCCGGGCAAACCAATCTACTGGCACTGAATGCGGCAATAGAGGCAGCGAGGGCGGGGGAAGCGGGCAGGGGCTTCAGCGTAGTGGCTGATGAGGTGCGGCAATTAGCGACGCGAACCCAGGAAGCGACACAACAAATTCAACCGCTCTTACTGCAACTGCGCGATGCCACCGAGCTGACGGTGCAACTGACTGATGCCGGGCGTGAGTTTGCCTCAAACAGCACCCGTGAAGTCACTTCGGTGCAGAACAACCTGGCGGGTGTGAATTCATCCCTCGCACAAATTTCCGGCATGGGCATGCAAATCGCTTCTGCCATGGAGCAACAGTCCCAAGTGGTGGAAAGTTTGTCGCAACAGGTATTGCAGGTGGCTGAACTGTCGACTGACAGTGTCGAAAAGGCGCTGGATGGAAAACGCATCAGCGAGGACTTGCAACGTCAGGCCGAAGCATTGTGTCATCTGGCTGAACGCTTTGATCAATGATGTGCGAGGTTCAATTAAAGACAAATTAAAAGGGGAAATAGCCGCGAGGCTATTTCCCCTTTTTTAGTCGTCACTGCTTGGTGTTGCTCTCGATGAATTTTTCGTAGTACATCTGAAAATGTTCAATCTGCTGGGCATCAAACCAGGTTTTGATGGACTCCACCATCGGTGGCGGACCGCACAAGTAGATATCGAACGGATTAGCCTCCAATTGCTGGCGGTCGAAGTGTTCTGGAATCCACCCGGTTTTGCCTGCCCATGCCGCGGATGGTTTCGAGACGACGAGGTGGTAGTCGAAGTCCGCGATGCATTCACGGTAACCGGCCAGCCGCGAGAGTTCACACAAATCATTGTCTTGCGTAACGCCATAAAACAACTGGATCGGCTGGCCGCAACCTCCTTTTTCCGCAATGTTATCCAGCATCCCGAGGAACGCCGACAGGCCGGTGCCGCCTGCCACCAGTACCAGTGGCTTGGTCACTTGGCGTAGATAAAAGCTACCCAAAGGTGCCTCGAACTCAATGAGTTGACCAGGCTGGCAATGCTCTCTGATGAAGTTGCTCATCACTCCATCAGGCAGCAACCGGATGAGAAACTGAAGCTGGTTAGTGGGGTTCGGGCGGTTAGCGAATGAATAAGAGCGCCACTCACTGGTTCCAGGAACATGCACACGTGCGTACTGTCCCGGATGAAAATCCAGTTGCTGCTTGTTGGAACACGCGTCGATATGAAGGATCGCGGTGGTGGCTGACACTTGCTCTACACCGGTAACAACCGCTTGTAACAGTTGGGTTCCACCGCCGTTACACAAAGTCGAATCGAAGTCGAAATAGAACGAAGCATCCGATTGCACGCGGGTCTGGCAAGAGAGCATTTTGCGTTGGGCCAGATCGTGTTCAGATAATGCTTCTTCATCGACGTAGTCTTGAGTGAATTGACCTGATTCGCAGCGGCCCTGGCAGGTGCCACAGACACCTTCGCGACAATCCAGCGGAATGTTCACACCATTACGCAACGCGGCGTCGAGCAGCAGTTCGTTTGGTTTGACCTCGAAGAACGAGGTCTTGCCGTCTGCGAAGCTGAAAGCGACTTTATGGTTCATGACAAGGTGCCCCACAGCTCACAGGTGATAGAAATCAAGCACAGAATTGATCGTGTCATTGAGCAACACAATGTGCTTGCGAGTGATCTTCCAGCTGTCTGCGACCGCTTTAAGGTGGTAGGTCACGTGGCCGTAGAACTGCTCGGACAATCCTTGACGCGTATAAAGCGTGACCCAGCCAGCCTTGACTTCAAGCAAGCCTTCATCGAGCTCCTTGATTCGCACGTTGCTGATTTGATGCAGGGTGCGCGGCATCGGGTTTGAAGCCGCCGACTTACCGGTGCGCAGGCGAAATACCCGGTCTTCAAGGCCGGACCGGTTCGAGTAGTAAATCAGCGACATGCTGCGCTTGGGGTCGGTGGTGTACACATGCTCCGACTCCCATTGCGGCAGATGGAATTCACTCTGTTCATCAAAGAGGGCGATGTAGGCGTCCCAGTCCTGCTGATCGCACAACTCGGATTTACGGTAAAGGAACTGCTCGACGGAATGTTGTAGTGCGCTCATTTCACACCTCCTTCAACTTCAGGGCTTTTTGTTCCAGGCCTTGCAGAAGGAAGCGCTGCCAGGAACCGTGCTGATTAATGTAGAGCCCCTCATGGGTGAACTCGGTGCCGGTCAATACCGGTTTAATGCCCAGAACCTCGCTGTTAGGTGTGGGGCCTTCAACCCATTTTTCACTGCCGCGGGATACTTCGTTCCAACGCTCAAGGCGTGCCTGGAATCCACGTTGAGCTTCACGAAACTCCACCAGGTCGTCTGGGGTTCCCATGCCTGAAACGTTGAAGAAGTCCTCGAACTGGCGAATCCGGTTTTCCCGGTCCGCGTCGGACTCACCTTTCACGCCGATGCATTGGCTGGTGATCTCTGTTTTGTTCCAGGCCACTGGGCGCACGATGCGCAGTTGTGAGCTGATTTGATCCATGAAGAACAGGCTTGGGTAGATGTTGAGGTTGCGCAGACGGTGCATCATCCACTCGGCTTGCTGCTGGCCATACTGTTCCACCAGACGCGGCATGACGGTGGCATAACCGGCGCGTACAGTCGGGTTGGGCATGTCGCTGAACAAGAGGCTGTGACCATTCTTGAACGAGAACCAGCCATCATCGGTTTCGGCATCGCCGGCGCCCAGTTTGCTGTAGTCCAGTGTGTCGGAGCCGCCACCTTTAGCGGCATTGACTTGCTGGCGATGCTGTACCGTGGAGACGTAGTTGTAGTGCACGGTGCTGACGTGATAACCGTCCAGACCGTTTTCGTGCTGCAGTTTCCAGTTGCCGTCGTAGCTATAAGTCGACTTGCCCGGCAGTATCTCCAGTTCGCCAGTGGGGGACTGCGCGACCATCATGTCGAAGAACACTTTGGCATCACCGAGGTAGTCTTCCAGCGAGTCGCTACCGTTAACGTCCAGACTAATGAAGACGAAGCCCTTGTAGCTTTCGATCCGGGCTTTCTTCAGGCCGCGAGTCGCCTTGTCAAAACCTTCCGGGTATTCCCCCGGTGCCTTGACCTTGACCAGGCGGCCATCACTTTTGTAACACCAGGCGTGGAACGGACAGGTGAAGGTTGACTGGTTACCTTTGCTGACACGAGTCAGCGTCGCGCCCCGATGCTGGCAAGCGTTGATTAGCGCGTGAAGCTGATTGTTCCCATCTCGGGTGATGATCATCGGCTGACGACCTGCGCGCATCGTCAGGAAGTCATTGGGGTTCGCGATTTCACTTTCGTGACAAGCGTAGATCCAGTTCTTTTCGAAGATCAGTTCCATCTCCAGGTCGAACAATTCCGGCTCTGTGAACATATCACGAGCGATACGGTATATGCCTTCAGCCGGCCGGAAATCCAGACAACCCTGAATGTAGTCTTGCCACTGCGCAATGCTTCTAGTGCTGTTCATCAGGTACACCCTTTTTGTAGTTTTAGGCTCAACCTGATTGAAAGCCTTTCTGTGCAGTGCAGCTATCCGGATTCGAGGCGATATCTATCCGATTCTTGGGCTCGGGAAGTGATTTGGGTAAGCGCTGCTCAAGCAAGCTTTTTTTCGCGTTTTTTTGATTGTTTCTGCACTATGTGGATAGCAGGCATGTGAGAGCAGAAAGTAGGGTTACAACTAATCTGTAACGGGGTGCTGTGATGAATCTGCAAACTCATGTTCGGGCTGATGCTGAATTTCAAGACATCCATGCGGTACGTCATGACCTGCAGAGTGCGCAGGCCTGGATGGCGAACATTTGCGGCCCTCACGAACTAAAGACCTCATCTGCGCAACGTCTTCATTTTCAGCATGACGGAAACGTCCTGAAGTCGATGTCTACGGTGATTGGCTATATCGAATACGGTACTGATGTCACTATCGATATTGATGCATCGGTACTCAACAGCTACAGCATCAGTCTTCCGGTCTGTGGGCAACAGGAGTTGCGAAAAGCAAATGGATTATTGATGTCCGATAGCAACAACGGGCTCATTGTTTCGCCCTATGATCAGCAAGAACTTGCCATTGCAGGTAACTGTCGGAAAATTCAGGTTGCGATCAAGTGCGTAGCAATGCATCAAGTGTTGGAGGAATTGCTACAGCGACCCGCCCCACAACCGATTGTCTTCGAAACAGGGATAAGTACAGATCAAGGAACTCCCGCGGCATGGTGGCGGCTGGTTAAATTTTTGCTGATGGAACTGGATCAGGGGCGAGAGTTTTTTGGCCATGTGTCTATTGTCCGTGACATTGAACGGACGTTGATAAAAGGTTTGATCCTGGCGCAGCCAAATAATTACTCAAGTGAACTGGAGGGGATCTCGCAAACACGGTGCCCTGCGTATTTGCTGAAGGCCAAGCAATTTATGCATGACAATGCTGGCGGCGAACTGAACCTGAACGAAATCAGTCGGGCGGCTGGCGTATCCCGTTTCAAACTCTCCGAGGACTTCAAGAAGTACTTCGGTATATCTCCCGCTTTGTACTTGAAGCGGTTTCGTCTGGAAGCAGTCAGGCAGGCGCTATTAGAAGGTGGTTGTCATGAAAACATCACCGCGGTAGCGATGCGGTGGGGATTTAATCATCTGGGGCGTTTTTCATCAGATTACAAAAAAATGTTTTTGGAAGTGCCATCGAAAACGGTTGAACGAAGTCGGAATCATTGACTGGCCAGGGCGCCTGTTAGCAGGCGCTTGCATCAAAATAAAACAAGAGACGATCGTTATGAAAACAGTGACCCAATTACTGTGTTTAAAGCCCGTGCATAATCAAAAAGTTCACACCATTGCGCCAGATCAAATGGTGTTGGAGGCGATCAGGTTAATGGCTGAGCGAAACATCGGTGCTCTACCTGTCGTAGAAAACGGGAAGGTAATCGGTATTGTCAGTGAACGAGACTATGCGCGGAAAATGGTACTTCAGGGGCGCTCCTCGGCGGGTACGCCTGTGAGGGATATCATGAGTTTCCCTGTGATAACGGTAGACGCTCGACAGCGCATTGAAGATTGCATGGGTATTATGACCGATAGCCATCTTCGTCATCTGCCAGTCGTGGAAAACGAAGAATTGCTGGGCTTGCTATCCATTGGTGATCTGGTAAAGGCGGCTATTGCAGAACAAGCCGACCTGATACAGCAATTGGAAAGCTATATCCGCGGGCATTGAAGACGTCGGACGCGCCGATTTGGCAATCGCTCGCTCAGCCCTATCCCGGTCGTGCGCGAGGAACTGAATATATTTGCTCGTCCGCGATGTTGAAAAAAACCGGTTTTTTCGTCGAGTGTGGCTCAGGGCTCCAATGCTCGCTTATGGAGATTTTGCGATGGATCATCATCCTTGTGATCCGCCTAGAAGGGTTAGGCTGCGGGGCCATCGGCGATCTGAAAATCCGGCTTGTTCAACAGGCCGATTGCTGCCCCTCATCAAGGGCAGCAATCAAACTGCTTGAACGTCTGTGTGTACTCAATAAACAAGCTCGACTAACGCAGCTGTTTGACGCTATTTATAATGCTGCTCAAATACAGCTACCTGCTCCGGCGTGATCAGTTGAAAGGGCACCCAGACATCCGTCTCGACCGGCTCCCCTTTGATTATCTTGATGGCTGCTTGCAGCGAGCTGGTCGCTTGCGCTTTGGGGTCTTGAAAGACTGAGGCTACGAGCATTCCGCGCTTGATGGTCGCCAGACCGTCAGGCACGCCGTCGATGCCGACAATGGCAATCTCGCCCTTGGCTTTGCCGGTTTGCTGCAGTGCCATGGCCGCACCGATGGCCATCTCGTCGTTGTTAGCCTCGATGGCATCAAAACCGGTGCCGGCCAGCAGCCAGTTGCTGGTCAGGTCCATCCCTTTATTGCGCTGCCACTCGGCACTTTGTTGTTCGACGACCTTGATCCCGGGGTAGTCCTTGAGCACCTGTTTGACGCCTTCGGTGCGGTCGTGCGTGGAGTTCTGCGCCAGGTCGCCCATGATGATCGCGATGTTGCCTTTGCCCGCCATCTTGTCAGCCAGGTAACGCATTTGCAGTTGCCCGGCCTCAACGCCGTTGGACGTTACCGTGACCACGCCTTTGGGCAGGACGCGTTCGTCCGGATGGCGATTGACGTAGACCAGCGGTATTTTCGCTCGACGGCGGCGCGAGTCATGTTGGCGGCGGCGACGCATGATGGTTTTTCCTTTTTTGATATGAGTTGAACTTCATCAAAATCAAAAAAATGCGTAATGCGATCTGTAGCAACAGTCGAGCCCGCGAGGCTGCGCTCGGCCTTGTAGGAGCTGTCGAGCCTGCGAGGCTGCGATCGGCTGCGCAGCAGTCGTAAAACCAGAGGTCGCGGTGTGTCAGGCAGACCGCATCAGCCGGCTTCACGACTGCTGCGCAGCCGATCGCAGCCTCGCAGGCTCGACAGCTCCTACAAGGAGAGCGTCGTAGCTGTAATGGCTTTTACTTACCGGCATTTCAATCCAGTGTGAAGGCTTGCCGAAAGCGTTGCACGTAACCTGAATGGCACTTCATCGCAGAATCTTGCTGTCTCGGGCTTTTTGTAACTGTGCGATGGGCAATCTCTGGCTGTGGCTGCAGTTCAGTCAGGAAGGTGGCAAAACCCTTTATATCAACCGATTGTGACCGCATTACAAATGGGTCACAAGTTGTCAACCGTCATATGGATGCGTAAGCTACAAATATGAACCAGCCATCAATACCTTCACCCGGCGTTCGGGGGCCAGCGGATCATGACATTCGAAATCAGATTGTCGTGGCGGCCAACGAGCATTTCAGCCAATACGGTTACAGCAAAACCACGGTTTCCGATCTGGCCAAGGCCATCGGATTCTCCAAGGCTTACATCTACAAGTTCTTTGATTCCAAGCAGGCGATCGGTGAAGCCATCTGCGCAAATTGCCTGGCGGAAATCGTGGCAGCCGTTGAGGATGCCATCAATGTCGATGGTATTTCCTCGACGGAGCGCTTCCGACGTCTGGTCAAAACCCTGATCTCCACAGGCGTAAGCCTGTTCTTTAACGACCGAAAGCTTTACGACATCGCGGCGTTTGCTGCATTGGAAAGCTGGCCGAGTTCGCAGGTTTACGACGCACAGATCAAGGGTTTTGTGTCGCAGATCGTGCGGGAGGGACGGGAAAACAACGAATTTGAACGCAAGACTCCTTTAGACGAGACGGTCAATTCAATACATCTTGCGCTGCGACCTTTCGTCAACCCTTTGCTGCTGCAGTTCAATCTCGATTTCATCGAAGAGGCGCCAACGCTCACCTCCAACCTGATATTGCGTAGCCTCATGCCATGATTACGGGCAAAGCATTGCACGCTGCCCTGCTGCGAGAGACAAAAAATCATATCGAATTTCAGTTCTTGCACTGGGCAGCGGAAGAGGGCGCTGATGCCTGATTCGTGACTATTGGTATAAAAAGTCACCTGAATAAAACAGGGTGCATTACCTCTAGTGGGATCGCCATGATTCAGCGCCAGTATTTGCCGTACTCGTCATAGGTTGGGCTTGGGGAGCCTGCCAGCCACCTCCAAGCGCTCGAAATGCCGCGACCGCGGCCCTGGCCGATTCTGTTCTGGCTTGCGCCCGCGTATCGGAGGCCTGCAGCATTGTCTCGTCGGCGTGCAAAACATCAATAAGGCTGGCTGTGCCCATTTCATAGGCGGTGAACGATGACTGGCGAGCCTGTGTCAGTGATTCCTCTCCTCGGGTGAGGAGGGTTGCTTGCGCTTCCCGATTCACCAGCGCGGAGAAGGCGTTTTCGACATCCTCGGTGGCGCGTAACACTGACTGGCGGTAAGCGGCCAGGGCTTCGGCTTCCTGTCCTTTGGCTTGGTCGATTTGGGCGTTTATGCGACCGAAGTCGAAGAGTCTCCAGCGCAAACCCAATACGCCTGTGGACTGGCTGGCACCACCGCTAAAAAGGTTGCCGCTGGATACGGCCGTTGCACTGCCTAGCAATGCGCCAAGGGAAAATTTCGGATAGTACTCAGCGATTGCCTCCCCGATGCGTGCGTTGGAGGCTGCAAGGCGGCGCTCGGCCACAATGAGATCTGGTCGGCGGCGTAACAGTTCGGCGGGTGCTCCAGTGGTTTTTAACTGGGGCGCTAGAGGAATGTGGCCAGTACTTGCTAGTTGCGTTCTATGAGTGCCTGGTGGCGTGCCGAGTAAGATATCCAGTGCGTTCATGGCTTCATCCAGACCCGTTTGCAGAGCTGGCACTGTCGCTTGGACTTGCGACAGCGCGCCCTCCGTTTGGCGAACTTCATAGTGGGCGGCGAGGCCTTTGCCATAAAGCAGTTGGACTTTCTTCAACAGCTCCTCCTGCGTTGTGACTTGTCGGTTCGCTATGTCCAGGCGCGACTGTAATCCACGGATGATGATGTAGGTGTCGGCGGTCTGCGCGGCGATGGCCAGGCGTGTGGCGACGGCGCCCGCTTCGGCAGCCTGATACTCGGCTAATGCAGCCTCCCGTCCGCGTCGCAGCCCGCCAAAGATATCGATCTCCCAGCTGGCATCAAGGTCGAGCTCGTAGGAACTTGCGTACCGATCGAAGTCAGGTGTCGAGTTCAACACTTGGCCCAGTGGCGTCTCGATGGACTGGTAGGAGCGCGCAGCCTGGCCACTGATGTTTCCTGAGGGCAGTAAAGCGGCATTTGCGGCGCCAAGTCCTGCCCGCGCTTGTGTGACTCGCGCCGACGCTTGCGCCAGGTCCAGGTTTTGTTCGAGTGCTTTAGAGACGAAGTCGGCAAGCTGTGGATCACCAAAGCCTTCCCACCAGTCAACAAGACCGGCCTGCCTCGGCCCAGGCCTCTGTTCGACAATAGTCTGACCCATGTAGCGGTCTGAAAGCGGAACGTCCGGACGCTGATAGTCCGGACCGACCGCGCAGCCTGCCATCAAGCTAGCGCTTACCAATAGAGCGAGGCGGAGGGAGAGCATCGAGAATTCCTGGAGCTGAATGTTGTTGGTGACTATAGTACGTCACGGTCACTCTCTGTCAACTTGAGGTTCTTGGCTGAACTGCGCGACCCTGGCGTTCGCGATGAGATCGTTGAAGGCAAGAGAAATGGGCGATTATGGCGCTATGACTTATTTCGCGGGCTTCAACACGCTGAGTCTCTTTCAGTGTTGATACTCCGCAGTTGAGCATTCCAAATGTGACCATTGACAATTATGGTCACTATTCTAATATAGGATTCCTGTTCTATCTGATCGAGTAAGGGAACCTATGCTCCGGCTTCGACCCATCCCCATTGCGGCCTGCTTGTTGCCTCTCGTGTTGACGGCGTGTGGTGACTCATCCAGTGCTGACGATCCGCGCACGCATGCCCCTCTGATAAGGCCTGGAACGGTTCAGGGTTCCTCCGACTACTCACGTTCTTTCACTGGCGTGGTGGCCGCCCGTGTGCAGGGCGATCTCGGGTTTCGGGTCTCGGGCAAGATCCTTGAGCGCCTGGTAGATACCGGCCAGACCGTTAAGCGTGGTCAGCCGCTCATGCGCCTCGATCCCACCGACTTGGGACTGCAAGCGCGAGCACAGCAAGAGTCGGTCATAGCCGCTCGGGCCCGAGCCAAACAGACAGCAGATGACGAAGCGCGATACCGCAGTCTGGTGGCCGCAGGCGCTATTTCTGCATCGGCCTACGACCAGATCAAAGCCGCAGCGGATACCGCAAAGGCGCAGCTTAGCGCCGCTGAAGCGCAGGCTGACGTTGCCCGTAATGCTTCCGGTTATGCGGTGCTGCTTGCGGATTCCGACGGCGTGGTGGTGGAGACACTCGCCGAGCCCGGACAAGTTGTCAGCCCGGGACAGCCAGTGGTTCGATTGGCGCGGGCAGGGCAGCGCGAAGCCATCGTGCACCTGCCCGAGACGTTGCGCCCTGCCGCAGGATCCACCGCGCAGGCAACGCTTTATGGCAATACCACGGACGCTGTGACAGCGAAGTTGAGGCTGCTGTCTGACTCGGCCGACCCAATGACGCGCACCTTCGAGGCGCGGTATGTGCTTGAGGGCGCATTGGCCAATGCACCGATCGGTTCGACCGTCACGCTTCGGATCGCTGAATCCACCATGCAAGGGCAGGAGCTGCAAGTACCGATCGCTGCCGTTTATGACCCAGGCCAAGGCACTGGCGTGTGGGTCATTGCCGGTACACCGGCGAAGGTGGCCTGGCGACCTGTACAAGTCCTGGGTTTGAGCGACGACTCAGTGCGAGTCGCGGGCGACCTCCAGGTCGGCGAACAGATCGTTGCGTTAGGCGCACATCTGTTGCACGAAGGCGAAGAGGTTAGATTGCCTCAACAGGATGCTGAAAAAGTTGCCGGGGGGCGTCCATGAGCGAGGGGCGCTTCAATCTTTCTTCGATCGCCGTTCGTGAGCGATCTATTACGGTGTTTCTGATCTTTCTGATCGCTGTTGCAGGCACACTGGCGTTCTTCCAGTTGGGGCGTGCGGAAGATCCTCCGTTTACGGTCAAGCAGTTGACGGTCATTACCGCGTGGCCGGGCGCCACCGCGCAGGAGATGCAGGACCAGGTAGCAGAACCCCTTGAAAAACGCCTGCAAGAACTGAAATGGTACGACCGCTCGGAAACCTATACGCGGCCCGGTCTCGCGTTCACCATGGTGTCGTTGTTGGACCGCACGCCACCCTCACAGGTGCAGGAAGAGTTTTATCAGGCGCGCAAAAAGCTCGACGACGAAGCCACCAAGCTACCGGCGGGTGTGATCGGGCCATTGGTCAACGACGAGTATTCGGACGTGACGTTTGCGCTGTTTGCCTTGAAAGCCAAGGGCGAGTCGCAGCGCTTGCTGGTGCGCGATGCTGAATCCTTGCGCCAACAACTGTTGCATGTGCCGGGCGTGAAGAAGGTCAACATCATCGGTGAGCAAGCCGAGCGCATTTTTGTGTCCTTCTCCCACGACCGACTGGCCACCTTGGGCGTTTCTCCCCAGGACATCTTCGCCGCGCTGAATAGCCAGAACGTGCTCACACCCGCCGGTTCCATTGAAACCAACGGGCCACAGGTTTTCCTGCGGGTGGATGGCGCTTTCGATAAATTGGAAAAAATTCGTGACACGCCCCTGGCGATTCAGGGGCGCACGTTGAAGCTCTCGGACGTGGCAACGGTTGAGCGAGGCTATGAAGACCCTGCCACCTTCCTGGTGCGCAATAACGGCGAAGAGGCCTTGTTGCTGGGGGTCATAATGCGCGAGGGCTGGAATGGCCTGGACCTGGGCAAGGCGCTGGACGCCGAGACGACGAAGATAAATGAAAGCATGCCGCTGGGCATGACGCTGACCAAAGTCACTGATCAAGCCGTGAACATCGACTCAGCCGTTGGCGAGTTCATGGTCAAATTTTTTGTCGCGCTGCTTGTGGTGATGCTTGTTTGCTTTCTCAGCATGGGCTGGCGGGTAGGCCTCGTGGTCGCAGCGGCGGTACCGTTGACGCTGGCGATCGTGTTTGTGGTGATGGCGGCCACCGGAAAGAACTTTGACCGCATTACCCTCGGCTCGTTGATTCTGGCGCTCGGACTGCTGGTGGACGACGCCATCATTGCTATCGAAATGATGGTGGTGAAAATGGAGGAGGGCTACGACCGCATCAAAGCCTCCGCGTATGCCTGGAGCCACACGGCCGCACCGATGCTTGCCGGTACGCTGGTAACGGCGATTGGCTTCATGCCCAACGGCTTCGCGCAATCGACTGCTGGCGAATACACCAGCAACATGTTCTGGATCGTGGGCATTGCCCTGATTGCCTCTTGGGTCGTTGCGGTCGCCTTTACCCCGTATCTGGGTGTGAAGATGTTGCCGAACATCAAGAAAGTCGAGGGTGGTCACGCGGCCATCTACAACACCCCCCATTACAACCGCTTCCGCCGGGTTCTGACACGCGTCATCGCCCGCAAATGGCTGGTGGCCGGTACGGTTGTCACGCTGTTTTTCGTGGCCGTTCTGGGCATGAGCCTGGTGAAGAAGCAGTTCTTCCCGACCTCAGACCGTCCCGAGGTGATGGTCGAGGTGCAAATGCCCTACGGAACCTCCATCGAACAGACCAGTGCCACTGCGGCAAAAGTCGAGGCCTGGCTGCAAAAGCAGGAAGAGGCAAAAATCGTCACGGCCTATATCGGGCAGGGCGCGCCGCGTTTCTTCCTGGCGATGGCGCCAGAACTGCCCGATCCATCGTTCGCCAAGATCGTGGTGCTGACGGACAGCCAGGAGGCACGTGAAACCCTCAAGTTCCGTCTTCGCGAAGCGGTCGCTGCAGGCCTCGCCCCAGAGGCCCGGGTCAGGGCATCTCAAATTGTGTTTGGTCCGTATTCGCCATACCCGGTTGCCTACCGGGTGATGGGGCCTGACCCGACGAAGCTGCGCGAGATTGCGGGCCGTGTCCAAGAGGTCATGCAAGCCAGCCCGATGATGCGGACGGTCAACAGTGACTGGGGGCCTCTGACGCCGACGCTGCATTTCAGCCTGGATCAGGATCGCTTGCAGGCGGTTGGACTGACATCCAGTGCGGTCGCCCAGCAGTTGCAATTCCTGCTGACCGGGGTGCCGATCACCGCGGTTCGCGAAGACATTCGTTCAGTGCAGGTGGTGGGTCGCGCCGCGGGTGACATCCGCCTTGATCCGGCTCGGATTGAAGGTTTCACATTGGTGGGAGCGGCGGGTCAGCGTATCCCTCTGTCCCAGGTCGGAAAGGTGGATGTGCGTATGGAGGATCCGATCCTCAGGCGCCGTGACCGCACGCCGACGATCACCGTGCGCGGCGACATTGCCGAAGGCTTGCAGCCACCGGACGTCTCGAGCGTGATCATGAAGGAGCTGCAGCCGATCATCGATAAACTGCCTGCCGGGTACCGGATTGAGCAGGCGGGTGCAATTGAGGAATCGGGCAAGGCCGGCCAAGCGATAGTGCCATTGGTTCCGATCATGATTGCCCTGACGTTGCTGATCATCATTGTCCAGGTGCGGTCGATCTCGGCAATGATCATGGTGTTCTTCACCTCGCCGCTGGGATTGATCGGCGTGGTGCCAACGCTGCTAATCTTCCAGCAGCCGTTTGGGATCAACGCTCTGGTCGGCCTGATCGCGCTGTCGGGCATTTTGATGCGCAATACGCTGATTCTGATAGGGCAAATTCATCACAATACGCAAGAAGGGCTGGACCCGTTTCACGCTGTAGTCGAAGCCACCGTACAGCGTGCTCGTCCGGTACTGCTGACTGCACTCGCGGCAATCCTGGCGTTCATTCCGCTGACCCATTCCGTTTTCTGGGGGACGCTGGCCTACACGCTGATCGGAGGAACGTTGGTCGGCACCATCATGACGCTGGTGTTCCTGCCAGCGATGTATGCCATCTGGTTCAAGATCGGTCCTGACAATACGAGTCAAACTGAAACCGCGAGCAAGCCAGCCAGTCTGGTGGAGAGGACATCACCCCGTCCTCTCTCCGTTCACCTCACCACAAAGCTCTAGCCATAGGTAGAGCTTGCGCCGAGGTTGATCGCGCTAGCATCGGGACGCCAGCAAAGGTCATTTCAGGGTGATGGTGGTGTTTACCGCGCCGCTGGTGTCGTCTTCGTCGAACCAGCGCTGGGTGACCGTCTTGGTCTGGGTGTAGAAGGTCACCACCTGCTTGCCGTAGGGACCCAGGTCGCCCAGCTTGGAGGCGCGCGAACCCGAGAAGGAAAACAGTGGGACCGGCACCGGGATCGGCACGTTGATGCCCACCTGGCCGACGTCGATCTCTTCCTGGAAATGACGGGCGGCAGCGCCGGAGCGGGTGAACAGGGCGGTACCGTTGCCATTCGGGTTGGCATTGATGATCTCGATCGCCTCGCTCAGGCTGGCGGCGTGCATCACGCACAGCACCGGGCCGAAGATCTCTTCGCGGTACACAGACATCTGCGCGGTAACGCCGGAGAAGATGGTCGGGCCGACGAAGTTGCCATCTTGGTAGCCCGGCACGCTTGGGTTGCGCCCATCCAGTTCAAGCCTGGCGCCTTCTTCGATGCCGCTGGCGATCAGACCGTTGACGCGCTCCAGGGCGGCGCAGGAAATCACCGGGCCGATGTCGGTGCCCGGCTCGGTGCCGCCATTGATCTTGAGGGTCTTGGTTCGCTCGATCAGGTCCGGCAACCAGGCCTGCGCTTCACCGACCAGAATCACCACTGGCAGAGCCATGCAGCGCTGGCCCGCAGCGCCAAAGGAAGCACCCAGCAGGTTGTTCAGGGTCTGCTGTTTGTTGGCATCGGGCAGCACAATGGCGTGGTTCTTGGCGCCCATCATGCACTGTGCACGCTTGCCATTCTGGGTCGCGCGGTTATAGACGTGGGTGCCGACCTTGGTTGAACCGACGAAGGACACGGCCTTGATGTCCGGGTGGTCGCAGATCAAGTTCACCGCGTCGACACCACCGTGGATAACGTTGAGCACACCTTTCGGTACACCGGCCTCCAGCGCCAGTTCCACCAGGCGCATGGTCACCAGCGGATCCTGCTCGGACGGTTTGAGGATGAAGGTGTTGCCGGTGGCGATGGCCATCGGGAACATCCACAACGGGATCATTGCCGGGAAGTTGAACGGGGTGATGCCGGCGCACACGCCCAGCGGCTGCATCAAGGTGTAGGTGTCGACGCCGTTGGCCACGTTGTTGGCCAATTCGCCCATCTGCAGATTGCCGATGGCGGTTGCGTGCTCGACGACCTCTAGCCCGCGGAACACATCACCTTCGGCATCCGGCAGGGTTTTGCCCTGTTCGGCGGTGAGCAGGGCGGCCAGTTCCTTGATGTTTTCGCGGATCAGTTGCTGGTATTTGAAGAAGATCCGGGAGCGGGCGCCGATCGGCGTCTTGCGCCAGGTCTTGAAGGCTTCCTTGGCGCTGGCCACGGCAGCGTTCATTTCTTCGGCGGTGGCGAAGGGCACGCGGGCCAGGACTTCCTGGGTCGCCGGGTTGATCACGTCGCGCCATTGGGTGCTGCGCGATTCGACGAATTCGCCATTGATGAGAAGCTTGACGCTAGGAATGCTGGAGGCGGTCATTTTCGGGTCCTGTCTACTTTTTTTGAGTCGAGTGAGGCCCCTCGGCCTGATTGGCCGAGCGGTCGCGTTTGAATTCAGAAGGGGCCGGCGCACCGGCCCGAGGTTCAGCCCTTGAGGTGCGGGAAGTCTTCTTCGAAGTATTCCTGCGGGCCGCGCGCGTCACCCTGGCGACGCTGCACTTCCATTTGCCGCAATTCCACCCGGCGAATCTTCCCCGAGATGGTCTTGGGCAGTTCGCTGACGAATTCGATACGTCGCACCCGCTTGTAGGGCGCCAGGTGCTCGCGGGCAAAGGCGAGGATGTCGGCGGCCAGTTCGCAGCTGCCCGGAGCGTCATGGGCCAGGATCAGATAAGCCTTGGGCACTGCCAGGCGCACCGGATCAGGGCTCGGCACCACGGCCACCTCCATGACGGCCGGGTGCTCGATCAGCGCGCTTTCCAGTTCGAAGGGGCTGATGCGGTAGTCGGAAGCCTTGAACACGTCGTCGGCACGGCCGACGAAGGTGATGTAGCCCTCTTCGTCGATCTGGGCGGTATCGCCGGTGCGGTAGTAACCGTCGCGCATCACTTCGGCGGTTTTTTCCGGGCTGTCCTCGTAGCACAACATCAGACCGAGTGGTCGCACATCCAGCGGCAGGGCTACTTCACCCTCATTGCCGGGTACGCCATCGGGGTCAAGCATGGTCACTCGATAACCCGGCAGCGGACGGCCCATGGAGCCGGGTTTGAGCAGTTGGCCAGGTGTGTTGCCGACCAGGGCGGTGGTTTCCGACTGGCCGAAGCCGTCGCGCAGTGGCAAGTCCCAGGCATGCAGGATCTGCTCGATGATCTCCGGGTTCAGCGGTTCACCGGCGCCGACCAGTTCACGCAGTTTCAAGCGCTCCTTGTAACTGGCCAGGTCTTCCTGGATCAGCATGCGCCAGACGGTGGGCGGGGCGCACAGGCTGGTGACGCCGTAGCGCTCCAGCGCGCCGAGCAGGGCCGGGGCGCTGAAGCGCGCGACATTGTGGATGAAGATGCAGGCGCCGGCGTTCCAGGGTGCGAAGAGGCAGCTCCACGCATGCTTGGCCCAACCCGGTGAGGAGATATTCAAGTGCAGGTCACCCGGCTGCAGGCCGATCCAGTACATGGTCGACAGATGGCCGACCGGGTAGCTCTGGTGACTGTGCAGCACCATCTTCGGTTTGGAGGTGGTGCCGGAGGTGAAGTACAGCAGCATCGGGTCGGTGGCCAGGGTGAGGCCCTCGACTTCGAACTGCTCGGAATATTCGCTGGCGGCGCTGTGCGGGGTCCAGTCGGCGGGGCCCGGACCGACGCAGATGCGGCTGCAGCCTTCACCCAGGCCGACGAACTTGTCGACATGGGCGCCGCCGACCACCAGGTGGCGAACCTGGCCGCGCTCGATGCGGTCGCTCAGGTCATCCGGGGTCAACAGGGCAGTGGCGGGAATGACCACGGCGCCGAGTTTGAAGGCGGCCAGCATGGTTTCCCACAGGGCCACGTCGTTGCCGAGCATCAGCAGGATGCGATCGCCGCGACGCACGCCAAGGGCGCGCAAGTGGTTGGCCACCTGGTTGGAGCGCGAGGCCAGTTGCTGGAAGCTGTAGCGCTGTTCGCTGCCGTCTTCTTCGACGATCCACAAGGCGTTGGCGTGATTGCCCTGCGCCATGGCATCGAAGTAATCCAGCGCCCAGTTGAACTCGTTCAATTGCGGCCAGTGGAAGTCACGCACCGCTGTGGCGTAATCGGTGCGGTGGGAAAGCAGGAAGTCGCGAGCGGCGAGGAAGGGGTGGCTGTTGGTGTTCATGGTTCTCTCCATCAATCAAGGTGTCGATCGGCGCGGGTAGCGAGTACGAAGCAGTCACGCGCCGAGAGAGGCATCGCTGCGCGTCGCGTGGCGTACGGGACAGGTGCGCAAACCTGATGATGGAGAGACGGCCGTCAAGAATGGTTTCACGGTGGATTCCCTTGGTTATTTTTGTCGGGACTGACCTGGTTCATGACCAGATATGAATCGAGTATAGGTATGCATAAAACAAATATGAATGGCTAAAAAAGCCCGTATGTTGTGCAAAAATGCATGCAGCTGTTTGGCCACGTCTCGTGGCTGAACCGCAAGGCGAATGCCACTCACACCGCCCTGGCGCTGGGAATGGCATTCGGCCCGCGGGCGTATTTACCAGAGCTTCAGGGTGTAGCTGATGATCAGGCGGTTTTCATCCAGGTCGCTGCCGAAGTGGGTCGAGCGTACCGTCGCGTTGCGCCACTTCACGCCGACATTCTTCAGCGGCCCGCTCTGCACCACATAACCAATGTCGGTATCACGTTCCCATTCCTTGCCTTGCGGGCGGTTGCCGCCCAGATCGATGTTGTCACCGGAGAGATAGCGGGTCATGAAGGTCAGGCCCGGCATGCCAATGGCCGCAAAGTTGTAGTCATAACGCGCCTGCCAGGACTTTTCGTCCTTGCTGGCGAAGTCGCCGATCTGCACGAAGTTCACCAGGTACGCATCGGTGCCGTTGACGTAGGCGTAGCCGGTGTCGCCGCTCATGCCTTGGTAACCCAGGCCCAGCGCATGCCCGCCGAGGCTGTAGGTGAGCATCGCGCCAATCGCATTGTTATCAATATTGCTGCCGCCATCATCCGTGGAACGGGCAAAGCGCAGATCCGTCTTCAGCGACTGGCCGGTGGTGACTGGCAACACGTAGGTCAGGTTGACCAGGTGCTGGCTGTAGAAGTTGTCGAGGTGGCCGTAGCTGTAGCCGGTGGTGAGGTTGCTGGTCCATTTGTAGTTCAGGCTGGCGAAATCGAAGCTGTCGCTATCGACATGACGTGTGGTGATGCCCTTGGCGCCGGTGCGGGTGATGCCCATGTCCTCGTAGTCCGAGGAGTCGCGCTGATTGACCTGGGTCAGTCGCCCGGCATCCACAGTCAGGCCTTCGAGTTCCAGCGACGTCAGCTGACCGCCCTTGAAGGTTTGTGGCAACAGCCGTGAGTCGTTGGCCAGTACCGTCGGCAGTTTCGGCAACAGCGTGCCCAGTTTCAGCGTGCTTTTCGAGGCCCGCATTTTGGCGGTCAGGCCCAGTTCGCCGTACTCGTCCTGCGCGCCTTTGCTCGTATCGCGGTGACGTTTGAGCAGGCCGGAGCCTGCGCGATCAGGGCTGGAATCGAGCTTGACGCCAAGCAGACCGATGGCATCGAAGCCGACACCGATCAAACCTTCGGTGAATCCCGATTCATAACGCAGCAGGAAACCCTGGGCCCATTCCTCTTGTTTGGATTGGGCGGCGTTGTCCTGGCGATAGTCGCGATTGAAATAGAAGTTGCGCGACTCAAGGCTGGCCGTGCTGTCTGCGAAGAAGTCGGCGTGAGCCTGTGCAGCGAGGCCACTGCCGGCCAGGAACAGGGTAAGGGTGGTCGGTTTCATTGGATGCCTTTTGTTTTTGTTGTCGACGAGCCGCTCATGAGGGCGCTTTTGGGGGCCTGCGCCGAGCGGCGCAGGTCGGGCGTAAAAAAGCGCGAGCAAAGGAGCGGACTCGCGCTCGGGGCATCAGCCCCGGCAAAAGCAGCGTCAGTGACTGCTGGCCATCGAAGCTCCAAGGCCGGTCTGGGCACGGACGAATTGATCGGCATAGGCGGTGCGCTCGCGGTCGGCGCGCTCGCTGCGGTCAAGCCTGGAAACAACCACGATGACCAGGAAGGCCAGGGGCATTGAGAACAGCGCTGGCTGGTCGTAAGGGAAGAGCGCTTGGGCGTGCCCCAAGACACCGACCCACACCGACGGCGAGCAGATCACCAGGGCCAGTGCGCTGATCAGCCCGGTCAGACCGCCATAAAGGGCGCCGCGGGTGGTCAGGCCGCCCCAATACATGGCCATGATCAGTACCGGGAAATTCGCCGAGGCGGCGATGCCGAACGTCAGGCCGACCAGGAAGGCGATGTTCTGGCCCTCGAACAGAATGCCAAGGGAAATCGCAACGAGGCCCAGGCAGACGGTGGCAATGCGCGACACGCGCATTTCCTTCTTCTCGTCGGCGCGGCCCTTCTTCAACACCGAAGCGTAAAGGTCATGGGAGATGGCCGAGGCACCGGCCAGGGCCAGACCGGACACCACGGCGAGAATGGTGGCAAAAGCTACCGCAGAAAGAAAACCGAGAAACAGGTTGCCGCCCACCGCCTTCGCCAGGTGCATGGCCACCATATTGCCGCCGCCAATCATGGCCCCGCCGAGCTTGCCATCGACGTAGTACTGAGGATCGGTGCCGACGATGACGATGGCGGTATAGCCCAGGACGCAGACCACCAGGAAGAAGAAGCCGATGAACACCGTGGCGAACAGTACAGATTTACGTGCCTCCTTGGCATTGGGCACGGTGAAGAAACGCATCAGGATGTGCGGCAGGCCGGCAATGCCGAAGACCAGCCCCAGCGATAAGGACACCGCGTTGATCGGGTCGGCCAGCAAGGTGCCCGGGCCCATGATCTGCACACCACTGGCATGCACGGCCACCGCTTGGGCGGCCAGCGTCTCGATGCTGAAGTCGAAGCGACTCATGGCCATCAACACCAGGGTAGTGCCGCCCGCCAGGAGCAGGACCGCCTTGGTGATCTGTACCCACGTGGTGGCGAGCATGCCGCCGAAGATCACGTAGACCAACATCAGCACGCCGACGACCACCACCGCCGTGCGGTAGTCGAGACCGAACAACAATTTGATCAGTTGACCGGCGCCGACCATTTGCACCACCAGATAGCAGCACACCACGGTCAGCGATCCGAGGGCGGCAAAGCTGCGTACGCGGGTTTGATCGAGGCGGTAGGAGACGATGTCGGCGAAGGTGTAGCGCCCCAGGTTGCGCAAGCGCTCGGCCATCAGGAAGGTGACGATAGGCCAGCCGACAAAGAAGCCAATGATGTAGACGAAGCCGTCGTAACCCTTGGCGAATACCATGCTCGACAGGCCCAGCAGAGTTGCTGCCGACATATAGTCCCCGGCGATTGCCAAGCCATTCTGAAATCCCGTGATACCGCCGCCTGCGCTGTAGAAATCGGCGGCTGAGTGGGTGCGTCGTGCCGCCCACCAGGTGATCAGCAGGGTGGCGAGGACGAAAACGAAAAACATGCCGATGGCGTGCAGGTTGAGTGGTTGTTTCTCCGCGGTGAGCGGGGCGGCATTGACCAGCAGGGGACTGAGGGCGAGAACAGCGAAGAGGCGTTTCATGCGCGGGTCTCCTGGAGGATCTGCGAACTGAGCACGTCGAAGTGAGTGTTGGCTCTGTGCACGTACCAAGCGGTGAGTAGCCAGGACGACAGGATGATCGCCACGCCGATGGGCATGCCAAGACTGAGGTGGCTGCCGTCGTACAGCGGCAGGTGCAGCCAGGCAGGGACAAACGCCACCACCATGATGAAACTGTAATAAATAGCCAGAACCACACCGCTCAGTGACCAGGCCAGTCGCGCGCGCTGGCGGGTGAGGTGCTTGAACTTGGGATTGTCCCTGACCTGGGCGCAGGTCTGGGCGTGGTTCGGATGGTCAGTCGTCATAATGAGGCTCCGAGTAGGGTTTTTATTGTTGTTTCCGCCTTTTCAAAGGCAGACGAGTACTCGGGCGACACCCGTGCGGGGCGTCACCTGAATGCGATGGCAGGACTCATTGCCGGTCGAAAGAACGTCCGGGGATGGGAGGGCGATGTAGGAAGTCGATGTCGTACCAATGCGTGACGAGCAGTGGCACAAGCCAGCGGTGCACAGTGAGGGGTGTCGTTATTGCGTCGCGGAACAACTGCTTGTGTTCGGCGTAGACGCCGACGTTAACCCATGCGCTCATGCTGTTAGCCCTATATTGTTTTTGTAGTGGCTTACTGGCTAGGAAACGATGCTGGTAGACCAGCTTGATCGCGAGTATAGGGTGGCTTTTTTACGATAAGAATTGACAGAAACGCCTGATTGACATGCAAAAATGCACAGCGAAAAGTCAGGTGAACCGGGAAAGACATACGTTTTCTTTTTTGGAATTACAGGTGCTCGCACCGCCAGGGAGTCACCTTTACCTCGTCGAGGGATTGGGGCTGATCTCACTGACGGTTTTTTCCCAATGGCAGGCAAGATGTGGTTGTTCAGCGAGCCACCAAATCCTGAGATGGATGTGGGCTGAATTTCACATTTTTGGAATTAGTGGAGTTCTGTTTAGAGGCTGTCAGGATCCCCGAAAAACATCTGAATCCGCGACCGTAACCACCGCTCACCCGGGTCATTATCCTGCGATCCACGCCAAGCCATGTGCAGCTCAAAACTGCGCACTGGCAATGGCGGATCTTCCGCCCGCACGCCACCGGCTGCAGTCAACGCTTCTGCGGTGTAATCCGGGACAGTGGCGACGATATCAGTCCCGCTGATCAGTGTGCTCAACCCATTGAACTGCGGCACGGCCAGCACGACATGCCGTTTGCGCCCCAGCTTCTCCAGCTCTTCATCGATAAAGCCGCTGAGGTCGCCAGCGAACGAGACCAGCGCGTGGGGGCGGGCGCAGAAGTCATCCAGGCTCAAGGGCCCCGGTACCGTGTCGGCGCGCAACAGTTTCGGCATGCTGCGGCGCAGCACTTTGCGCTTGGCGTTGGCCGGCAGGTCGGCGGTGTAGCTGACACCAATGGAGATCTCGCCCGAGGCGAGCAGGCTCGGCATCAGGATGTAGTTGGCCCGACGTACCACGAGCACGATTCCCGGCGATTCCGCGCGCAGGCGTTTGAGCAGCATCGGCAGCAGTGCGAATTCAACATCATCGGACAAGCCGATGCGGAACACCGCGGTGCTGGTCGCCGGGTCGAATTCCGCCGCGCGACTGACCGCGGTGGAAATCGAATCCAGGGCCGGCGAGAGCAGGGCGAAGATTTCCACCGCCCGGGCGGAAGGCTCCATGCTGCGGCCGGTGCGCACGAACAACGGGTCATCGAACAACCCGCGCAGGCGCGAGAGCGCCGCGCTGATGGCCGGCTGGCCGAGGAACAGTTTCTCCGCAGCGCGGGTCACGCTGCGTTCGTGCATCAGTGTTTCGAAAACGATCAACAGGTTCAGGTCGACACGACGCAGGTCATTACGATTCATCTGGAGTCCTGGCAGATTCAGCAAACTTGACGTGAGCGGACATATGAGAACAATGGCCGGCATGAATCTTACGGGGAAAGACTGGTACTCTGCATAGGGTAATTCAGTTTTTTCTGAAAGGCTGCTTCGGTTTTTCACGGCATTGGATGATGTCGCCGTCGCTGCGGAATCAATGACAGGCATGTCGACTATTAATAGCCACTGATGGTCTTGGGTATAAAGCCCAGATAGAGTTCAGGGCATTAGAGGTTACTTTGACGAGGTTTGCGATGTCCCGCACGATCCGTTTTCACAAGTTTGGTCCAGCCGAGGTGCTCAAATGCGAAGAGCATGCGGTCGCTCTGCCTGCGCCGGGCGAAGTGCAGGTGCGCGTCGAAGCGATAGGCATCAGCTGGTATGACATTCTCTGGCGCCAGAACCTGGCCTCATCCCATGCACGTCTGCCGTCAGGCCTTGGCAGCGAAATGGCCGGTGTGGTCACGGCGCTCGGCGAGGGCGTCGATGACCTGGCTATCGGTGACAAGGTGGCCAGTTTCCCGGCCGAAAGCCCTAACGACTATCCGGTCTATGGCGAACAGATCGTTCTGCCACGTACGGCGCTGACCCGCTACCCGGACGTGCTCAGCCCGATCGAAGCCAGCGTTCATTACACGCCGCTGCTGGTCGCCTACTTTGCCTACGTAGATCTGGCGCGAGTCAAACCCGGGCAATTTGCCTTGGTCACCGACGCCAGCCACTGCGCCGGACCGTCGTTCGTGCAACTGGGCAAAGCCCTTGGTGTGCGGGTGATTGCTGCGACCAAAACCGCGGATGAGCGTGAGTACCTGTTGTCTCTGGGGGCCGAGAAGGTCATCGTCACCGAAGAACAGGATCTGCTGCTGCAGATCAACAAGATCACGGATAACCGCGGTGTCGATGTGGTGTTCGATGGCCTTGGCGGGCCGCAGATGTCGCTGCTCGGCGATGTACTCGCCCCTCGTGGCAGCCTGGTGCTCTATGGCCTGCAAGGGGGCAACCAGACACCATTTCCGGCCTGCGCGGCGTTCCAGAAAAATATTCAGTTCTTCGTGCACTGCATCGGCAACTTCACCGGCAAGCCGGAGCTGGGCATCATCCAGGATCAGGTTGCCTTGCAGCGCGCTCTGCGCGACATCAACCAACTGACCGCCGATCGGGTGCTGTTACCACTAAAAACCCGGGTCTTTCCGTTCTCCGAGTTTGTCGAAGCGCACCGCTATATGGGCGAATGCCCATGTCGCGAACGGGTCGCCCTTCTGGTCGAACCTGCCTGAGCCATGGCTCCTCTCAAGAGTCCGTACCAATACGGACTCTTGTGCTGGCAGTACTCCAAATGAGACGTACCACCGATCTGTCGGTGGGCTGGTTCAGCAACTGAACTGGTTTTTGCTCTCGATCTGTATCTTCTAATCATTATGTAAGCCCTGATAATTGAATGATTACTTTCATCTCAAGGAAAGAGTCATGGCCGAGTATCAGGCTGAAACTCCTCAATGCGCGCCAGCAATATATGCTCAACAAATAATGCGGCGCCGTTCAGTTGTCTTACATTCATGGGCAACTTCTTTCTTTATTTCTTGTGCTAAGTGTCTGTGGGACGCTGTCGGAAATTTCCTAGGAAAATCCGCGGGAGCGCAAGACGCCCGTTCTGCGAGGTGTTGCGCCGATTTTGATCTCCTTGGGTTGTCTGCAGCATTCAATCATTTCAAATAATTACACAATGCTTAAGTGCTAGCATTTGATAACAGCGCCGGCATTCCATTCATGACAAACAACCTGTTGCGCAATACATCTCGTTATTTGCGTGGCATCGAACTTATGAGTCACAGGTAAATAATGATGACCGCTACCCATGATCAGGCAATGAACTATGTTTATCAGCAAATGCTGCAGCGCTTGCTGGGGTTTTTCTCTCGCGCCGAGCGCACGGCATTGCAATTGCTGATTCAGCGTCTGGTGATGTCTGCAGGAGGTTTGGAGCGTATCGGCGATTACAAGGTGTTGTCGATCCAGACCGGGTCCCGCGACAGCTGCTACACCCTGGCGCTACTGCGGGCCGCGCAGCTGAGTATTGCCGGCCGTGCGCCGGCGACGTTTCAGCTGCGTGTGGCGACTTTGCGTTTGAACGGTACGGCCACGACAGCCTTGGAGAACATCCATCGCAGCTGTTGCGCATTGTTTCTCTACGACGATCCCCGGGTCGAAGTGTTAATGGTCGATAATCGCGAAGTCCTGCCGTTCAATCATCTGGCGCCGATCTCCGAAGCTGGTCGCGAGTCCAATCGGCTCAATCTGCTGATGGTCGGACACCGCCGTGTCTGGGACGGGCCGCTTGATCTGTGGGATGACGGCTATCTGGCAACTGGCGAATTCTACGGACAAATCGCCCGCTGGAACCAAGGTGTCGACGCATTGATCAGTAGCGATACACCCCGTCGGCAGAAGCGGTTTCTCGAAGGGTTGAATCGTGCAGCGGCCAAGGCCGGGCTCAAGGCGCCGGAGCGTCAGGGAACGGGCTACGAATGCCTGTTCACGCGACTCGATGAGCTAGGCAGCGATTGCTACCGCGAGTTTTATCCTGGGGCTGCCCGGGCGGCGTGGCGTCCCGCCGAACATTTTGAAGCGTGCCGCCGCACGACCTTCATCGATATTCACGACATGCTGGTCAGCAACCTGGAAGAGCGTTGGCCACTGCTCACCGATTTCCTTGGGTTCCAGCCTGACGAGTTATCGGCTCAGCTCAGTGATAACGACTACGTGAGCTTGTCGATATCCGCGCATCTTCGTGGCTTGCAAGCGTGCTTTGTACAGGGTCGCCGCTACGAGGAAGGCATTGGCGAGTACCTGCAGCGGGCATTGGTGATGATGCGCCGCAAACACGTTCCAGAGCGCTTTTGCGAACAAGCCGTGGAGACCTTCGCCAACCCGATGACGATGATCGACCAGCGTGCCTTGGCGGCGGCTGAAGCACAAAAAAGCCTCGGTTTGAGCGAGGCTCAACTGGTGTGTCTACTGTTTGCCCCGTTTGTCGACAATGGCGCGGCGCTTGAGCATTTTCTCCGTCAGTGCCATCCCGGCATGCTCGTCGCGTTGCCGGATTTGCACCGGGCGATGCAGGGCGGCCCGGCTCCCGAGCAAGTGCTGCAATGGATGGTCGATGTCAGCGGGTTGCCCGTAAGGCTGATCGGTACGCTTTACCGCATGGGGCCGGTGGGTCGGGATGAGGTCCGGGCGCTGGGCATGGAGAGCGCCGAAGAGGGCGGGCAAGCTGAAGTCATGAAGCCTGGCAGTGAAACGACTGTGGCTGGCGAATGGTCGACGGGCCGGTGAAAGTGCCTGGTTCGACGGATCCGACAAGGATGCGTCATGACGTTCGTAGTCTGCTTGGCCGTTACCCATGAAAGGACCACAAGATACCGATTTTGCGTACCAGGCTGTGTACCGTTACCTGACTAACCTGATCAATGAGCCAGGCAGTGACGTGCAAGTGCGCCTGCCCTCATTGCGGCAGTTGGCGCATCGCCTGAGCGTGTCGATCTCGACCATTCAGTACGCGTATTCGCTGTTGGAAAAAGAAGGGCGCGTCTATTCAGTGGCCAAATCAGGCTACTACGCACTCCCTGTGTCCTCTATCGGCATACCCGGTAGCGGCAAGGACCTGCTTGAAACGGTTTATGTCAACGCCAGGCGTCCCGGCATGCTGGTGTTGAGCGCCGATGAACCGGCGTTATTGCAACCCTTGGATAGTCCCTTGCTGTTACTGGAGAGAGAACTGCTGCGCCAGTATCCGCGCCAGCCACAGCCGTCCTCGCAACCCTGCGGCGAGCTGGAACTGCGCACAGCCCTGGCGGCACGCTACACCACTTCGCCAACCCGTTGCTGGCATGCCGATGACGTCTATATCGGCGCTGATCTGCGTGGCGTACTGGAAATATTGATCGCCGTCCTTGGCCTCAAGGATGCTGTGGTGGTGGTCGAATCACCCTGCGACTGGGCCATTCTGCGCCTGTTTAAAGATGCGGATGTGCAAGTGGTGGAGCTGCCGCTGCAAGCCAATGGTGGCCTGGATCCTGAGCAATTGAAGAAATTGCTTGAGACCGAGCAGGTGCGCCTGGTGATGCTTTCATCGCGGCTGAACATGCCCCGCGGCAGTGTGGCACCTGACAGCAACAGGCGCATCACCGCCCAGTTGCTGGAGCGACATGGCAGTTGGGTGCTGGAAAACGATTGTTACGGCGAGCTCGAATTCGAACCGAGCGGCCTGCGGTTTCGTGATCTGCTGAATCCGGATCGGCTGATCGTGTTTTCCACATTCGAGAAAATCATCGGGTCGGAAGCACCCTTCGGCTATCTGCTGTCGCGACAGCTGCGTGGCGAACTGCAACGGCACTTTCTGCTGCGCGCTTTCCGCTTGTCGTTGATTCGTCAGAAAGCCATTGCGCGGCTGTACAGCAACGGACGCATCGATCAACACCTGCTGGTGTTGCGTCGACTGCTCAAGGAACGCATGGTGCAGATGACCCGGTTGCTGGAAGAGCGTCTGCCCGATGCGCTGCACTTCGTCGAGCCCCGAGGCGGGGCAACGATCTGGGTTCGTTCGTTGCGCCAGGTCGATGTGCGTCGCGTGTTCGAGCGTTTGCTCAAGCAGCATGTGGTGATTGCACCGGGTGAGCTGTTCAGTCTCCAAGGCCTGCACGGGCAGCACTTACGCTTGAGTCACACCTTCGGTGGTCACCACGACCTCGCCGATGCATTAGGGCTGTTGGCGGATGCCTTGCGCCTCGAATCGATCGACTGAACCGGGGTGCAAATCGCCCTCGGAACCTGACATTCGATAACGTCGCGCCCGGAGCAAACTGTCAGTAAACTGCGTTCTATCCCCGAACCACTCTTTCTCAGAGGTTTTGCATGACACTCAGTCCTTTTGCGGGCAAACCGGCACCGGCAGAACTGTTGGTCGACATCCCGCGACTGGTAACGGCCTATTACACCGGCCAGCCTGATGCAGCCATTTCTACCCAGCGCGTCGCCTTTGGCACGTCCGGACACCGAGGTAGCTCGTTCGATCTGAGTTTCAACGAATGGCACGTTCTGGCCATCAGCCAGGCGATCTGCCTGTACCGCGAAGCCCAAGGCATTGACGGTCCATTGTTCGTCGGCATCGACACCCACGCACTGTCCACACCCGCCGGTGCCAGCGCCCTGGAAGTCCTGGCGGCAAACGGCGTGACAGTGATGATCGCCGAAGGCGACGAGTACACCCCGACGCCGGCCATTTCCCACGCGATACTTTGCTACAACCGTGGTCGCACCTCGGGCCTGGCAGACGGCATCGTCATTACGCCGTCTCACAACCCGCCACAAAGCGGTGGCTACAAATACAACCCTACCAACGGTGGCCCAGCCGATACCCACATCACCAAATGGATCGAAGCCAAGGCCAACGAGTTGCTGGCGGCCAAACTCGCTGGCGTCAAACGCATCAGCTACGAGCAGGCCCTGAAGGCCAGCACCACCCATCGCCATGATTACCTCAACACCTACGTCGCCGACCTGATCAACGTGATCGACTTCGACGCCATCCGCGATGCGAAGCTGCGCCTGGGCGTCGATCCGCTGGGCGGAGCAGGGGTGCGTTACTGGTCGGCGATTGCCGAGCATTACCGTCTCGACCTGGAGGTGGTGAATAAACAAGTGGATGCGACATTCCGTTTCATGACCGTCGATTGGGACGGGCAGATTCGCATGGACCCATCATCCAGCCACGCCATGCAAGGTTTGATCGGTCTGAAAGAGCGTTTCGACGTGGCCTTTGCCTGTGACCCGGACCATGACCGCCACGGCATCGTGACCCCGTCCGGTGGTTTGCTGGCCCCCAACAACTACCTGGCGGTGTCGATCGATTACCTGTTCCAGAACCGTCCGCTGTGGCGCGCCGATGCGGCCGTGGGTAAAACCGTGGTCAGCAGTGGCTTGATCGATCGCGTCGCCAAGCGTCTGGGCCGTCGCCTGTATGAAGTGCCGGTCGGCTTCAAATGGTTTGCCGACGGCCTGTTCGACGGCTCCCTCGGTTTTGGCGGCGAAGAAAGTGCCGGCGCATCGTTTCTGCGCAAGGACGGGAGTGTCTGGTGCACCGACAAGGATGGCTTGATTCCAGCGCTACTGGCGGCCGAAATGACTGCCCGCACCGGGCGTGATCCAAGTCAGGCCTATCGCACGTTGACGGATGAGTTGGGCGAACCGTTCTCGGTAAGGGTCGATGCCAAGGCCAACCCTGAGCAAAAAGCGCTGCTGAGCAAATTGTCGCCGGAGCAGGTCACCTCGACTCAATTGGCGGGTGAAGCGATCCAGAGCATCCTCAGCCACGCACCGGGCAACGACCAGGCCATTGGCGGTCTGAAAGTCATGACCGAGAATGGTTGGTTCGCGGCGCGTCCGTCGGGTACTGAAGACATCTACAAGATCTATGCGGAAAGCTTTGTCAGTGACGACCACCTCAAGCAGTTGGTGGCAGAAGCTCAGACACTCGTGGATGGCGCGATTTCTGCGAAGTGATTGAGGGCCCTGTGGCGAGGGGGCTTGCCCCCGTTGGGCTGCGAAGCGGCCCCAAGATCTCGAAATTACCGTAGATTTTGCGAGTGCTACGCACTCGAACGGGGGCAAGCCCCCTCGCCACAATGGGCATACAAAAAAGGGGCAACCATCAACGGTCGCCCCTTTTTTTTCGTCGCGCATTTACCCCATCAAGCCACATCTACCAACACAATCTCACTGTCCTCAATCGCCGTCACGCGCAACACCTGCTCCTGCGCAATGGCGACACCGTCTCGAGCTTGTGCACGCAAGCCATTGACGTCAATGATTCCAGTGGCTGGAACCAGATAAGCACGACGACCACTGTCCAGATGATACTCCGCAGACTCCCCGGCCTTCAGGTTCGCCGCCACCAGACGCGCATCGGCGCGAATGGGCAGGCTTTGATCGTCGCCGGCCTTGCCGCTGGCCAGGGTCACAAAACCTTCGCGCTCGCCTTTGGGAAATGGCTTGGCACCCCACGACGGTGCCGAACCGGCTTCATTGGGGATGATCCAGATCTGAAAGATCCGGGTTTCGGTCGCTTCCAGGTTGTATTCGCTGTGGGCGATCCCGGTGCCGGCGCTCATGACTTGCACATCACCTGCTTCGGTGCGGCCCTTGTTGCCGAGGTTGTCCTGATGGGTAATCGCGCCTTCACGAACATAAGTGATGATTTCCATATCACGGTGCGGGTGTTGCGGGAATCCGGTTCCGGGAGCAATCACATCGTCGTTCCACACCCGCAGGTTGCCCCAGTTCATGCGTTTGGGGTCGTAGTACTCGGCGAACGAAAAGTGATGATGGGCGTCCAGCCAGCCATGGTGCGCACCGCCCAGCGAATTGAAGGGTCTGAGTTCAAGCATGATCGTCTCCTGAAAGGTTCGTCATGGGGCAGAAAGCCTGAGCCACAAACGAGAACCGGTGATTGATGGCGAGCATCATCTATCAAGAAATAATCGATAAAAAGCGTAAAAAGTGCCTCAATACAATCGAATTGACTGATATTAAATGACCTCGAAACATTCTTACTGAACCTTCACTTCATCGCATAAGCCAATGACCTGTAAGCATTTCACTAGAACTCAACGGCAAATGCAGACACCATAGCCCTCAACAGCCTCACACCCTGGAGTCCGTCCGCGTGCCGCCACACACCCCCGATCTTCCTCCCGAACTTCGCCCCTTGGCCGAGATGCCTTTGTTCAAGCGTCTGGCTGCCCGTTTTTTGGGTTACAGCCTTACCCGCCTGCGCGCGCAACACCGCGCGTCCTGGCTGCACGGGCAAGCCGACGGTTTTCGCAGCGGCCACAGCGCCGGGGTGGACTACGGCTATAAGGAAGGCAAACTCGAAGGGCTGGAGGAAGGTCGGCAGGTTCTGTTGATTCGCGACTCACGCTCAACCGAACATCGACCGCCCAACGTCGATGACAATCTGTTCGACGATTGGCGCCTGCCGTTGAGTACCGAGCTGAAGAAACGCATGAAGGCCGACGTGGCGCGGCTGTTGCCTGCGCACGCCCAGCCGAGCGCTGCCCAGTGGAAGATGATTTTCAGCGACACACCCTCGACCTCGGTGATCGCCGGGGCGGGCGCGGGCAAATCGACTACCCTGGTGCTGCGAATTCTGCTGCTCAGTCATTACCTGGGGTTTGAGCTGAGCTCGATGACCGTGGTGACCTTCACCCGCGAATCGCGCAAGGATTTCATCAACAAGCTGATCGAGCTGTTTGCAGTCTGGGGCCGGGGAATCAGCCTTAAAGAAGCGCGCGATCTGGTGCGCACGTTCCATTCTCGCATTTTGCCGATGGTCCGCAGCCTGGCGGGTTTCGAGCGGCTGCAAGCGTTCGAAAACCTCAGTCACCGCCTACAAGGCGGCGATGAGGAAGTCGACAGCAACCCCTTCGACCTGCGCATCAACGACGCCCAGCGCCAGCAACTCAACGCCTGCTATCACAGCCTGCACACCCGCGATGAACGTTTTCGCGAGTTGATCAAGCCGTTGTCGCGTCATGCCTTGCAACTCAAGGAGCTGGAGCGTGATCACCCGGACGTGCAGAAGCGCATGGCGGTGACTGAACTCGCCGCCAAGCGCGATGAAGAACTGTGCGACACAATCGAAGACCTATGGTTTCGTGCCGGCGCCTGGCCGATCAAGGGCATCGAACCGAAGCGTCAGACTTTCGATATCAACGGTTCGACCTTTCATTGTCACGGCTACATTCCGACGCTGGACGCTTGGGTGGTGCTGGGTTTCGATCCCCGGGAAAATCCTCAGGTCAGCCGTCCGAATGCCAGGCTTTCAGTGCGCGCAGAATGGGCGGTAAAACGCACCCTGTTTCAAGCTTTCTGTCGTAAACCTTTGATTTGGCTAGACAGTTATGAGTCTTCAAAGCGCGTTTTGGCCTCCCTTGCCGGGGACGCCAGCGCCGGGCCGGGCTTCGATTACAAGGTCAAGGGCGAGCTCGGCTCCGCGCCCTTGCTGGACTGTTTTGTCGCGGCGGCCGGGTTTATTGAAAACCTCGGCCTGGATGTGCCGGATGCCGTGGGCCAGATGAGTTTCGCCAAGGATGACCCGGACCGCTTTTTCTTCGAGGCGTTGAGCCTGTTTTGGCGAGCATTGGAAGACCATCTGCTGGATCAATCGCCACCGGTGATGACTTACAACCGGATGTTCGCCTTGTTCAGCGAGCATTCGCCGGAGAACCTCAAACTGCTGAGCGATGAGCTGCTCAGGCCCATGTCGCACTTGATGATCGACGAGTTTCAGGACATATCACCGCAGATCGTTTCGTGGATTCGCGCCAGCCTGGCGGAGATTCGCAGTCGCGGACCGGCCATGCATGTAGGGCGCGGCGCGCAGCGTTCGTCCTTGCTGTGTGTCGGTGATGACTGGCAGTCCATCTATGGCTGGCGCGGCAGCTCGCCGACTTACTTCATGGAATTCAACAAGGAGTTCCCGTCGCCGAGCACGACCAAAGTGATGCTCAGCGACAACTACCGTAGCCATCAGCACATCATCGATGCGGCGGAGCATATTGTCCGCGCGGCGCCGGCGATCGCTGGCAAGAAGGCCAAGGCCAGCGGCGAACCCAAAGCACTGCTGCCGGTGAATGTGCTCGATCGGGATGACCAGGGCTTGGCCCAGCGCCTGATCGAGCACTATAGAAAAGGCGATTCAATCTTGATGCTTTATCGAAAAAGCAGCGATAAGTCATTGATTGAAGAGCATATTCAGTCCGTAGTTAATGTGGATTCCAGCTTGCCCTACGACGCTCGGCGGCTCAAACAACTCACCTATCACAGCGCCAAAGGCCTGCAGGCTGATGCGGTATTCCTGCTGGGCGATTGCCAGCACCTGACCAGTTCACCCTACAAGAACCAGGTCTATCGCATGGCCGGACTCGGCAAGGCGGGTGACAGCGAGCCTTACGACAGCGCACAAAAAGACGAGATTCTGCGACTGGCTTACGTGGGCATCACTCGAGCCGTCAGTCATTGCTACTGGTATGTCGATGGCCAGGATACCTCGGCTGCGAACCTGCCCAAGGCTTCCGACCGGATCGGCAAGGGCAAGGCGTTCTTCGCTGATCATCGCCAGGGAAAAGTGTCTGCCTGACCAAAAGGGTCTTGAGCAGAAAACCTGTGGCGAGGGAGCTTGCTCCGGCTTGAGTGCGTAGCACTCACAAAAAATGGGCGCTTGTCGAATTTTTGGGTCCGCTACGCGACCCAGCGCGAGCAAGCTCGCTCGCCACAAAGGCAGGCATGGCTGAAGAGGTACCGACTGGCTGTGAAAAGTTGCGGGGGGCGCAATCCCGGCCTATGGTCCAAGGCGAGGCTTTGCTTGCGACTGGCGCGCAATGATTCGCCGCAGGTCGCTGTCCTTCCAATGCGGATACATGCAGCGAGGTGACGACATGCCGAACGACTCCCGTCCCGCCGTGCTCGAACTGATCGGCAATACGCCCCTGGTGCGTGTCAGCCGTTTCGATACCGGCCCCTGTACGCTGTTTCTCAAACTCGAATCACAGAACCCCGGCGGCTCGATCAAGGATCGCATCGGCCTGGCAATGATCGATGCCGCCGAGCGCGATGGCCGCCTGAGACCCGGCGGCACCATCGTCGAGGCCACCGCCGGCAACACCGGCCTCGGCTTGGCCCTGGTCGGTCGGGCCAAGGGGTATCGGGTGGTGTTGGTGGTGCCGGACAAGATGTCCACCGAAAAGGTTCTGCACCTCAAGGCCATGGGCGCCGAAGTGCACATCACCCGTTCCGATGTCGGCAAAGGTCATCCAGATTATTACCAGGACGTCGCTGCGCGGTTGGCGCGGGACATTCCCGACGCCTTCTTCGCCGATCAATTCAACAACCCGGCCAACCCGCTGGCCCACGAGTGCAGCACCGCTCCGGAGATCTGGGCGCAGACTCAGCATGATGTGGATGCCATCGTTGTCGGCGTGGGTTCGGCCGGCACATTGACCGGGCTGACCCGTTTCTTTCAGCGCGTACAACCGAACCTGGAAATGGTGCTGGCCGATCCAGTCGGTTCGGTGATGGCCGAATACAGCCGCAGCGGCACCCTGGGTACGCCCGGTTCCTGGGCGGTGGAGGGCATTGGCGAAGACTTCATTCCGTCGATTGCCGACCTGTCCAGCGTGCGTAAGGCATATTCGATCAGCGACGAGGAAAGCTTCGATCATGCCCGCCAACTGCTGCGCGCCGAAGGCATTCTCGGCGGCTCTTCGACCGGTACGTTGCTGGCTGCGGCATTGCGTTACTGCCGCGAGCAGACCAAGCCGAAGCGGGTGGTCAGTTTTGTCTGCGACACCGGCACCCGCTACCTGTCGAAGGTCTACAACGACCAGTGGATGAATGACCAGGGGCTGCTGGCGCGCAAGCGTTACGGTGATTTGCGAGACTTGATCGCGCGGCGTTTCGAGGATGGCCGGGTGGTCAGCGTCGGTCCGGACGACACGCTGCTCACCGCGTTCCAGCGCATGCGCCTGGCGGATGTGTCGCAACTGCCGGTGCTGGTGGACGGGCAGCGGCTGGTCGGCGTGATCGATGAGTCCGACATTCTGCTGGGCGTGCACGAAGACGCTTCGCACTTCCGTATGCCGGTGAGCAGTGCGATGACCGACAAGCTTGAAACCCTGCTTCCCGGCGCCAGTCTTGCTGAGCTGGAGACGGTGCTCGATCGTGGGTTGGTGGCGATTATCGCCGACACTTCGGGCTTCCACGGCCTGATTACTCGCGTCGACATGCTCAATCACTTGCGGAGATCCCTCGCATGAGTCAGCACGATGAAACCGCCAAGCCACGCGCCTTCGCCACCCGTGTTATCCATGCCGGGCAGACGCCGGATCCTTCCACCGGGGCGCTGATGCCGCCGATTTACGCCAACTCCACCTATCTGCAACAGAGCCCCGGTGTGCATAAGGGCTTCGACTACGGACGTTCGCACAACCCGACGCGCTTTGCGCTGGAGCGTTGCGTGGCGGATCTCGAGGGCGGTACCCAGGCCTTCGCCTTCGCTTCCGGGCTGGCGGCGATCGCCAACGTGCTCGAACTGCTCGACGCCGGCGCCCACATTGTCTCCGGCAATGACCTGTACGGCGGCACATTCCGGCTGTTCGACAAGGTGCGCCAGCGCAGTGCCGGACATCGGTTCAGTTTTGTCGATCTGACCGATCTGACGACCTTCGAAGCGTCGCTGCAAGACGACACGCGGATGGTCTGGGTCGAGACGCCGAGCAATCCTTTGCTGAGCCTCACGGATCTCGCTGGCGTCGCGCGTATCTGTCGTCAGCGAGGCATCATCTGTGTGGCCGACAATACCTTCGCCAGCCCGTGGATACAGCGGCCGTTGGCGTTGGGTTTCGATATCGTGCTGCACTCGACGACCAAGTACCTGAACGGTCACTCCGACGTGATCGGCGGCATCGCGGTGGTCGGGCAGAACGCTGAACTGGCCGAGCGCCTGGGTTTCCTGCAAAACGCGGTGGGGGCTATCGCCGGCCCGTTCGACGCTTTTCTCACATTGCGCGGGGTGAAGACCCTGGCATTGCGCATGGAACGTCACTGCAGCAATGCGCTGGAGCTGGCGCAATGGCTGGAGCGTCAGCCACAAGTGGCGCGCGTTTACTACCCAGGCCTGCCATCACACCCGCAGCACGAACTGGCGCGGCGGCAGATGCATGGGTTCGGCGGGATGATTGCCCTCGATCTGAACGGCGACCTGGCGGGTGCCAAACGTTTCCTCGAGAGTGTGCGGATCTTCGCCCTGGCCGAGAGCCTGGGCGGGGTGGAAAGCCTGATCGAGCACCCGGCGATCATGACCCATGCCACCATCCCCGTCGAAACCCGGGCACAACTGGGCATCGGCGATGCGCTGGTGCGTTTGTCAGTGGGGGTTGAGGATGTCGAAGACTTGCGTGGCGATCTGGCTCAGGCGTTGATGCGGATCGGTTAAACGTTTAAGCCGCAAGGCAGACTTTGTAGCAGCTGCCGAGCCTGCGAGGCTGCGTTCGGCGGCGAAGCCGTCGTGAATCCGGCTGACACGGTCTGCCTGATACACCGCGAGTTCTGATTTTACGACGGCTTCGCCGCCGAACGCCGCCTCGCGCTGCTCGGCAGCTGCTACAAAAAGCCCGCTAATGTTATGAGCGGGCTTTTTGTCGGGTGCCGACCATCAGGCATAACTCCTGAGGGCCTGCGGCGGAATGAAGGTTTCCAGCTCATCTTCAACCGCTTCGATAATTCGTTCTACATCCGCCGCATTCATGACCGTTGCGCAAGGAATGCCGGCAATGGCGATCATGGTTTCGCCACTGGCGCGGTCGAACAGACGGGCAACCATGCTGCCCGGCGCATCCATGGTTGCTTCGAAACCCATGGGATGAAAATGCCAGCGCATCAACTGGCAGGCATTTGGAAAAGTGACCTTGCTGAAAGACCCTTTATTCATGTGTTGCCCACCTTATTCATCGAGCGCTTCCTTTAGCTCATGTTAGGAGGGAAGAACCTTCAGTGGTTCAACCGTTGACTGTCTTTAAAAGTAGCATCCAGATGTGAAAATCATGTGGATTTTTTCAGTCCGTTTAGCGATTGGTTCATTTTTTCTTGATGCAGATCACGAGACATGGATTTATCGACCAAAGACCCCTATTGGCGGAGCATTCCAGGGGGGGCATTGAAGCCTGGCGAGAACTTCGGCAAGCTCGGTTTTCTCGTCGAGTCTTTTACGCACACCGACGATGGTCCGATGCAAATCAGGCCACGGGCGAGACAGCTGGCAACCGTGGACAGAACCCGCCCCCCCAGGATCGACATCATCGAAGTTTTGAGCAGCGGAGTCTTGCATGTCGGCGTGGCGCACGATCAGTTTATGGATGGATCAACTCGACGAGCCCTTGCTGGCGCGCCCGGCACTGGAGCAGGACCTGGACGTCGACGTGGCCATCATTGGCGCCGGATACACCGGGCTCTGGACCGCGTACTACCTCAAGCGCCTGGCACCGGGGTTGAACATTGCCGTCGTCGAAGCAAACATCGCGGGTTTTGGTGCGTCGGGCCGTAACGGCGGCTGGTTGATGGGCAACCTGCTAGGCGAAGACCGCTTGCTCGCCGATTTACCGGCGCAACAGCGTCGCGCCTCTTTCGATCTGCTGCACGGCATCCCTGATGAAGTTGAGATCATCCTCGAACGCGAAGGCATCGACTGCGATTATCGTAAAGGCGGGGTGCTTTACTGTGCTGCGCGTTATCCAGAGCAGGAAGCCAGCCTGCGCCAATATCTGGACTCGCTCTACCGCCAAGGGCTGAGCGAAAGCGACTACCGCTGGCTCACTCCCCGGCAATTGGCGCAACAGATCAGAATTGCCAAACCTTATGGCGGTATCCATGCACCGCATGTCGCAACCATTCACCCGGCAAAGTTGGTGCGAGGTCTGGCGCGGACAGTAGAGCGCATGGGGGTCAACATCTATGAAAACAGTCCGATCACTCAATGGCAGCCGGGCCGTCTGCGCACGGCCAAGGCCCAGGTCCGCAGCCATTGGATCGTGCCGGCGGTAGAAGGGTACGCGGCCACATTGCCGCCGTTGGGCCGTTATCAATTACCGGTGCAGAGTTTGCTGGTGGCAACCGAACCGCTGTCCGCCGCGACTTGGGATGAAATCGGCCTCAGTCGTGGTCAGGCCTTTAGCGAAAGCAGCCGCCAAGTCACCTATGGTCAGCGCACGGCAGATAACCGCTTGGTGTTCGGCGCCCGTGGCGGCTACCAATTTGCTGGCAAGTTGCGCCATGACTTCGACTTGACCAGCGGCGAAGTGGCGTTGCGGCGTTACCTGTTCAGCGAACTTTTCCCGCAGCTCAAGAACGTACGAATCACCCATGCCTGGGGCGGCAACCTGGGCATGTCCCGGCGCTTCAAGCCGCACATGGTCTGCGATCAGGCCAGCGGCATCGCCTTGTCCGGCGGTTATGGCGGGGAGGGCGTCGGTGCCAGCAACCTCGGCGGCCGGACGCTGGCCGACCTGATTCTTCAGCGCGACACCGATTTGGTTCGCCAGCCGTGGGTCATTCCTCAGGGCGGTCTCGACGCACTCAAAGCCTGGGAGCCCGAGCCCTGTCGCTGGCTGGGCTACAACGCGATCATCCGCAGCTTCGTCCACGAAGACCAGACCCTGGCTAACCCGGCCACCGCGCCCTGGCGACGCAAACTGGCCAGCCGGGTCGCGGGGTTCATGGAAGGTTTCATGCACTGAACGGTGACGAGTCTGATGTTGCCAGTCCAAGTGCAACAATGAGCAGGGTTTATCCGTGGCTGGAAACGGGTGCGGATGCGGGATTGAAAAAGATTCGTACGGGTAGCTGAGCGGTCATATCTTGTTGCCAATGGCGCCGGTCGGGTTGACTGCAACGGTTTAGATTCCATGCCTTCTGTCAAGACAAGGAGGCAATGGAATGCCTGTCTGTTCGAAAGCTGGTCATCTGCGCATAGGGCGTTATTCCGAGCCTGGCCGCATCTACTTGTTAACAGCCGTCGTTCACGAACGGCAGCCAATTTTTACCGATTGGCGCATGGGGAGGCTGGTTGCCCAACAATTACATCTGGCTCAGGAGGAGCATTGGGCAGATTTTCTGACTTGGGTGGTGATGCCAGACCATATGCACTGTTTGGTACAACTTCGGGATAGAACGTTGGCCGAGTTGATGTGCCGAATCAAATCCCGTAGCGGTCTGGCCGTTAATCAGGCGCTGGGGCGGAAAGGGCGTTTGTGGCAGAAGGGCTACCATGATCGTGCGGTTCGGCGAGAGGAGGATGTGAAAGGCCTCGCTCGGTATGTTGTTGCCAATCCCGTTCGGTCGGGATTGGTTACACGTGTCCATGATTATCCGCTGTGGGATGCGTGTTGGCTGTGATTTTACGACTGCTGCGCAGCCGAACGCAGGCTACGCCAGCTGCTACAAAAATCGTGGTGCACCGAGACCTGTAGCAGCTGCCGAAGGCTGCGTTCGGCTGCGCAGCAGTCGTGAAAATCGATCATCTCGACGTGGTAGCCATGCCAAACGCAGGCTAGGCCAGCTGCTACAAAAATCGTGGTGCACCGAGACCTGTAGCAGCTGCGGAAGGCTGCGTTCGGCTGCG
>NZ_JACHYG010000006.1:78392-418176 GCF_014192635.1 Pseudomonas sp. Tn43
GCAGCAGTCGTGAAAATCGATCATCTCGACGTGGCAGCCATGCCAAACGCAGGCTACGCCAGCTGCTACAAAAATCGGAGTGCACCGAGACCTGTAGCAGCTGCCGAAGGCTGCGTTCGGCTGCGCAGCAGTCGTGAAAATCGATCATCTCGACGTGGCAGCCATGCCAAACGCAGGCTACGCCAGCTGCTACAAAAATCGGAGTGCACCGAGACCTGTAGCAGCTGCCGAAGGCTGCGTTCGGCTGCGCAGCAGTCGTGAGAATCGATCATCTCGACGTGATAGCCATGCCAAACGCAGGCTACGTCAGCTACTACAAAAATCTTAGAGCACCGAGACCTGTAGCAGCTGCCGAAGGCTGCGTTCGGCTGCGCAGCAGTCGTGAAAGTGGCCACCCAATAAAAATTGGAGTTGATAGCATTACACTGGCACCGACACTAAGAAGTCCGAAAAAACGAGAACTCCTCTACAGGAAAACAACTTACTCTTATTTAATATTTAGATAGTAGATTGTCGGACAATCCAATTAAAACCTTCAACTAAAAACTCTATTTCTGCATCGCGCGCATTGTTTGCTGGAGCTCGCCGGAACAACTCAATTTGACGTCAAAAAAAATGTAGACGTTTGATTTCGAATTGTGTCAGTTTTTATACGCCTTCATTGGGCGAGTGATAGGACGATCTCGCCAGAGATTGTCGTATCGGACAAAAACTGTTCCATTGCTAAACAAGGAAGTGTGTTTATGTCGAAAGTAAAAGACAACGCTATTGATCTTGCTGAACAGGGCTTTGCGCCATTGCAAGCGCTGGGCGCCCCCAGTTCCGCCTACAACCAGATCGATAGTTTCAGCCATCAGTATGATCGGGGTGGCAATCTCACGGTCAATGGCAAACCCTCCTTCTCCGTCGACGAGGCCGCTACCCAGCTGCTGCGTGACGGCGCGGCCTACCAGGACAAGGACGGCAGCGGCAAAATCGAACTCACCTATACGTTCCTGACCTCGGCGTCGTCGAGCACCATGAACAAGCACGGCATCAGCGGGTTCAGTCAGTTCAGCGCGCAACAGAAAGCCCAGGCCGTGCTTGCCATGCAATCCTGGGCCGACGTGGCCAATGTCACCTTTACCGAAAAGTCTTTTGGCGGCGACGGTCACATGACTTTCGGTAACTACAGTAGTGGTCAGGATGGGGCCGCAGCATTCGCCTACCTGCCTGGCACCGGTGCGGGTTATGACGGGACTTCCTGGTACCTGACGGGCAGTGGCTATAACGTCAACAAGACGCCGGACCTGAACAATTACGGCCGTCAGACCCTGACCCATGAAATCGGTCATTCCCTTGGGCTGGCTCATCCTGGCGACTACAACGCCGGTGAAGGCGCGCCGACCTACAACGACGCGACCTACGGGGAAGACACTCGCGGTTACAGCCTCATGAGTTACTGGAGCGAGAGCAACACCGACCAGAATTTCAGCAAAAATGGTGTGGAAGCCTATGCGTCCGGCCCGCTGATGGACGATATCGCCGCCATTCAGAAACTCTACGGTGCCAACACCACCACCCGAACCGGTGATACCACCTACGGCTTCAACTCCAACGCCGGTCGCGACTTCCTGAGCGCGTTTTCGTCATCGGACAAAGTGGTGTTCTCGGTCTGGGATGCGGGTGGCAGGGACACTCTGGATTTCTCCGGTTTCACCCAAAACCAGAAGATCAACCTCAATGAAGCCTCGTTCTCCGATGTTGGCGGCATGGTAGGCAACGTGTCCATTGCCAAGGGCGTTACCGTCGAAAACGCGATGGGCGGTTCGGGTAGCGACCTGCTGATCGGCAATAGCGTGGCCAATGAACTGAAAGGTGGTGCCGGCAACGACATCCTCTTCGGCGCCGGCGGTTCGGACAAACTGTGGGGCGGTTCGGGTTCGGACACTTTTGTGTTCGCCGCCAGCAGCGACTCCAAGCCAGGTGCGGTCGACCAGATCCTCGATTTTGTCAGTGGCCTGGACAAGATCGACCTGACCGGCATCACCCAAGGCGCGGGCCTGCATTTCGTGAACGCGTTCACCGGTGCAGCAGGCGATGCGGTGTTGACCACTTCGGGCGGTAACAGCCTGTTGTCGGTGGATTTCTCCGGGCACGGCGTGGCTGACTTCCTGGTCAGCACGGTTGGCCAGGCGGCGTACTCGGACATCGTGGCCTGATTCAAGGCAAAAAGGAGCGGCGCTTGACGCGCCGCTTTCTGTCCCTTGAACGGCAATGCGTAAGCTACAACCATGAGTAAAACGCCCTATGATCCACAACGCTTTTACCTGCAAAGCAACCGCGTGGCTGTTGGCGACGCTGATGATGTTTCTGGGAGAGGTAGCCATGGCACGCAGTCTGAAATTAGCCGACCCGTCGGAACTCGCCGGAACATGGCAAGCCACTTTGAACACTGCGCAGGATTCCCCCGAGTCCCAGGCGCTGCAGGACAAACCGTCGAATGTTTGCTCGGTCGAGCTCAAACCGGACCAGACCCTGGGCAAGGGGGCCGATTGCCTAGCCGCCTGGCTGAACGAGTCGGCGATTGGCTGGTTCCCGGAACCGGACGGTATTGCCGTGACGGGTAAAGAAGGCTCAAGAATTCTATTTTTCAGCCGACAGCGTGAGGGGCTTTATAAAAGCACCTTGAAGTCAGGTCTGATCATTACGCTCGAGCGCATTGCGCATTAAGTGAAAAATGTCGGGCAGGCGCCAAGTCTGGATATAAAGCTCGTTATTGCCGATACAAGCAGCCGATCAATAACCGGAACGCTTTGAAGAACACAAAGCGTTGTTATTAATGTGCAAGCAATCACCGGCAAAAGAATGTCTCGACCCGTGTGCGGACAGTTAATCGGAACCTCGCCAAGTAAGGCGAGGATTAATACCTCAGGAAAAACCAATGAAGATGGCGAAGAGCCCGGCCACCGCACCGTTATTCAAGGCACTGGGCGACTATAAGAGCATCCTGATCAGCGTCGGGTGTTTCACCGCACTGATTAATGTGCTGATGTTGGTCCCCTCGATTTATATGCTGCAGGTCTATGACCGGGTATTGTCTTCGCAAAACGAAACCACCCTGGCTATGTTGTCATTGATGGTGGTCGGGTTCTTCGTTTTTATCGGTTTGCTGGAAATCGTGCGCAGCTTCATTGTCATCCGTATCGGCAGCCAACTGGAGCGCCGCTTCAACCTGCGGGTGTATCAGGCCGCTTTCGAGCGCAACCTGTTCAAAGGCGAGGGCAACGCGGGGCAATCCCTGGGTGACTTGACCCATATTCGCCAATTCGTCACCGGTCCGGCGCTGTTTGCCTTCTTCGATGCACCCTGGTTTCCGGTGTATCTGTTTGTGATCTTTCTGTTCAACGTCTGGCTCGGTGTATTGGCCACCGCGGGCGCGGTACTGCTGATCGGGCTGGCCTGCCTCAACGAGATGATGACCAAAAAGCCCTTGGGCGAAGCCGCGGGTTTTTCCCAGAAATCCGGCCAACTGGCCACCAGTCACCTGCATAACGCCGAGACCATTCAGGCCATGGGCATGCTCGGTGTCTTGCGCAAGCGCTGGTTTGAGGTGCATTCGCGTTTTCTCGGCTTGCAGAATCAGGCCAGCGACACCGGTGCGGTTATCAGCTCCCTGAGCAAAACCCTGCGCTTGTGCCTGCAATCCCTGGTGCTGGGGCTGGGCGCCTTGCTGGTGATCAAAGGGGATATGACCGCCGGGATGATGATCGCAGGTTCTATCCTGATGGGTCGGGTACTGAGCCCCATCGATCAGTTGATCGCCGTGTGGAAACAGTGGAGCGGCGCCAAACTCGCTTATCGCCGTCTCGACGCCTTGCTGCAAGCCTATCCGCCGACTGACGAGGCCATGGCGCTGCCGGCGCCGAAAGGCCAGATTACGTTCGAGCAAGTCAGCGCCGGCCCACCCGGGCAACGGGCCGCGACCTTGCACATGGTCAATTTCAACCTCGGCGCCGGGGAAGTGCTGGGCGTGCTCGGGGCTTCCGGCTCCGGCAAATCGACCCTGGCGCGGGTGCTGGTCGGCGTCTGGCCGACGCTGGGTGGCACGGTGCGTCTCGATGGCGCGGATATTCATCGCTGGAACCGCAACGATCTGGGCCCTTACATCGGTTATCTGCCCCAGGACATCGAACTGTTCAGCGGCAGCATCGCCGAAAACATCGCCCGCTTCCGTGAGACGGATCCGCAAAAAGTCGTCGAAGCCGCGCAACAGGCCGGCGTTCATGAACTGATTCTGCGCATGCCGCAGGGCTACGACACCGTGCTGGGCGAGGACGGCAGCGGTTTGTCCGGAGGCCAGAAACAACGTGTGGCCCTGGCTCGCGCGTTGTACGGCAACCCGAGCCTGGTGGTGCTGGATGAACCGAACTCCAACCTCGACACCGTCGGCGAAGCGGCACTGGCCGGCGCCATCGCGCAAATGAAAGCCCAGGGCACCAGCGTGATTCTGGTGACCCATCGTTCTTCGGCCCTGGCCCAGGCCGACAAGTTACTGGTGCTCAACGAAGGTCGCTTGCAGGCCTTCGGCCCAAGCCAGGAAGTGCTCAAGGCGCTGGCCGGTAACTCGTCAGGCGCCCAGGAACAGCAACGTGAAAAAACTGCGCAGGCACCGGGCGGGCTCAGCATGAGCCGGCAATATCAGCCCACGACAAGGAATTCGGGTGTATGAGCAGCACACGCATGAACGACGACAGCGAAGCGACGATGGAACACGACTACATCGCCGAACGCCCTGAGCGCGACGCGCGTTTCTTCGCCCGCATGGGCTGGATTCTGGCGATTGTCGGTGCCGGCAGTTTTTTCACGTGGGCGAGCCTCGCGCCGCTCGATCAAGGCATTCCGGTGCAAGGGACCGTGGTGGTTTCCGGCAAGCGCAAAGCCGTGCAATCAATGAGCAGCGGTGTGGTCAGCCAGATTCTGGTGCGCGAAGGCCAAGTGGTGAAGCAGGGCCAGCCACTGTTTCGCCTCGACCAGACCCAGGTCGCGGCCGATGTGCAATCGCTGCAAGCGCAATACCGCATGGCGTGGGCCAGCCTGGCACGGTGGCAGAGCGAACGGGACAACCTCAAGCAAGTGGATTTCCCCGCCGAACTGAGCAACGATCCTGACCCGCGCCTGGCCCTGGTGCTCGAAGGCCAACGGCAATTGTTCAGCAGCCGTCGCGAAGCGTTTTCCCGCGAGCAAGCCGCCCTGCGCGCCAACATAGAAGGCGCCAGCGCGCAACTGGCCGGCATGCGCCGTGCGCGCACCGACCTGACGGCCCAGGCCAGTTCCCTGCAACAACAGTTGAGCAATCTTCAGCCCTTGGCGGACAACGGCTACATCCCGCGCAACCGCTTGATGGATTACCAGCGTCAGTTGTCACAAGTGCAGCAACAGCTGGCCGAAAACACCGGTGAAAGCGGTCGGGTGGAGCAGGGCATCCTGGAATCGCGCCTGAAACTGCAACAGCACCGCGAGGAATACCAGAAGGAAGTCCGCAGCCAACTGGCCGAGGCGCAACTCAAAAGCGTGACCCTGGAAGAGCAATTGACTTCCGCCGGCTTCGACCTGCAACACAGCGAAATCATCGCCACCGCCGATGGCATCGCCGTCAACCTTGGAGTTCACACCGAAGGCGCGGTGGTGCGTCAGGGCGACACGCTGCTGGAGATCGTCCCGCAAGGTGCCCGCCTGGAAGTGGAAGGGCACTTGCCGATCAACCTGATCGACAAGGTCGGCACGCAATTGCCGGTGGACATTCTGTTTACCGCGTTCAACCAGAGCCGTACCCCGCGAGTCCCTGGCGAAGTCAGCCTGATCTCCGCCGACCAGATGGTCGATGAGAAAACCGGCGTGCCGTACTACGTGCTGCGCAGCAGTGTCAGTGACCAGGCGATGGAACAACTCAACGGCCTGGTGATCAAGCCTGGCATGCCGGCGGAAATGTTCGTGCGTACCGGTGAACGTTCACTCCTCAACTATTTGTTCAAACCGCTGCTCGACCGGGCAGGCTCCGCGTTGACCGAGGAATAAGGATGTTCGGCTGTATGAATAAGCTTTCCCTGCTGGCAGCGACATTGGCGTTGCTGACATGCAACAGCGCGATGGCCCTGGGGCCGTTCGACATTTATGAGCAAGCGCTACGCAATGATCCGGTATTTCTCGGCGCCATCAAGGAACGTGATGCAGGCCTTGAAAACCGCGCCATCGGCCGCGCCGGGCTGCTGCCCAGGCTCGGTTACAACTACAACAAGGGGCGTAACGACTCCAAGGTCACCTACCTCAACGATCGCGGGAACCGCCAAAGTGATGACCGCAATTACAGCAGTTACGGCTCGACCTTGACCCTGCAACAGCCGCTGCTCGACTACGAGGCCTATGCGGCGTATCGCAAAGGCGTGGCGCAATCGCTGTTCGCTGACGAAAACTTCCGCGGCAAGAGCCAGGAACTGTTGGTTCGGGTGCTGGAGAACTACACCAAGGCGCTGTTCGCTCAGGATCAGATCGATATCGCACGAGCCAAGAAGAAAGCCTTCGAGCAGCAGTTTCAGCAGAACGAGCAGATGTTCCGCCAAGGCGAAGGCACGCGCACCGACATCCTCGAAGCCGAGTCACGTTATGAACTGGCGACCGCCGAGGAGATCGAGGCGCACGATGAACAGGATGCGGCCCTGCGTGAGCTGGGCGCGCTGATTGGCGTGCCGGCCATCGACATTGCCGACCTGACGCCACTGGATCAGAACTTCCAGACCTTCACCCTGCAACCGGCCAATTACGACACCTGGCACGAGATGGCGGTGGCCAATAACCCGAACCTGGCCTCCCAACGCCAGGCGGTGGAAGTGGCGCGCTACGAGGTCGAACGCAACCGCGCCGGCCACCTGCCAAAAGTCAGCGCCTACGCCTCGGTGCGCCAGAACGAGTCGGAAAGCGGCAATACCTATAACCAGCGCTACGACACCAACACCATCGGTATCGAAGTCAACGTGCCGCTGTATGCCGGTGGCGGGGTTTCGGCCTCCACCCGGCAGGCCAGCCGCACCATGGAACAGGCCGAGTACGAGCTGGACGGCAAGACCCGGGAAACCTTGATCCAGCTGCGCCGTCAGTTCAGTGCCTGCCTGTCGGGGGTTAATAAATTGCGCGCTTATCAGAAGGCATTGGTGTCGGCTGAAGCATTGGTGATTTCGACCAAACAAAGCATTTTGGGCGGCGAACGGGTCAACCTCGATGCGCTGAACGCCGAACAACAACTGTTTACCACCCGCCGGGATCTGGCCCAGGCGCGTTACGACTATTTGATGGCCTGGACCAAGTTGCATTACTACGCCGGCACCTTGAGCGAGCAGGACCTGGCCAAGGTGGATGAAGCCTTTGGCCCGGGCAGGCCAACGAAGACCCAATAACCCCTGTGGCGAGGGGGCTTGCCCCCGTTGGACGGCGAAGCCGTCCCAAAACCGGAATCGGTGATTCAACCGACATATCGCATTTTCAGGACTTACGACTGCTTCGCAGCCGAACGGGGGCAAGCCCCCTCGCCACAGAGAACTGGGACACAGTCAGTAACGCGATATTCCCCTGGACCGGGGAACTACAACTCTAAAAACGCCAAGAAAGCGAGAGTCATGCACATGGATGTACAGATCAAGCCGATGTCGGTCGGCACGCTATTGCTCGTGATTTCATCAGTACCAGGCCCAGCCCAGGCGCTTTATCTGGAATCCGGCAAACCTGGCGACGCGGCCAGTTGGCGCTCGGCAGAGTTCCAGCGCGATTGGGGACTGGCGCGCATGCAGGCCGATCAAGCCTATGCCGCCGGCATCACCGGCAAGGGCGTAAAAATCGGCGCGCTGGATTCCGGTTTCGATTCCAGCCATCCCGAATTTGCCGCCGATCGTTATCACGCAGTGACCGCCAGCGGCAGCTACGTCGACGGCTCGGCGTTCAACGTCGACGGCACGCTCAACCCCAACAACGACTCCCACGGCACCCACGTCACCGGCACCATGGGCGCTTCCCGGGATGGCACCGGCATGCACGGCGTGGCGTACAACGCGCAAATCTACGTCGGCAACACCAACAAGAACGACAGTTTCCTGTTCGGCCCCAAACCCGACTCGCGCTACTTCACAGCGGTCTATAACGCCCTGGCGGATGCTGGCGTACGCGCGATCAACAACAGCTGGGGCAGCCAGCCGCCGGACGTCAGCTACCGAACCCTCGGCGACTTGCATGCCGCCTACGCCCAGCACTGGAACAAAGGCACCTGGCTTGACGCCGCTGCCGACGTTTCGCGGCGCGGCGTGATCAACGTGTTCAGCGCCGGCAACAGTGGTTACCCGAATGCCAGCGTGCGTTCTGCCTTGCCGTATTTTCAGCCAGATCTGGAAGGCCACTGGCTGGCAGTGTCGGGCCTGGATCAGAGCAACCAACAGAAATACAACCAGTGCGGGATCGCCAAGTATTGGTGCATCACCACGCCGGGCGCGAAGGTCGACAGCACCATTCCCGGTGGCGGTTACGCGATCAAGTCCGGCACCTCCATGGCTGCGCCCCATGCCACCGGGGCATTGGCGCTGGTGATGGAACGCTATCCGTACATGAACAACCAGCAGGCGCTGGAGGTGCTGCTGACCACCGCGACCCAGCTCGACGGCTCGATCACCGACGCGCCGAGTACGCGCATCGGTTGGGGCGTGGCCAACCTCGAACGGGCGATGCGCGGGCCGGGGCAATTGCTCGGAGTGTTCGATGCCAATCTGGGGGCAGGGCAGAGCGATGTCTGGAGCAATGACATTTCGGACAAGGCGCTGATTCAGCGCCAGGCCGAAGACGCCGCCGAACGTAGCACCTGGCAACAGACATTGAAGGACAAGGGTTGGCAGAACGGTGTCTCGGCTGGCGCCAGTCAGCAGGATCAGACTGATTATGCGGTGGGCACAGCACGCGATTCCGCCGCGGCCCATCGAATCTACGAAGGCAGCCTGATCAAGTCCGGTGCCGGGCGGTTGATGCTGACCGGCGACAACACGTATCGCGGCCCAACCACGGTCAACGGCGGTTTGCTGGCGGTGAACGGCTCGCTGACATCGGCGGTGACCGTCAATGACAGCGGCACCCTCGGCGGTAACGGACGAATCGCTGCCTTGACTGCCAATGCCGGTGGCACCGTGGCGCCCGGTAACTCCATCGGTACGTTGCACGTCAGCGGCGATGTGACCTTTGTGCCGGGTTCGACTTATGCCGTCGAACTGTCACCCACCAGCAGCGACCAGATTATTGCCGGCGGAACGGCCACGATCAGCGGCGCCACCGTGAGCCTGTCCCTGGAAAACAGCCCGACCTTGCTCAGCACCCAACAAGTGCAAAGCCTGCTGGGCCATCAATACAACATTCTGCAAGCGGCGGGCGGCATTCAAGGCCAGTTCGGCGCGGTGCTACCCAACTACGTGTTCATCGGCGGCAGCCTCGATTACGCCGCGACCGGCATTCAACTGAGTATTGAGCGCAACGCCACGACCTTCGCCAGCGTCGGCCAAACGCCGAATCAGCGTTCCGTCGCGGCGGCAGTGGAAGGGCTTGGCGCGGGTAACGCCGTCTACGAAAGCCTGCTGCTGTCGCCGACCACGAACTCGGCGCAACAAGCCTTCCAGCAGTTGTCGGGGGAAATCTACCCGGCGCTGGGCTCGGTGTTGATCAATGACAGCCGTTATCTGCGCGATGCGGTCGGTGAGCGTCTCAACGAAGCCAACGGTTCCCCAAGCACCGGCTGGATCAAAGCACTGGGCGCCTGGGGCAAGACCGATGACAGCCACGACACCGCCGGCTACACCACGTCGATTGGCGGTTTGCTGGCCGGTGTCGATGGCGCAGTGGATGACGAAACCCGTGTCGGCCTGGTCGCCGGTTACAGCGACAGCTCGGTCAGCATGGGCTCCGGAACTCATTCCTCAGCGCAGGTCGACAGTTATCACCTGGGCGCCTATGCCGGCCATGAACTGGGCGCCTGGCGTCTGAGTGCCGGTGGTGCTTACAGCTGGCATCGGGCTGACATCAAACGTGACCTGCAATACGGCGACGTCAGTGCCAAACAGAAAGCCAAGGTCGACGCCGGGACCACCCAGGTGTTCGGCGAAGCGGCCTATCGTTTGAACCTGCAAACACTGGCCCTGGAGCCGTTCGCCAACCTCGCTTACGTACACTTCGACACCGAGGGCTTCACCGAGAAAGGTGACGCCGCCGCACTCAAAAGCAGTGGCGACCGGCGTGACGCGGTACTCAGCACCCTGGGCGTACGCGCGCTGAAAACGCTGACGCTCTCCGGTCAGCAACAGCTGGACTTGAGCGGCAGTCTCGCTTGGCAGCACAACCTGAGCAACACCGATTCCGAGAAACACCTGGCGTTCGCCAGCGGTGGCACTGCGTTCATGGTGCAAAGCTCGCCACGGGTTCGCGATGCGGCGCTGGTGGGCGCCCATGCCAGCCTGGCCTTGAGCCGGGATGTTCGGCTGAACCTCGATTACACCGGCCAACTGGCCAGCCGCGAGAAGAGCCACGGTGTCGGGCTGAGTCTCAATTGGCAGTTTTAGTAGCGGCTGCCGAACCCTGCGTTCGTCTGTAGCAGCTGCCGAGCCTGCGAGGCTGCGTTCGGCTGCGAAGCAGTCGTGAAGTGGGCTGTCGCGGTGTGTCAGGAAGACCTTGCAGGCAGGGTTTGCGACGGCTGCGCCGCCGAACGCAGCCTCGCGCAGCTCGGCAGCTGCTACAGATCGCGTTAGCGCGTGGTGTATCAGCAGAACAAGGCACGCCTTTGAAGGCCACAAGGATTTTTGCAACACAACTAAGGACGGTAGTTCGATGAATAACAAGTACAACAACCTAGCCTTGCTCTGCGCATTGGCCACTTTGGGTACCGCACACGCGGCACCCTACGTGGAAAACGGCAGGACAGGCGATCCCGATAGCTGGCGCAGCACAGAGTTCAATGCCGACTGGGGCCTGGGGGCGATCAACGCTCAGCAGGCCTACGCCGCCGGCTACACCGGCAAAGGCGTGAAGCTGGGGATTTTCGATCAACCGGTTTACGCCTTGCACCCGGAGTTTTCCGGGGCCAATAAAGTGATCACGCTGGTCACCCGTGGCATCCGCGAATACACCGACCCCTACATACCGGTCAAAGCCGGGGATGCCTTTCTCTATGACGGTTCGCCCTCGGTGGGCTCCAACGGCAAACTGGGTGCCCACGGCACTCACGTTGGCGGGATCGCCGCGGGCAGTCGCGATGGCGGGCCGATGCACGGTGTCGCTTTTGGCGCGCAAATCATCAGTGCCGACAACGGCGACCCGGGCCCGGAAGACGGGATCATTCGCGGCAACGACGGTGCGGTGTACAAGGCCGGTTGGGATGCGCTGATCGCCAGCGGTGCGCGGATCATCAACAACAGTTGGGGCATCGGCATCACTGACCGCTTCGACCTCGGTGGCCGGGACCCGGCGTACCCGCACTTCACCGTGCAGGACGCGCAATTGCAGTTCAACGAGATCCAGACCTTGCTCGGGACCAAACCCGGCGGTGCCTACGACGGCGCCATCGCGGCGGCCCGCAGCGGCATCGTGACGATCTTCGCCGCCGGCAACGACTACAACCTCAACAACCCGGACGCCATCGCCGGTCTCGGTTATTTCGTGCCTGAGATCGCGCCGAACTGGATGACCGTCGCCGCATTGCAGAGGAATCCGGACACCGGCAGCCCCGACCCTTACAACATCAGCATCTTCTCGTCACGCTGCGGCTACACCGCGAGTTTCTGCGTGTCGGCACCGGGCAGCCGCATCTACAGCTCGATCATCAGCGGCACCAACACCAATGACCTGACCACCGGCTACGCCAATTACAACGGCACCTCCATGGCGGCGCCGCACGCTGCAGGCGCGGTGGCGGTGTTGATGGAACGCTTCCCGTATATGACCGGCGCGCAAGTCGCCAGCGTGCTGCGCACCACCGCCACCGACCTCGGCGCACCCGGCGTCGACTCGCTGTACGGCTGGGGCATGATCAACCTGCGCAAAGGCATCGATGGCCCGGCGATGTTCGTCACCGAGCAGGACATTCCCGAGGAGTTCCGCATCGACGGCGCCTACGGCTCCAGCCAGTTTGTCGCGGACTTGCCGGGCATCGGCGCGATCATCGACGCCGGCAAACCCACCGAGCGTGTGTGCAATGACGTGCAGTGCGGGCTCGACGTGTGGCGCAACGACATTTCCGGCCATGGCGGCCTGACCAAGCAAGGCATCGGCACGCTGGTGCTGACAGGCGCCAATACCTACGCCGGCCCGACCCTGGTCAATCAGGGCCGATTGGCGATCAATGGTTCGCTGCTGTCGGCCGTCACCGTCAATGACAGCGGGATCCTCGGCGGTAACGGCAGCATCGCGGCGTTGACCGCGAAAAGCGGCGGCACCGTGGCGCCCGGCAATTCCATCGGCACCTTGCAGGTAGCGGGCGATGTGACTTTCGAGCCTGGCTCGACCTACGCGGTAGAGCTGTCGCCCACCAGCAGTGACCAGATCATTGCCGGCGGCAAGGCGATCATCGAGGGTGCAACCGTCAGCCTGTCCCTGGAAAACAGCCCGACATTGCTGACCACCAGCGAAGCGAAATCCCTGCTCGGCAATCAGTACAACATTCTGCAAGCGGCCGGCGGAATCGAAGGGCGCTTTGGCGCGGTGGTGCCGGACTACCTGTTCCTCGGCGGCACCCTCGACTACTCGGCTAACGGCATTCAACTGGCGGTGGTGCGCAACGCGACGTCCTTCACCAGCGTTGGCCAAACCCCGAACCAACGCTCTGTGGCCGCTGCCGCCGAGCAACTGGGCGCAGGCAATCCACTCTACGAAACGCTGCTGCTGTCGCCGACGGCAGCCGTGGCACAACAAGCATTCCAGCAACTTTCCGGCGAGATTCATCCGGCCATCGGCACGCTGCTGATCAACGACAGCCGCTACCTGCGTGATGCCGTTGGCGAGCGTCTGCGTGAGCATGATCTGTTCGACGCCGGGGCACCCACCGATGACCGCAGCAACGCCTGGCTCAAAGTGCTCGGCGCCTGGGGCAAGAGCGATGGCGGACATGACAACGCCAGTTCCAACAGCTCCATTGGCGGGCTGCTGGCCGGTGTCGATGGCTTGATCACTGAAGATACCCGACTGGGTTTCGTCACCGGTTATAGCGACAGCTCGTTGAGCATGGGCGATGGCACGCACTCGTCAGCCTCGGTCGACAGCTACCACTTGGGTGCGTACCTGGGCCATGAAATCGACGCGTTGCGCCTGAGCGTCGGCGGCGCTTACAGCTGGCATCGCATTGACGTCAAACGTGACCTGCAATTTAACGGCGTCAGCGGCAAGCAGAAATCCAAACGCGATGCGACCTCCGCGCAACTGTTCACCGAAGCGGCGTATCGGCTGGACCTGCAACCGGTCGCTCTGGAGCCCTTTGCCAATCTGGCTTACGTGCACTTGAACACTGAAAGTTTCAGCGAAAAAGGTGATGCCGCCGCGCTCAAGGGCGGGGAAAACAACCGCGATGTGGTGCTTTCGACCCTTGGCGTGCGGGCGAGCAAAGCCATTGCGTTGTCCGACCAGCAACAGCTGGAACTGTCCGGCACGCTCGGCTGGCAGCACAACCTGAGCAACACCCGTTCCGAAGACCACTTGGCCTTCGTTAACGGCAACACCGCGTTCAGCGTGCAAAGCGTGTCCATGGACCGCGATGCCGCTGTAGTCGGTGCCCGTGCCGGATTGGCGCTGGGCAGCGATACCCGTTTGAGCCTGGATTACAACGGGCTGCTCGGCTCCCGGGAAAAAGACCACGGCGTGGGCCTGACCCTGGACTGGCAGTTCTGATTTGACGCAAAGGAAGCAAGCACATGGGACTGTTTGATTACAAAAATGCCGGCAGTGAGGCCGGCAAAGCGCTGTACTGCGACGCGATCGAGCTGACGCTCTACGCCTACACGCCCACTGGCCAGCCATTGCCGGCGACCGCTTGGGCGCCGATTGGCGCGGCAGCGTTGGGCTATCAGGGCAACGTCGGGGCGCAAGGCACTTTCTATGGCGAGAAGGACGGCTTCACCAGCGCCGAAGCCGAAGTGCTCGGTAAATACGACGGGGCAGGCAAGCTGATCGGCATCGGTATCGCTTTCCGTGGCACTGGCGGCCTGGGTTACAGCGACACCTTCGGCGACATGAAAAATAATCTGCTGGCCGCGGTCGGCCCGGTGGATTACGCGACGAACTACGCGAAAAACGCCTTCGACACGTTGCTCAAGGACATCGCTGCGTTCGCCATCGCCCACGGCCTGACTGCCAAGGACGTACTGGTCAGCGGGCACAGCCTCGGCGGATTGGGGGTCAACAGCCTGGCGGAGCTGAGTGGCAATAACTGGGGCGGCTTTTTTACGGACGCCAACTACATCGCCTTCGCCTCGCCAACCCAAAGCGCCACCGGCAACAACGTGCTGAACATCGGCTATGAGAATGACCCGGTGTTTCGAGTGCTCGACGGCACCACGTTCAGCAGTGGCTCGCTGGGCAAGCACGACGGTCATCAGGAGTCGGCGACCAACAACATCGTCAACTTCAATGACCAGTACGCTTCCACCGCGCAGAACCTGGTGCCATTCAGCATTCTCAACCCGCTGAACTGGTCGGCCCACGGTTCGTTGGGCTATGCCGACGGCTTGAACCGGGTGATTGACTCGCGCTTCTACGACCTCACCGACAAAGACTCGACGCTGATCGTGTCCAATCTGTCGGAATCGTCCCGAGGCAGCACCTGGGTCGAGGACCTGGGCCGCAGCGGCGAGCCGCACACCGGCAGCACGTTCATCATCGGCACCGACAGCAATGACTGGCTCAAGGGCGGCGCGGGCAATGACTTCATCGAAGGCCGCGACGGTAACGACCGGTTCCGCGATGACGGTGGCTACAACCTGCTGCTGGGCGGCAAGGGCAGCAACACCTTCGAGCTGCAGAAGCCGTTGCAGAACTTCAGCTTTGCCAACGATGGCGACGGCACGCTGTACGTGCGCGACGCCTACGGCGGCATCAGCATGACCCGCGACATCGGCGCGCTGGTGAGCAAGGAGTCGGGTTCGTGGTGGGGCAGCAAGGAGGTGACCTACAACGTCACCGCCAAGGGCTTGCTCAATGGCACGGAACTGACCCACTACAACCACTCGCTCAACGGCGATGGCTACGGCAACACGCTAGTGGCGACGCTGGAGGGCGATTGGCTATTCGGCAACGCTGGCGACGATCTGCTGCGCAGCGACAAGAGCCACGTGACCTTCGTCGGTGGCGCGGGCAATGACGTGATGCAGGCGTTGGGGGGCGGCAACAACACCTTCCTGTTCAGCGGCGCTTTCGGTTTCGACGCGATCAATGGCTATCAGGGCAGCGACAAACTGGTGTTCATGGGCGTCCAGGGCGCGGGGCAGGGGTATGACTACACCCAGCACGCGACCCAGGCCGGCAACGACACTGTGCTCAAGATTGGCGATTACGCCGTAACGCTGGTGGGCGTGGGTCTGGATAATCTCTCGGCTTCGGGAATTACCTTCGCGTAACAGCTGCATGCACTAAAGGCTCCGGGACGCCTCGTCAGTGAGGCGTCCTGGTTGTGAGCTATCTCTGACAATTTCAACAAAAAGAGAGGCAATACCAATGGGTGTGTACGACTACAAAAACTTCGGTACAGCAGACTCCAAGGCTTTGTTCAGCGACGCCATGGCGATCACGCTGTATTCCTATCACAACCTCGACAACGGTTTCGCCACCGGTTACCAGCAGAACGGCTTCGGCCTGGGCTTGCCGGCAACCCTGGTGACCGCACTGATCGGCGGCACCGATTCCCAGGGCGTCATTCCCGGCATTCCCTGGAACCCCGATTCGGAAAAGGCCGCACTCGAGGCCGTGCAAGAAGCCGGCTGGACGCCGATCACCGCCGCGCAATTGGGCTATGACGGCAAGACCGACGCTCGCGGAACCTTCTTCGGCGAGAAGGCCGGTTACACCAGCGCCCAAGTGGAGATTCTGGGCAAGTACGATGCCCAGGGGCATCTCACCGAAATCGGCATCGCATTTCGCGGGACCAGCGGCCCGCGAGAAATCCAGATCGGTGACTCCATCGGCGACGTGATCAACGATCTGCTGGCGGCGTTGGGGCCTGAGGATTATGCGAAAAACTACGCGGGCGAAGCCTTCGGCAATCTACTCGGTGACGTTGCAGCATTTGCCCAGGCCAACGGCCTGTCGGGCAAGGACGTGCTGGTCAGCGGCCACAGCCTCGGCGGGTTGGCGGTCAATAGCCTGGCGGATTTGAGCAGCGAGAAGTGGTCCGGTTTTTACCAGGATTCCAACTACATCGCCTACGCCTCGCCGACCCAAAGCAGCAGCGACAAAGTACTGAACATCGGTTATGAAAACGACCCGGTGTTCCGCGCCCTCGATGGCTCGACGTTCAACCTGTCCTCGGTAGGCGTGCACGATGCCGCCAAGGATTCGACGACCGATAACATCGTCAGCTTCAACGACCATTACGCCTCGACGGCATGGAACGTGCTGCCATATTCGATCCTCAACATCCCCACCTGGATTTCACACTTGCCTACCGGTTACGGCGATGGCATGACCCGCGTGCTGGAGTCGCAGTTCTATGACCTGACCAGCAAAGACTCGACCATCATCGTCGCCAACCTCTCGGACCCGGCGCGCAGCAACACTTGGGTCCAGGACTTGAACCGCAACGCCGAAACCCACAAGGGCAGCACCTTCATCATCGGCAGCGACGGCAATGACCTGATCCAGGGTGGCAAAGGCAGCGATTACCTGGAAGGCCGCGACGGCAACGACACTTTCCGCGATGGCGGTGGTTACAACATCCTGTTGGGCGGCAAGGGCAGCAACGTGCTGGACTTGCAGGAGTCGGTGAAGAACTTCGTCTTCGCCAATGACGGTGCTGGCAACCTGTATGTGCGCGATGCCAATGGCGGCATCAGCATCACCCGCGACATTGGCAGCATCGTCACCAAGGAGCCGGGTTTTCTCTGGGGGGTGTTCAAGGATGACGTGACCCACAGCGTCACCGCCAATGGTCTTGCGACTGGCAGTAACCTGACTCAGTACGCTTCAAGCGTGAAGGGCACGACCGGCGCCGACACCCTCAACGCGCACGCAACCGGCGACTGGATGTTTGGCTTCGATGGCAACGACCATTTGCTCGGCAGCAGCGGCAACGACGTGTTTGTCGGCGGGGCGGGTAATGACCTGATGGAGTCGGGCGGCGGGGTCGACACGTTCCTGTTCAGCGGCGTGTTTGGCCAGGATCGGGTGGTGGGTTATCAAGCCAACGACAAACTGGTGTTCCTCGGGGTTCAGGGCGTTGCGCCGAACGATGACTACCGGGCCCATGCCACGGCGGTGGGGCAGGATACGTTGCTGACGTTTGGCGGTGATTCGGTGACCCTGGTCGGAGTTGGACTGGACAGTTTGTCCGGTAGCGGGATTGTGATCGCCTGAGGGTGATGGGGCGCCGGTAAGGGCCCATCGCGAGCAGGCTCGCACACAGTGGTTGGTGATGTTCACAAAATCTGTGTCCGCATCAAATCCCTGTGGGAGCGAGCCTGCTCGCGATGAACGATAACGCGGTAAACCTGCCTGCCCCCTGACTCACTGGCCACTCTTTTACTCCAATACCTGCACCAACAGAAATCTGGCACTAAACAATCAGCCCATACGCACGTTATACTATAACGCAGGCAATGATGCCGCCATTCGAGTACAGGAGATTGTGCAACGTGAGTTACAGCAAGAGGTACACCTTCGGCCTGGCGCTGGCCTTTATATCGGCAACCGCCGCCGCAGAACTGCCTCAAAGCTCGATTCTGACCCGTTACGGGGTCACCTCCGATCAACTGCCGAAACCGGCCACGATCGAAACCGCCAAACCTGCCAAACCCATCGAAGAAAAAACCCGCTTTCAAATCCAGCCGGAACAGCCCTGGGTGACAGTGCGCCTGGGCGACGGCAAACAACCGGAGAAGACCGGCAACATCAGCATCGATCGCTCGATGCAGCAAGAACGGGAGCGTTGTCAGCGGATGCAGGAACAACTGATCCGGCAAGGAGGGCAGCCGCTCTCCTGCGATACCAGCATTCCAGGGATTCAATGAGCAATAACCGCAACAGAGTTGCCAGGCTCAAGCAACAAGCCTGAGCCCACTGACCATGACATGAGTGACTGATATGACCCTATCCACAAGCGTGGCGGGGCAGGCGGGAAGTGTTTCTTCTGCGCTTGCCTGCAGCGCTGCAAAAACCAATACCCGGATGCTCGCCATCGACGCCCTGCGCGGCTTTGTCATGCTCTGCATGCTGGTCGACCATGTGCGGGAAACCTTTTTGCTGCACCGCCAGGTGACCGACCCGATCGACGCCTTGAGCGTGACCCCGGACCTGTTCTTCACCCGATTGCTGAGCACCCTTTGCGCCCCGGTGTTCATCTTCCTCACCGGTTTGTCGGCCTGGCTATACAGCCAGAAACACACGGCCAACGAGACGTCGGTGTTCCTGCTCAAGCGCGGGCTGTTCCTGGTGTTTCTGGAGCTCACGTTCGTGTGCTTTGCCTGGAACGCCGAGTTCCCGCCCAAGACGCTGTGGCTGCAAGTGATCTGGTGCATCGGCATCTGCATGATCGTGCTCGCCGGGTTGCTGCACTTCAAACGCGGTTGGTTGATCGTGCTCGGGGTGGCGATTGTCGCCGGGCATAACGTGCTCGATGGCGTGACCGTGGGGCCGGAGTCGCCGTTCTACGTGCCATGGTCGATCCTGCATCAGCGGGTGTTTATCGACATCACCGAGTTCACCCGCGCTCGCACGACGTATCCGGTGTTGCCATGGATCGGGGTGATTCTGCTGGGCTGGGCCATAGGGCCATGGTTCGGCAAGGACATGGAACCGGCGGCGCGGATCTCGCGGTTGCTGAAAGTCGGCGGCGGCCTGCTGGTGGCCTTCGTGTTCATCCGCTACTTGAATGTCTATGGCGAGAAGCCTTGGGTGCAAACCGGTGAGTCGCTGCGCACGTTCATGAGTTTCCTGAGCGCGAAGAAGTACCCGCCATCGCTGATGTTCCTGATGCCGACACTTGGTTTGGGGTTGATTCTTTTGGCGTTGTTCGAAAAAGCCCAGGAGCGCTGGTCTACCGCGACCTTGGCGATCTACGGCGGTGCACCAATGTTTTTCTATTTGCTGCACCTGTACGTGCTCAAGGCGATGTACCTGGTGGCCGTCGCCGTTTGGGGCACCAATCAGGGGACTTATTACGGCTTCGACAACCTGCCCATGGTCTGGCTATGGAGCGTGGTCCTCGGGGTGGTGCTGTTCTTCCCGACGCGCTGGTTCGCCAACCTCAAACAGCGCCGTCGCGACATCGCGATTCTCAAATACCTCTGATCAAGCGATGAAAGTCCTGTAGGAGCGAGGCTTGCCCGCGAAGAACGATGACGCGTGATACCTGAATAACCGCGATGCATTCTTCGCGGGCAAGCCTCGCTCCTACAGGTTTTGCGTTTAACGTGGTCAGTCTTCCTTGCGAACCGTGGCCACTTCATCGGCCCTGACTTTCACTTTTGCCCCGGAAATATCTTCAAACTCAAAGAAACCGTCCTCAGTCTTGGTATCCGGCATGTCCTTGGTCAAATACTGAGTGCCGTTCTGCAGGGTAACCACCGTTGGCGTCGAGCAACCGGCCAGGGCCAGAAAGGCCGCTACCGCCAAGGGCAAACCCAGAGTCTTGATATTCATACACACTTCTCCTACGCAATAAAAACAGCGCGAACGCCTCGCTTGAGGTCAATCATCACTGTGCCTCTAACGCGGTTGGTGCGATGGAATGGCAGAAAGTTCGATGGTCACCCGAAAATTGCCGAATAGCGTCGCCACTGATCCTTTTCCGTTTGCACCGGGCGGGGCATAGCTGGTATCTGTACGCATAACCAGTACTCGTAGCCATGGCCCTATTGCCCGTGATTGTAAAACCACTCGATGACCCGTTCTATTACTTGAACAACTTCATGCAAGTGCTTGATTGGCTTGAACATCGTTATGCCGATGTATTGAGCATCGAGGAACAGGCTTTCATCCGCGACTTCAATCTTCTACCTCGTGAGTCCCAGGCCCTGCTGGTCAGGCTGGTGATGCGCAAGGGCGTGCATTTCAGGGCCGGCAAACTGAGTTACGTCGAAATCGGCGACATCGACAGCGCCGCGACGCCGCTACTGGCATCGGGCTGGCTCGATGAACAATCGCCGTTGCACATCGAGGACGTGTTCGAGGTGTTGCTCAAGGCCGAGATTCTCCAATGCTTTGGCAGCGTCATCGATCAGCCCAAAGGAAAGAAGACCGATTGGCTGCCGGTCCTGAGCGAGCAGTTTCCCCACGCACACAGTTTTGCCCAATGGTGTCCGGCCCTGAATGACCGGTTGTTCAGCCTGACCGTCATGGGCCTGTGCGACCGATTGCGGCTGATGTTCTTCGGCAATCTTTATCAGGACTGGTCGGAATTCGTGCTGGCCGACCTGGGCATCTTTACCTACGAGAAGGTTGAGTTCTGCGCCGAATCCCGTGGCTTGCGCAGTCGCGAGGACGTCGATGCCTGCCTGTTCCTGCACAGCTGCCAGCAGCGTTTCGAGGCCGGTGAGGACGTGGCGGACATTGTCGAGCAGATCAACGGGCTGCAACTCGACAATCCCTGGCTGCAAAAACGTCGCGGCAAACTGCTGTTCCAGATCGGCCAGCATTGCGAGCGCGTCGCGGATTTTTCCACTGCCCTGAACCTCTACCGCCAATGTGCCTACCCCGGCGCGCGTCTGCGGCTGATTCGGGTGTTGGAGCGCTGTGCTGAATATCAACTGGCCATGGACCTGGCCACCCACGCCGAGCAAGCCCCTGAAAGCGCCGCCGAGCATCAGCACCTCTTGCGTGTGTTGCCCAGGCTGCGGCGCAAACTGGGTGGTCCGCCGATCAAGCGGCCGGCCCCTCGAGCCATGCAGCGTCTGGACCTGCAACTGCCCCGGCACGATCCGGCATTGTCGGTGGAGTCTTACGTTCAGGCGCACCTGGCGGACGATTCGGCGCCGGTGCATTACGTCGAGAACAGCCTGATCAACTCGCTGTTCGGGCTGCTGTGCTGGCCGGCGATCTTCGCGCCGTTGCCGGGGGCGTTTTTTCACCCGTTCCAGCGCGGGCCGGTGGACCTGCTCAACGAAGATTTTCATGCGCGGCGCGCGGATCTGTTCCAGGCCTGCCTCGCCGAACTCGATGACGGGCGTTATGTGCAAACGGTGCGCGAGCGTTACAGCGCCAAGTGGGGCGTGCAGTCACCGTTCGTATTCTGGGGCGCGCTGAGTGAGGAACTGCTGGAACAGGCGCTCGACTGTCTGCCCGCCGAACACCTCAAGCACTGGTTCAATCGACTGCTGCTCGACGTCAAGGCCAACCGCGCCGGCATGCCGGACCTGATTCAGTTTTGGCCGCAAGACAAAACCTACCGGATGATCGAAGTCAAAGGCCCCGGCGATCGGTTGCAAGACAATCAATTGCGCTGGCTGGAATTCTGTCACGAGCACCAGATGCCGATCGCCGTGTGCTACGTGCAATGGGCGGAGCAGGGCGCGTGAGCTACAGCATTGCGGTGCGGGCGCTGTGTGAATTCACCGCCAAGGTCGGCGATCTGGACCTGCGCTTTACCCCCTCGCCAACCGCACTGGAAGGCATCGTTGGTCATCGCACCGTGGCGTCACGGCGCAGCGAGGGTTACCAGAATGAAGTCGCGCTGGAGGGCCAGTATCAGACCTTGACGGTGAGGGGCCGGGCGGACGGTTACGATCCGGCGCAAAACTGCCTTGAAGAAGTCAAAACCTACCGTGGCGACCTGAGCAAGCAACCGGCCAATCATCGGCAGTTGCACTGGGCGCAGGCGAAGATCTATGGCGCGTTGATGTGCCAGAAATTGCAGCTGGAGCAGATTAATCTGGCGCTGGTGTACTTCGATATCGTCAGCGAAAAGGAAACCTGTCTGGTCGAGGCCTTCAGCGCCGACGAACTGCAGCTGTTCTTCGAACACCATTGCGGGTTGTTCCTGCACTGGGCCGAACAGGAAATGGCCCATCGCGAAGGGCGCAATCTGGCGGCGCAACAGTTGGCATTTCCCCATGCCGATTTTCGTCCCGGGCAACGGCATCTGGCCGAGTCGGTGTTCAAGGCGGTCAGCACCGGTCGCTGCCTGATGGCCCAGGCTCCGACCGGAATCGGCAAGACCGTTGGCACGCTGTTCCCGATGCTCAAGGCGCTGGCGCCGCAACAACTGGACAAGGTGTTTTTCCTCACGGCGAAAACCCCGGGTCGCAAGTTGGCGCTGGACGCCGCTCAGGTCATCCTCGACAACGCCGATGCTCCGCCCTTGCGAGTCCTTGAGATGATCGCCCGGGACAAGGCTTGCGAGCACCCGGACAAGGCCTGCCATGGTGAGTCGTGCCCGTTGGCCCAGGGTTTTTATGATCGTCTGCCGGCCGCGCGTCAGGCCGCCAGCCAACTGAGCTTGCTGAACCAGAATGCCTTGCGCGAGGTAGCCCTGCAGCATGAGATTTGCCCCTACTACCTGAGCCAGGAAATGGCCCGCTGGGCAGACGTGGTAGTCGCCGACTACAACTACTATTTCGACTTCAGCGCGTTGCTGTTCGGGCTGGCCCAGGCCAATAACTGGAAAGTCGCGGTGCTGGTGGACGAAGCCCACAATCTGGTGGAGCGCGGCCGGCAGATGTACAGCGCCAGCCTCGATCAGGCGACATTGAACAGCGTGCGAAAAAATGCGCCCGAGCCACTGAAGAGATCCTTGCAGCGGGTCAATCGCGAATGGAATGCCCTGCATGACCAGCAACTCAGTCCCTATCAGGCCTACGACAAAGCCCCGGAAAAACTGCTTCAGGCGCTGTCCTTGTGCTGCGCGAGCATTGGCGACTACCTGAACGATTACCCTCAGGGCCTGGACAGCGGCTTGCAGAATTTTTACTTCGACATGCTGCAATTCGGCCGCGTGGCTGAACTCTTCGATGAGCATTTTCTGTTTGATATCAGCAAGCGCGATCTCGAGCGCAAGCGCAACCTGTCGCAACTGTGCCTGCGCAATGTGGTGCCCGCCGGTTTCATTCGCCCGCGCCTGACTGCTGCGCGTAGCGCTGTGCTGTTTTCCGCTACCTTGAGCCCTCGGCATTATTACGCCGACTTGCTGGGTACACCGGCGAATACCGTCTGGATTGATGTGGAGTCGCCGTTCAGCGCCGAACAGTTGCAAGTGCACATCGTCAGCCAGATTTCGACCCGCTTTATCCACCGCAAGGCATCCCTTGAACCCATCGTCGAACTGATCGCCAGACAGTTCGCCCAACGCCCCGGAAATTACCTGGCGTTTTTCAGCAGCTTCGATTACTTGCAGCAAGTGGCGCAATTGTTGGCCGAGCGGCATCCACACATCACGCTGTGGTCGCAGTCTCGGGGAATGGGGGAAGGGCCGCGTCAGGCCTTTCTCGAGCAATTCACCGTCCATGGTCAGGGCGTCGGTTTTGCGGTGCTGGGTGGCGCATTCGGCGAAGGCATCGATCTGCCCGGCGCGCGATTGATTGGTGCATTTATTGCTACCTTGGGGCTGGCGCAACTCAATCCGGTCAACGAACAAATGAAACAGCGCATGGCGGCGATTTTCGGGGCCGGGTATGACTACACCTACCTGTTTCCTGGCGTGCAGAAAGTCGTGCAAGCAGCGGGGCGGGTGATCCGCACTCAGCAGGATCAAGGGGTGGTGATGCTGATCGATGACCGGTTTGGCGAAAGCAAGGTCAAGCAGTTATTGCCGCGTTGGTGGTCGGTCGAAACTGCCCTTGAGGCAGTGCAGTAAAACTATTCATTGAGCGTTCAGGGTATCTGGAACAAGGGTCAGTGGCGCACGCCCCTTGCGATCGGATCGAAGTGCCTTTTTCGGAACTGTCTTATTCCCTGGTTTGTCGCATACTCCAGAGAAACAATGGATGGGTGAGATGTCATGAGAGCTGCCCGGACCAAGATTAATGCCATCGATGAGATGCGCTGTCGTCTGCTGATCGATGCTGTGATCGACTACGCGATCTACATGATTGACCCCGATGGCATCATCACCAGTTGGAACGCTGGGGCCAAGCGTTTCAAAGGGTATGAGGAAGCAGAAATTCTCGGCCAGCATTTCTCGCGTTTTTATACCGAAGAAGATCGCCATGCCGGCCTGCCTCAACGTGCTCTTGATACCGCCATTGACGAAGGGCGTTTCGAAGGCGAAGGCTGGCGGGTTCGCAAGGATGGCACGCTTTTCTGGTCCCATGTGGTCATCGATCCCATTCTCGATCCGTCGGGCAAGTTGTTGGGTTTTGCCAAGATCACCCGGGATTTGACCGACCGCAAAATGGCCGAGGAAACCCTCAAGCAAAGTGAACAGCAGTTCCGGCTGCTGGTGCAAAGCGTCACCGACTACGCCATCTACATGCTCGCCCCGGATGGATGTCTGACCAACTGGAATCCAGGGGCTCAGCGCATCAAGGGCTACCTGCCCGAAGAAGTGATCGGCCAGCATTTCTCGATGTTTTATACCCCTGAAGATCGCGAAGCCGGTGAACCACAACGGGCGCTGGAAATGGCTACGCGCGAAGGGCGATTTGAAAACAACGCCTGGCGCGTGCGCAAGGATGGCACGCGGTTTTTTGCGCATGTGGTGGTCGACCCGATTTGGGGCGACACCGGCACGTTGCTGGGGTTTGCCAAGATCACTCGGGACATCACCGAGGTCACCCAAGCCCAACAAGCGCTTGAGCAAACCCGCGAAGCGTTGTTTCAGGCGCAGAAAATGCAGGCCATCGGTCAACTCAGCGGCGGGATAGCCCACGACTTCAATAATTTGCTGACGGTCATCCTGGGCAATCTGGAAGTCGTTCGCAAACGTTCGGCGGACGACCCGAGAATCACCCGTTTGCTCGACAACGCCACTCAAGGTGCTTTGCGCGGCGTGTCCCTGACCCAGCGCATGTTGGCGTTTGCCAGGCGTCAGGAACTCAAGACCGAATCGGTCGAGATACCGGCATTGATACAAGGGATTACCGGGCTGTTACGCAGCGCTCTGGAACCTACGGTCAGCATAGAAACCCGTTTTCTGCCTGGACTTGTGCCAGTCATGGCCGACGTCAATCAGCTCGAACTGGCGATATTGAACCTGGCGACCAATGCCCGCGATGCCATGCCAGAGGGAGGAAAACTTGTCATCAGCGCGCAAACGGAAGACGTCCCCAATCAATCGAAATTGTCCCTGGCACCAGGCCGCTATGTCTGCCTGAGTGTCACGGATAAAGGGGAAGGCATGGATGACGCTACCCTGGCGTCAGCAATGGACCCTTTCTTCACGACAAAAGGTGTCGGCAAAGGCACTGGCCTGGGGTTGTCGATGGTTCACGGGTTTACAGAACAATTGGGTGGGCGACTCATTCTGAAAAGCCAGAAGAATGTCGGCACGATTGCCGAACTCTGGTTACCCGTCGCAATCGCCGGCTCGACTGCCGCAGTCGTCAGCGAGGATACGGCCGTGTCGCGTGTGCCGCGTTTGCGTGTATTGGTCGTGGATGACGACAGCCTGGTATTGACCAGTACCAGCTTGTTGCTTGAGGACTTGGGTCATCAAGTGATCAGTGCCGCGTCCGGCGCCCAGGCACTGGCGTTGTTCGACAGCGAGCAGGATTTTGACCTGGTCATTACGGATATGGTCATGCCCAAGATGAATGGTGCGCAACTGGCGCAGGCTATTCGGCTCATCAGGCCGCACCTGCCGATCATTCTCGCCACCGGTTACGCCGAACGCCTGGAGGGCTTCGAGTCCAGGCTGCCGCGCCTGTCCAAGCCTTTTACCCAGGTCAATCTGGTGGAAGTCATAGCCTTGGCGATGAAGTGATGCTCAAGTCAGTAGCAGCTGTCGAGCTCCAGCGAGGCTGCGTTCGGCTGCGAAGCAGTCGTGAACCTAGCTAACTCGTTCTGCCTGACATACCGCAATCTATGATATTACGACTGCTTCGCATCCGAACGCAGCCTCGCTGGGCTCGACAGCTGCTACAGGCGAACGCAGCCTCGCTGGGGCTCGACAGCTGCTACAGGCGAATGCAGCCAACAGACTTTCGCTGGCACGCTTATGACTGGCGTTAATCAAAGGCCCGTCATGCGCCGGGCCTTTGCTGTTCGCCAACCTCTCAAGCAGCGAGAATCGGCGCGCCCAGTTCTTTTTTGTAGCGGGCTTTCAGGCTTTCCATTTCCGTACCCAATTCGTCGAGTGTCGTTTTGCCCAGCAATTTTTTTGCCTGAGGAAACATTTCCGTTTCCTCTTCTTCAATGTGATGTTCCAGCAGTTCCTTGACCACTTTCACGCGACCGGCAAATTCGACGGTGGAGGGGTCAGTGGATTTCAGGTCCGGAAGCACCAGCGTATCGACGGCGCGATGTTCTTCCTTGGCTTCGTAATACATCACGTCCTGTTCCTTGCCTCCGGCTTTTTTGTACGCCGGATACAAGACTTCCTCTTCCAGACGGGTATGGATCGTGATTTCCATTTCCAGTTTGGCCAGCAGTTCGGTGCGCTTTTTCACCCCACGTTCGGTGGACTCGCTCAACTGGGCCAGGATGCCTTTCACGCGTTCATGGTCGGCTTTCAACAGGTCAATGGCGTTCATGGTCAAACCTCTTGTTTCATTTGGGACAAGCGCAAACGGTCTTCCTGCCGTTGTCGCTCATAGAGCTGGAGCATTTCCCGTGCCTGTTTCGATATTTTTTAAAAATTCATTTAAAACAGTGGGTTAGAATCAAAATAGGGCGGCGTTTGTCGTGCAACCTGCAAGAATAACCGCTGCTGTTCAATGCAGGTTGAACGAACGATTGCCTCGCCCGAGAAGGTGTCAGGCGTCCGGTTCACGGCGCCGTTCATAACGGGCCAGCATCGGTTGAGTACTGATGCCATGCGCCAGAATGCTCAGTGCCACCACCGACAACGTCAGGTCGGTGCACAGCGTCGCTGCCGCCGGACCGAGGTCGTGGTTCAAGGCGTAGAACAGGTAATAAAAACTCCCGATCCCGCGAATCCCGAACCAGCCGATCAACAGCTTCTGGCGACCATCCAGCAAGCGTCCCCATGGCATGAGCCATACGCACAAGGGGCGAATGGCACAGAACAACACCAGCGCAATCACCAACGCTCGCCAGTCCCAATGGCCCACCAGCACCACGCCCAGCAGAGTGACCAAAAACACCTCCATGGCCCGTTCCACCAAGCTGCCGAATGCCAGCATGTCGCCCATCATGATGCCCGCCGCGACCTGGGTTTCTGGCAGATTCGCCACGTCGCCGTGGACGGCAGCCTCAGGTTCGACGTTCTGGTGACCGACGACCGGTTGCACCAGATGTTCGGCAGGGATTCGCGCGTCGCCGGTGGATTTGACTTCGGCTTGCCGCAACCCCAGGCCGGCGGCGAACACCGACAGAAAACCATAGCCATGGATCACCTCGGCCGCGACGTAAGCGAGGGCGATCAGGGCCAGGGTCAGGTAATCGTTGGGGGAGATGGTGCTGTCGGCATTGCGGATGCGCATCGACAAGGTCAAGCGACCGATGCCGTGGCCCATCCAGTAACCGATAAACAAACCGGCAGGCACGGCCCACAGCACACTTTTCAATGCCCAGCCACTGAGCCAGGCGTCGCTATTGCCGCCCTGCTGCACGAAGAGTAAGCCGAGGATCACGAAAGGGAAGGCGATGCCGTCATTCAGGCCTGCCTCCCCGGTGAGCCCGAAACGCACCGAGTCGTAATCCCTGGCGTCGTTGACCTGCAACAGCGAGGCCAGTACCGGATCGGTGGGGGCCAGAATCGCCCCGATCAGCAGCGACGGCCCCCACCCCAGGGCAAAGCCGTAATGCAGTAACAGGCAGATGCCAGTGATGGTCATAATCATCACCGGTCCCGCCAGCCCGAACGCCACTCGCCATCGAAGATCCTTCAGCGGCAGGCGCAATTTAAGCCCGCAGACAAACAGCGAAAAAAGCACCGCGACTTCCGTCAGATGCTCCATCCAGATCGCCGTGTCCTTGATGTCCAGCTTCAACAAGCCCAGGCCACCCGGCCCGATCGCCACGCCCAGTGCCAGGCACACCGCCGAAGTGGTCACCGGCATCCAGCGAAGATAGGATGAGGTCAGTGCCAGGGTCAGCAGTACCGCACCCAACACCGCCACCCATACAATGAAGCTCATGGCCGGTTCTCGGAGGTGTACCGCCGACCGTTGGCGGTTGGCGGACTCAGCACAATCAAACGCCGGACACGCGCAGGTATTCAGGCCCCAGGTAGTTGAACCAGAGCAGAATCATCTCCACCAAAATGGTTACCAGTACCAATAGCCCGACGCCCCACACGCTCGCCGCATACAGCAGGCCTTGCTCCTTGCGCTCGTGCATGAAGATCGGCAAACCGACGAACAGCAGAAACGTCGAATAGAGGGAGGCCGCTCCCAGCACGGTGATCGCCAGCCAGCGACTCGGATAGAGCCCGGCGATACCTGCGAGGAAAAACGGAGTAACCGTGTAGGCAGCAAAACCGATGCACTGATTGACGGTGGGGCGTGAGTCGAAGGTGCGCGACATCCAGCGGATGAACAGCCCCATCAGCACCACGCCGACAATGATGCTCAGGTACAGCAGCCCACAGAGTTGCAGGGCGCTGGCGGCACTGAGTTTGACCGTTTCGTTTTCGACCAGGCTCCAGCCGACGTAGGTGGTCCCGATAAACAGGCACACGGCGGGAATCAACGCCAGCAGCAGGAGATGAGCGAGGTAATGGCGCGGATTCGCTTCTTCTTCTTTGCGGATATCTGTCCAGACGAAATTGGGCTGAGTGAAGAGCCTGACAAAAGGTGCGGACATATCGACCTCCAGATAACAAGCAGCCCTTCAAAGGGGCTCCCTAACAGTATTGAGGTGCATCCAGCGCCGGGGGTTCATTTTTTATCGGGGGGCATGGACGGTCTGCCCGAGGGAATGTTTGCAAGCGTCAAAGGTCAACCGAGCAGTTCCTCTTGCCTGGAGGCCCTGCCATGAACGTCAGCCATACCGTCGTCGAATATTTGCGCCACCACGACCTGCGACTGACCACTGCCGAGTCCTGTACCGCCGGAAAGATCGTGACTTTACTGGCCGAAGTGCCAGGCAGCGGGGACCTGATCGAGAGTGGCTACGTGGTCTATTCTTCTGAAGCCAAACAGCGGTTACTGAACGTCAGCCCCCATACGATCGAAGCCTTCAACCTGACCAGTTGCGAAGTCGCTCGCGAAATGGCTCTGGGTGCCTTGCTCGACAGCACCGCCAACGTCGCCGTGGCCACCACCGGTATCCTGGGGCCGGAGGATGTCGACGGAATTCCGGCAGGTACCGTCTGTTTTGCCTGGGCTTATCAGACCAGGAAAGGAAAGTGGGTATTCACTCAACAGCATCGCTTTTACGGCTCCCGCAGCAAGGTTCAGTTGCTGGCCGCCGAACATGCCTTGAAGCGGATCTCGTTTTTTCACAAACGCGCCCTGGCCGGTGACAAGACCGGTGAACAAGATCGGGTAAGCAAATGAACGAGCATTCCCGCCGTACCGAATACGACAGCCGCGATTTTCCGGTGCGCGAAGATATGGCCTATCAGGTCAAGGTCTGGCGATTCGAACGCTGGGGCTGGTACGTGATGGTGCTGCTGGTGGTGTTGGCATTGCTTGGCTTGTTTTCCCGTGGCCCGCTCAGTTCCCGGGACGTTCTGGGCAGCGATGGCAAGGTGCGGGTGGAGTACGAGATGTTCCACCGTCATGGTTCGACCAATCCGATGAAGGTCAGTGTGATGGGCCGGCCGGATACCACGGTTGAGCTGGAACTGACCGGTAAACTGCTGGAGGGCTTCGAAATCGAAACCCTGCAACCGGAACCTGTGCGTGCACTCAGTGGCGAGCAGGGCATGAAACTGTGGGTACGAACGGACGCGCAAGGGCAGGCCAGTCTTTACCTGACTTTGCGTGGCGAGGGGCTGGGCCTGTTTCGCAGCCATATCGCCTCGCCCGGTGCAGCCCCCGTCAAGGTGGATCAATTCATTTTCCCTTAGGTGACTTATGGATTCGGTAGTGCGCGCAGTCGTGATGTACCTGGCATTGATGGTGCTGTTCAAGATCGCCGGTCGGCGCTCGCTGGCCGAACTGACGACGTTTGATTTCGTGCTGCTGATGATCATCGGCGAGGCGACCCAACAAGCGCTGGTGGGCAATGATTTTTCACTGACCAATTCGATGCTGGTGATCATCACGCTGATTGCCCTTGACGTTGGCCTTTCACTGCTCAAACAGCGCTCGCAATGGGTGCAGCGGCTGATCGATGGCGGGCCGACGATCATTGTCGAAAACGGCAAGATCCTGCATCAGCGCCTGCGCAATACGCGACTGGTCGAAGCAGATATCATGGAAGCCGCGCGTTCGAGCCAGGGCATTGAAACCCTTGAGCAGATCAAATTCGCCATCATCGAGCGCAATGGCAAGATATCGGTGATTGCCCAAGAGCCCTGATTCACCGCGATCCCCGTAGGAGCTGCCGAAGGCTGCGATCTTTTGACTTTGATGTCAGCAAAAGCAAGATCAAAAGATCGCAGCCTTCGGCAGCTCCTACGGGGGCGATCGCAGGCCATGCCGGTTGCGTCAAAGCATCGGCTTGCCGCCCGTGACACCATAGCGTTGCCCGGTGATGTAGCTGGCTTCATCCGAGGCCAGCAGCACATAGATCGGCGCGACTTCCGCCGGTTGGCCAGGGCGACCGAGCGGGGTTTGCGAACCGAAGTTCTGCACGTCTTCCTCGGGCATGGTCGAGACGATCAACGGCGTCCAGATCGGCCCCGGCGCCACGCTGTTTACCCGAATATTCTTTGGCCCCAGCATCTGCGCCAGGCCGGCGGTGAAGTTGGCAATCGCGCCCTTCGTGGTCGCGTAGGCCAGCAATGTCGGCTTGGGCATGTCGGAGTTGATCGAACTGGTGTTGATGATCGAACTGCCAGGCTTCATGTGTTTTAACGCGGCCTGACAGAGCCGGAACATGGCCGTGATGTTCACATCGAAAGTCATTACCCATTCTTCGTCCGGGATGTCTTCGATGTTTTCGTGGGTCATCTGAAATGCGGCGTTGTTGACCAGAATGTCGATTCGACCAAAGCGCTCCACCGTTTTGTCCACCAGCGCCTGGCAGTGCGCTTTCTGCCCCACATCGCCAGGCAGCAGCAGGCATTGGCGACCGGCCTGTTCGACCCAGCGTGCGGTTTCCTGCGCATCTTCCTGCTCATTCAGATAGGCCACCACCACATCCGCGCCTTCCCGGGCGAAAGCAATCGCCACCGCACGGCCGATGCCGCTGTCGGCACCGGTGATCAGGGCAATCTTGCCCTCCAGCCGACCCGAACCTTTGTAGCTCTGCTCGCCACAATCCGGATAAGGGTCCATTTTCATCTGGGCTCCGGGGACTGGCTGGCTTTGTTTCGGGAAGGGTGGTTTTGGATAGTCAGTCATCGGGAAATCTCCTCTGTTCAAGGCAAAAGATCCGAGCGCCACCAGCGCTCGTTGAGGGTTGACCCCGGTCTTTTGTCTTGAGTTCGGTTGGATTTCGATGGACTTCTGCAACCCGAAAATCCCTTGTGCAAGCCTGCTCGCGATGACTGATCACATTTGAACGGTGTACACCCTGTAGGAGCTGCCGCAGGCTGCGATCTTTTGATCTTGCTTGCGCTGACATCAAAATCAAAAGATCGCAGGCTGCGCCAGCTCCTACATTTGATCCTCGTTGCCCGTAAGAATCAGCGGTTACGCAAACTACGCTCCATCCGCGCGATTCCTTCTTCCAGCAGCGCCCGTGGGCAGCCGAAGTTCAAGCGCACGAACTGCCGGGCGTGATCGCCGAAATCCAGCCCTGCGCTCAGCCCGACCTTGGCTTGCTCAAGGAAGAACTGCTGCGGGTTATCCAGCCCCAGCGCCGTGCAGTCGAGCCATGCCAGGTAAGTGCCCTGAGGAATGTTCATGCTCACACCCGGCAGCCGCGTACGAACCGCCTCCACCAGATAATCCCGATTGCCTTGCAGGTAGGCCATGAGTTCGGTCAGCCACGGGCCGCCTTCGTTGTAGGCGACGCGGGTGGCTTCCAGGCCCAGCGGGTTGACGCTGTCGACCATGCCGCAGCGAGCGCTGTTGACCCGATGACGCAGTGCCGCGTCCTGAATGATCATGAACGCCGTCTTTAAACCGGCGATGTTGTAGGCCTTGCTCGCTGACATCAGGGTGATGGTGCGCTGGGCGATCTGCGGGCTGAGCGAGGCGGTCGGAATGTGTACGCGCCCGTCGAAGCACAGTTCGGAGTGGATCTCGTCGGAGATGATCCAGGCGTCCTGTGCCAGGCAAATGTCGGCGACCGCTTGCAGTTCCTCGCGTGGGAAGACCTTGCCCAGCGGGTTATGCGGGTTGCTCAGCAGCAGCGCGCCGCCGCCCTGCAGGGACTGGCGCAAGGCATCGAGTGGCGTGGCATAGGTGCCATCGGCCAATGCGTCGAAATCCAGTTCGACTTTGTTCAGCTGCCAGTGGCCCGGCGCATGGCGCAGCGGCGGGTAGTTTGGCGTTTGTACCACCACGTTCTGCTGCGGTTGAACCAGCGCATGCAGGGCCATGTTGAACCCCGACTCGATACCCGGCAGGAAGACCAGCTCTTGAGGCTGCACGCGCCAGGCGTACTTGTTCCACAGGTCGGCGACGATGGCTTCTCGCAAGTCATCCTGGGCCACGCTGTAACCGAGCATCGGGTGTTCCAGGCGTTTTTGCAGCGCCTGGATGATCGCGGGCGGTGCGGCAAAGTCCATGTCGGCGACCCACATTGGCAATACGTCGGCCGGGTAGCGGCTCCATTTGGTACTGCCGGTGCCATGGCGGTCGAACACCTGATCAAAATCGAAAGTCATGCTCAGTCTCATAAAAGGCGTGGGGATTAATCCGGTGGTCATGATAAGCGCCAACCTCTGTGGGAGCTACCTGTGGCTCGGGGATTACCCGACTGTCGGTTTTCACACCGCACAAAACAGCATTGTCTACAGTTTAAAGTGGCGGTAGTTCCGTTGCCGTCACCGTGATCGTCCAGAAAAACCCGGCCAATGCACCGGGTTTCCACCTGATCAGGAGTGCACGATGGACCTCAACCGTCGTCAATTCTTCAAGGTCGCTGGTCTCGGCCTTGCGGGCTCAAGCCTCGGTGCGCTGGGGATGGCCCCGGCGCCTGCTTTTGCCGAACAAGTGCGTCATTTCAAGCTCGCCCATACCCATGAAACCCGCAACACCTGCCCGTACTGCTCGGTCGGTTGCGGCTTGATCATGTACAGCCAGGGCGACAACGCAAAGAACGTGGCCCAGAGCATCATCCACATCGAAGGCGATGCCGACCACCCGGTCAATCGCGGCACCCTCTGCCCCAAAGGCGCAGGCCTGCTCGATTTCATTCACAGCCCCAGCCGTCTCCAGTACCCGCAGGTGCGCAAGCCCGGCGCTACGGAGTGGACGCGTATCTCCTGGGATGAAGCACTGGATCGCGTCGCCGACTTGATGAAGGCCGATCGCGATGCCCACTTCGTCGAGAAGAACGCCCAGGGGCAAACGGTGAACCGCTGGCTGAGCACCGGTTTCCTCGCGGCGTCGGCATCGTCCAACGAAGCGGGTTACATCACCCACAAGGTGATTCGCAGTCTCGGCATGCTGGGGTTCGATAACCAGGCACGTGTCTGACATGGCCCGACGGTGGCAAGTCTTGCCCCGACGTATGGCCGTGGTGCCATGACCAACCACTGGACCGATATCGCCAACGCGAATCTGGTTCTGGTGATGGGTGGCAATGCCGCCGAAGCGCACCCTTGCGGTTTCAAATGGGTGACCGAAGCCAAAGCCCATAACAAGGCGCGGCTGATTGTGGTCGATCCGCGTTTCACCCGTACCGCCTCGGTAGCCGACTATTACGCGCCGATCCGCACCGGCACCGACATCGCCTTCATGGGCGGGCTGATCAATTACCTGCTGACCGAAGACAAGATCCAGCACGAATACGTGCGCGCCTATACGGACGTGTCGTTCATCGTCAAGGCCAACTACGGTTTCGAGGACGGCTTGTTCAGCGGTTACGACGCGGGCAAGCGCATCTATACCGACAAGTCTGGCTGGGGCTACGAAATCGGCGAGGACGGTTTCGCCAAAGTCGACCCGACCTTGCAAGACCCACGTTGCGTTTACCAATTGATGAAGCAGCATTACAGCCGCTACACCCTGGAGCTGGCCAGTCAGGTTTGCGGTATGCCCGTGGACGCAATGAAGAAAATCTGGGAAGAGATCGCCACCTGCTCGCAGCCGGGCAAAACCATGACGATTCTCTACGCATTGGGCTGGACCCAGCATTCGACCGGTTCGCAGATGATCCGCAGCGCGGCCATGGTGCAACTGCTGCTGGGTAACGTCGGCATGCCGGGCGGGGGCGTCAATGCCCTGCGCGGTCACTCCAACATCCAGGGCCTGACCGACCTGGGCTTGCTGTCCAACCTGCTGCCCGGTTACCTGACCCTGCCGGCCGAGACCGAACAGGACTACAACGCCTACATTGCCAAGCGCGCACTCAAGCCGCTGCGTCCCGGGCAGATGTCCTACTGGCAGAACTACGGCAAGTTTCATGTCAGCCTGATGAAAGCCTGGTACGGCGCCAATGCCACCGCCGAGAACAACTGGGGCTACGACTGGCTGCCCAAGCTGGACATTCCCGGCTACGACATCCTGAAAATGTTCGACATGATGGGCAGGGGCGAGGTCAATGGCTACATGTGCCAGGGCTTCAACCCGATCGCCGCCTTGCCGGACAAGAACCGGGTGATGAAGGCGCTGGCCAAACTCAAATGGCTGGTGGTCATGGACCCGTTGGCCACCGAAACCTCGGAATTCTGGCGCAATGCCGGGCCTTACAACGATGTGCAAACGGCCGAGATCCAGACCGAAGTCATTCGCCTGCCCACCACCTGTTTCGCCGAAGAAAACGGCTCGCTGGTCAACAGCGGCCGCTGGCTGCAATGGCATTGGAAGGGGGCCGATGGCCCGGGCCAGGCGCGCACCGACGTGAAGATCATGGCCGAGCTGTTTTTGCGCCTGCGCCAGCGTTACCAGGCCAACGGCGGTGCCTGGGCCGAGCCGATCCTCAAGCTCGACTGGCCGTACAAAGTGCCGGATGATCCGACGCCGGAAGAACTGGCCCGGGAATTCAACGGCTACGCCGTCTCCGATGTCACCGACGCTTCGGGCGCGATGATCAAGACCGGCCAGCAACTGTCCGGCTTCGGCCAGCTCAAGGACGATGGCAGCACGGCGTCTGGATGCTGGATCTTCTGCGGCAGCTGGACCGAGCAGGGCAACAACATGGCCCGGCGCGACAACAGCGACCCTTTCGGCATGAAGCAGAACCTGGGTTGGGCCTGGGCCTGGCCGGCGAATCGACGGATTCTCTACAACCGCGCCTCGTGCGACACCCAAGGCAAACCATGGGACGCCAACAAACGGCTGGTGTGGTGGAACGGCAAGGTCTGGACCGGCACCGACGTGCCCGACTACAAGGCCGATGTGCCGCCGGAAGCCGGGATGAACCCGTTCATCATGAACCCCGAAGGCGTTGCGCGTTTCTTCGCCCTCGACAAGATGAACGAAGGGCCATTCCCGGAACACTATGAACCGTTCGAGACGCCCATCGGCATCAACCCGATGCACCCTAACAACAAGCAGGCGACCAGCAATCCGGCCGGACGGGTCTTCGAGTCCGTCTGGGACACCCTCGGGCAGGCCAAGGACTTCCCTTATGCGGCCACCAGCTACCGGCTGACCGAACACTTTCACTTCTGGTCCAAGCATTGCCCGATCAACGCCGTGACCCAGCCTGAGCAGTTCGTCGAAATCGGCGAAGTGCTGGCCAGGGAGAAAGGCATTGCGGCCGGTGACCGGGTCCGGGTCAGCTCCAAGCGCGGGCATATCGAAGCGGTGGCGGTGGTGACCAAGCGGATTCGTCCGCTGCAGGTCAACAATCAAGTGGTGCACCAGATCGGTATCCCGTTGCACTGGGGGTTCACCGGCGCCACCCGTCACGGTTACCTGACCAACACCCTGGTGCCGTTCCTCGGCGATGGCAACACACAAACCCCGGAATCCAAGTCATTCCTGGTCAACGTGGAGAAAGTCTAAATGGCCAGCCAAGACATCATCGCCCGTTCGGCCACCACCACCAGGCCGCCCTCGGTGCGCACCCAAGATGAAGTGGCCAAGCTGATCGACACCACCAAGTGCATCGGCTGCAAGGCTTGCCAGGTGGCTTGCTCGGAATGGAACGAGTTGCGCGACGATGTCGGTCACAACCTCGGCACTTACGATAACCCTCAAGACCTCAGCGCAGACACCTGGACCTTGATGCGCTTCACCGAGCATGAAACCGACGCCGGCAACCTCGAATGGCTGATTCGCAAGGACGGTTGCCTGCACTGCGCCGAACCCGGCTGCCTGGCGGCGTGCCCCAGCCCCGGCGCGATCATCAAGCACGCCAACGGCATCGTCGATTTCGATCAGGACCACTGCATCGGCTGCGGCTATTGCATCACCGGTTGCCCGTTCAACATTCCGCGCATCTCGCAAAAGGACCACAAGGCTTATAAATGCACGCTGTGCTCGGACCGGGTGGCGGTGGGGCTGGAACCGGCTTGCGTAAAAACCTGCCCGACCGGCGCCATCGTTTTCGGCAGCAAGGAAGACATGAAGGAGCATGCCGCCGAACGTATCGTCGACCTCAAGAGCCGCGGTTTCGAAAACGCCGGTTTGTATGACCCCGCTGGCGTCGGCGGTACCCACGTCATGTATGTGCTGCACCATGCCGACACGCCCAGGTTGTACGCCGGATTGCCGGATCACCCGGCGATCAGTCCGCTGGTGGACTTGTGGAAAGGCCTGAGCAAACCCCTGGCGTTGCTGGCCATGGGCGCGGCGGTGCTGGCCGGGTTCTTCCATTACGTGCGTGTCGGTCCACAGCTGGTCGAGGAGGACGAACATCCCGTCACCCTCGACCCGGCGGTGCATGAGTTCGATCCATCGGTGCACACCTTTGATCCGACGAAACCCGGCGGGGGGGACAGGCCATGAACGACAAACCGATCCTGCGCTACACCGCCAACCAGCGCACCAATCACTGGCTGGTGGCGATTCTGTTTCTCGCGGCCGCGCTGTCGGGGCTGGCCTTGTTCCACCCGGGACTGTTCTGGCTGAGCAACCTGTTTGGCGGTGGTTCGTGGACGCGCATTCTGCATCCGTACATGGGCGTGGCGATGTTTGTGCTGTTCCTGGGCCTGGTGTTCAGTTTCTGGCGGGCGAATTATTTCAGCGCCAACGACCGGTTGTGGCTCAGGCGTGTCGGGACGGTCATGCGTAATGAAGAGGAGGGCGTGCCGCCGATCGGCAAATACAACCCGGCACAGAAGCTGCTGTTCTGGGTGTTGCTGATCTGCATGCTGGTGCTGTTGTTCAGCGGCCTGGTGATCTGGCGTGCCTGGTTCAGCGCTTACTTCGGCATCACCAGTATTCGCTGGGCGATGCTGTTGCATGCGCTGGCGGGGTTCATCCTGGTGCTGAGCATCATCATCCACGTCTATGCCGGTATCTGGATTCGCGGCTCGGTCCACGCCATGGTGCGCGGCCGGGTCAGTCGCGCCTGGGCGAGAAGACACCATGAACTCTGGTACCGGGAAATGACCCGAGACGAGACGCCGGAGCCGCCGATCAGCAAAAAAGGATGACCCCTTGGCCACGATCCTCGAGCCTGGGCAGATAGAAGCGGCGGCGAGTTCACCGCCGTTTCTGTATCTGCCACCGCACAACCTGTTCACCTTGCGCGCGCTGCGCCTGGAGCGCCTGGCCGACGGGCATCCATTAGCGGACTACCTGCGCTTGGTTGCCGGACTGTGTCACGTTCAACAAAACCTGATGGACGATCCGCCCGTGGCCGCCATGCCCGATCCCGAACGTCTGCGGGTGTGCATGGAACATGGCTTGCCACCGTTAGCCGCCGACAGCCTGGTGCGTGAAAACGTTTGGCTGCCGTATCTCGAAGCGCTGTTGCAACGCTATCAGCCACCGCCACAAACGGCGGTAGAAAACGCCGTGACCACGTTGCGCAGCGCCAACCCCGGGCTGCTCAAAGCCTGGGCGATTGCCTTGGTCAGCGGCCAGTATTCAATGCTGCCAGCGGAGTTGGTGCCGTTTCTCGGTGCAGCGCTGCAAGCGGCCTGGAGCCATTGGCTGTTGGGTTTAGCCAACCTTGAGCTCAAGCGCGGCGACTGCCTCAGCCAATGCCCGGCCTGCGGTTCGCCGGCGATGGCCGGGGTGATTCGTCATCGGGGCAAATACAACGGTTTGCGTTATCTGGTGTGCTCGTTGTGTGCCTGCGAGTGGAATGCGGTGCGGGTCAAATGCGTGTACTGCGAACAGAGCAAGGGGCTTGAATACATCAGTTTCGAGGATGACCGTCACGCCGCCAATCAGGCACCGTTGCGGGCGGAAGTCTGCCCCGGCTGCAAGAGCTACCTGAAACTGATCTACCTGGAAAACGACGCCGAAGCCGAAGCACTTTCGGCAGACCTGTCCAGCCTGATGCTGGACATGCGCCTGGAGCAGGAAGGCTACCAGCGCCTGTCGCCCAATCTGATGCTGGCACCGGGAGGTGACTGAGCGTAAAGCGATCGCAAAACCGGTGCCTGTGGTAGGTCAGCCTTACCGCGATTACCGGTTTTACGACGGCTGCGCAGCCGAACGGGGGCAAGCCCCTAGCGACAGGACGCTTGTGATTACTTAGGTGGTTCGTGTTTGTCCAGCGCTCGGTTCACCGCCAACTCGCCCTGCATGATGACTTGCGCGATGCCTAGAATGGTATGGCGGTGTGGCCCCTGTAGCAGCGCTGCAACATCGTTGAGCATGACGCTGGCCGAAGCCAGTGACTCGCAAGCGTGGGCCAGCAGAGATTCGGTGCCGATCTCTGGGTTGATGATGAACATTTGGCTGGGTTTATACGGCGTGGCCATGACATGGGCACTCGGATTGAGGTAATAATCGAGGGCGCGCTCGGCGGCTTCGTTGAGTTCTTTTGAATCGAGTGATTCGTACGGGGATGCCGGATCTGTGGTCGGCGGATTGGGTGTTATTTTGAACATAGATGAAACTCCTACTTAGAATATTTAGTAGCCATCACCCTCGCTACCAAACGAAGAGTGGCGGCCATACGCGGGTTGGTAGACCGGTCTAAGTAGGAAACCCGGCGCTCACAATGGAGCCCCACGCATGACCACCATATAAAGCCGAGCCCCCAAAAAGAGACTGCATAAGGTGTCGCCATACGACTACTTAAAGGCGGGCTACCAAACCCGATCACTGTTTTTCAGTGACAGGGAAACGATATAGCCCGCCCCACAGCCGCACAAGCCAGCGGAGTCTGGCGCACGCGTAGGCAACGACGCAAGGCGTTGTAGCCTTTAGGACGTAACACCGAGTGTCATTAAACACGCCCCCCTGCAATGAGTGGATGCGCCTCAAAAAAAATGAGGAAACCTCTGACAGTTTTTTAGTAGTAGTCGCTGGGAGCGCGGCGTTTGGCAGGGTGTTGCAGTGGGGCACTCGCCATCAGCGAGATCATTGCGCGGTGATGGTGATAGTGGGCAGAGAGCATGCCCTTAAAGCTCAGCGGCTACACTCAGACGCGACGGTCATTCGCTTCCGGGAGCCTCTGATGTCTGCAACCTCCGCCAGCCAAGCCTTGCGGCTGCCCTCCATCGACAGCTTGCTGCGCCATCCCGCCTGCCAACCACTGGCCGAGCGTTACGGGCGTGATGCGCTGCTGGCCGGTTTGCGGCAACTGCTCGATGACTTGCGCGAACCGGTGCTCAAGGGCGAACTCAATGCCATTGAAATTGCCCCCGATGTCTTGGCGGGCAGGGCGGGTGAGCGTCTGGCGATCCAGCATCGCAGCCAGGTGCGGCGGGTGTTCAACCTCACCGGCACCGTACTGCATACCAATCTGGGACGCGCGTTGTTGCCGGAGGCGGCTGTCGAAGCCGTTCAACTGGCTGCCCGCTATCCGCTCAATCTGGAATTCGACCTGCACAGCGGCAAGCGCGGCGACCGCGATGACTTGATCGAAGGCCTGATCCGCGAGCTGACCGGCGCCGAAGCGGTGACCGTGGTCAACAACAATGCCGCTGCCGTGTTACTGACGCTCAACAGCCTGGGCGCGCGCAAGGAAGGCATCATTTCCCGTGGTGAACTGATCGAAATCGGTGGTGCTTTCCGCATCCCCGACATCATGGCCCGCGCCGGAGTACGGCTGCACGAAGTGGGCACGACCAATCGCACCCATGCCCGGGATTACGAGGCCGCCATCGGTCCGCGCACTGGCTTGGTGATGCGCGTACACGCGAGCAATTATTCCATTGAGGGTTTCACCGCCCAGGTACCAACGGCTGAATTGGCGCAGCTGGCTCACCGTCACGGGCTGCCGCTGCTGGAAGACCTCGGTAGCGGCAGCCTGCTGGACCTGACTCGCTGGGGCCTGCCCGCCGAGCCGACAGTGCGCCAAGCGCTGCTCGAGGGTGCGGACATCGTCACTTTCAGCGGCGATAAATTACTCGGCGGTCCCCAGGCCGGGTTGATCGTCGGGCGCAAAGACCTGATCGACAAGATCAAGAAGAACCCGCTCAAGCGTGCATTGCGGGTCGACAAACTGACCCTCGCGGCGCTCGAAGCGGTGTTGATGCTGTACCGCGATCCGGATCGACTGGCCGAGCGCCTGCCGAGTCTGCGTCTGCTGACCCGCCCTCAAACCGACATCTTCGCCCAGGCAGAACGCCTGCAACCCTCATTGGCGCAGGTGTTGGGTGATGGCTGGAGCGTCAGCGCGGTGCCGGCGCTGGGCATGATCGGCAGCGGCAGCCAACCGGTGGCTCGTTTACCGAGCGCCGCGTTATGCCTGCGGCCCAACGTTTCCAAACGTCTGCGCGGACGGCGATTGCTGGGGCTGGAGGCCGCGTTTCGTCAGTTGCCGATTCCCGTTTTGGGGCGCATCGATGCTGATGCGCTTTGGCTGGACCTGCGCCAACTGGATGACGAAGCCGCGTGGCTGGCGCAGCTCAATCAGCTGGCGCAATTCGATCAGTTGCAGGAGGAGGGCCGGGACAGGTGATTGTCGGCACGGCGGGGCACATCGATCACGGCAAGACCTCCTTGCTCCAGGCATTGACCGGTCAGGCTGGCGACCGTCGCCGGGAAGAGCGCGAACGCGGCATGACCATCGACCTCGGCTATATCTACGCGGCGCTGGAACCGGGCGCCGCGCTGACCGGTTTTATCGATGTGCCCGGTCATGAGCGCTTCACCCACAACATGCTGGCCGGGGCTCAGGGCATTGATCTGGTGTTGTTGGTGGTGGCTGCCGATGACGGCGTCATGCCGCAGACCCGCGAACATGTGGCGATCGTCGAGTTGCTGGGCATCCCACGGGCACTGATTGCAATCACCAAATGCGACCGCGTCGATCCTGCTCGTGTGCAAGCCGTCAGGGAACAGATTGAAGCATTGCTCGCACCCGGACCTTATGCCGATGCGCCACAAATTACGCTATCGAGTGTGACCGGTGAGGGTGTCGAGGCGCTGCGTCAGGCCTTGCTGGATGCGCAACATGAGGTGCTTCAACGCAGCGCCGGCGGCGGTTTTCGCCTGGCGATTGACCGGGCGTTCAGCGTGGCCGGCGTCGGGATCGTGGTGACCGGCACCGCGTTGTCTGGCCACGTGGCCGTGGGCGATACGCTGGTGTTGAGTCCGCAGGGCAAACCCGTGCGGGTGCGAGGCCTGCATGCGCAGAATCAGACGGCTGACAGCGCCATGGCCGGGCAGCGCGTCGCACTGAACCTGAGTGCCGATCGTCTAGCCCTGGAACAGATTCACCGGGGCCACTGGCTGCTGGCAGAATGGCTGCACGCGCCGACCCAGCGTCTGGATATCGAGATGACCTTGCTGGCCAGCGAGGCGCGAAGCTTCGAGCACTTTCAGCCCGTGCACGTGCACCTTGGCACTCAGGACGTGACCGGGCGAGTGGCGTTGCTGGAGGGCGACAGCCTGGTACCGGGAGAGCGGATGTTCGCGCAGTTGCTGGTGAATGCACCGGTGCTGGCGATGAAGGGCGATCGCTTGATCCTGCGCGACCAAAGCGCTCAGCGCACCCTCGGCGGTGGCAAGGTGCTTGACCCGTTCGCCCCGGCCCGACACCGTCGCAGCCCCGAGCGATTAGCGCAGCTACAAACGCTGGCCACCACCAACAGCCTGGAAGCAGCACTGCCGGCGCTGCTGGCCAACAGCGACACCGGGCTCGATCCGCTGCGTCTGGAACGCCAGTTCAACCGTCCGCGCCACACGTGGGTGTTGCCCGATGACGTGCGCTTGATCGATACGCGGCAGGGACCCTTGCTGTTCAGCGCGGTGCGCTGGGAAGCACTGAAAGCGCCGCTGCTGGAACACCTCGCACGCTTTCATCAACTGGAACCGGATCAAATGGGACCGGACAGGGATCGCCTGCGTCGCTTCGCCGGCACCGCGCTGGAGCGACCGACTTTTATCAGCCTGCTCGACGAATTGCTGGCCAGCGGATCGATCATCGCCAGCGGCCCGTGGCTGCATTTGCCGGACCATCAAGTGCGTTTGAGTGAGGATGACGAAACCCTGTGGCAACAATTACAGCCGTTGTTCGAACAGGCGGGTTTCGATGCGCCGTGGGTGCGTGATCTGGCTAAAGCGACGGGCCGTGAAGAGGCCGCCGTGCGCCTGCTGATGCGCAAGATGGCGCGGCTGGGGCTGGTGCATCAAGTGGTTCGTGATTTGTTTTATACCGAGACGCTGGTGCGCCGATTGGCGGCTATGCTGGTGCAACTGGCCAGCGATGACCCGGTGATTCAGGTCACCGCGTTTCGCGATGCTGTGGGCCTGGGGCGCAAGCGCAGCGTTCAGATTCTGGAGTACTTCGACCGGATCGGCCTGACCCGACGTGTTGGCGACCGGCGCCACATTCGGCTCGACAATGCACTGGCTCAACCGACAACAAACTGAGTTCAAGGAAGGCAATCGCGCCCGGTGGCGCGGCCGGGCTTCAAACCCGGTTGGGGACGGCATCCGTTCCCGGGCAGGTTCGACTCCGGCTGCCTTCCGCCATTTGGTCAACATAGGTACAGACATTGCAATCCCTGTGGGAGCAGGCCCTGTGGCGAGGGGGCTTGCCCCCGTTGGACTGCGAAGCAGTCCCAAAACTGCTACCTCCTTAAGCCAGGCACGCCGCATGCACCGAATTCGCGACTGCTTCGCAGCCGAACGGGGGCAAGCCCCCTCGCCACAGGGCCAGCTCCCACAGGTTCTGCATTCATAATTGACTTGCGTTAGGAACCCCATTGAAAGCCCGCCAATAAACACAACTATGACCTACGCTTATTCCAGACGCATGTTCACAGGGGCTCTTCCCTGATCGACAACAACAAGAACAGCTATCCGGAGACGACTCATGTTTGCATTGGCCCGTCGATTCAGCAGCAACCTTGCCGTTTTCCTTACCGCCGCCGCGCTCGCCTCACCGGCTTTTGCGCTCGATACCGTCAAGTTCATGGCCCCGGGTTCAGTCGGTGGTGGTTATGACCAGACCGCACGCGTCCTGGGCAAAGCCATGGTCGAGGCGAAAACGGCAAAGTCCACAACCTTCGAGAACAAGGGTGGCGCCGGTGGGACCCTGGGGTTGGCGCAATTTGCCAACGGCACCAAGGGGGATGCCAATGCCCTGATCGTGGTCGGCGCGATCATGGTCGCAGCCATCGAGCAGAACAAACCGCAAATCACCTTGAAAGACGTGACGCCGATTGCCCGGCTGTTTACCGAATACAACGTGATTGCCGTGCGTGACGATTCGCCCTACAAAACCCTGGACGACTTGCTCAAAGACTTCAAAGCCAACCCGTCCAGCATCAAATGGGGCGGTGGCTCCAAAGGGTCGATCGACCACATCGGCATCGCCGAACTGGCGAGCAAAATGGACGTCCCCGTCAACAAGGTCAATTACGTTGCCTTCGCCGGTGGCGGCGAAGTCGTCGCCGCGACGCTGGGGGGCCACATCACGGTGATCACCGGCGGCTATGCCGAGCTTGCCAAATACGTACAGTCCAAACAATTCCGCTTACTCGCCATCGGTGCGCCCACACGCGTAGAAGGCATCGATGCACCGACCCTCAAGGAAAGTGGCTATGACGTAACGATCGGCAACTGGCGGGGTGTTTATGGCGCCGCTGGCCTGACGCCTGAACAGCGCAAAGAACTGACTGAAGCCGTCCTGACCGCCACCAAAAGCACGGTCTGGCAAGACAACGTAAAAACCAATGCATGGTCACCGAGCATTCTGACCGGGGATGACTTCGGCAAATTCGTCGAAGAAGAGCATGGGCGCCTGCGCGCGATGCTGGTCAAGGTCGGGCTGCTCTGAGATGGCCGGACGCTGGAGAGTCATGCCGGCCCAACTGGCGATGGGTTTAGGTGTCGTCGCCATCAGCGCGGTATTGGCGATCGGCGCCTCGCGGTTTCCTCCCGAGATGGGCTTCGTGATCATGGCGGCGTACGTGTATCCCTACGCCGTCGCGGCGTTTCTGGGCGTCGTCGGTCTGTTGATGTGCTATCAGGCGCTCACCGGTGGTTTTCGCAACCTTACTGACGATCATGAGACCACCCGGCCTCAGCCCGGCGGCAAGCTCGGCGCAACCTGGGTCACGGCGGGGCTGATGGGCGTTGCGTTGCTCATTACCTACATCGGCTTCGTATTGGCCGCCTCATTGCTGTTTGCCTGTTCGGCACGGGGTTTTGGCAGTCGCAGCCCGGTGCGGGACCTGGCCATCGGCATCGCCCTGACGCTGCCGATTTACTGGCTTTTCACCGCCGGGCTAGGGGTTTCCCTGCCGCCCCTGGTCAACGCCTGGATCTGATCCGGGCCCCAAGGAGGTCGACAAGGTGGACATTCTCTCGAGTCTGGCAACCGGCTTCGGTGCCGCGTTGGCGCCGATCAATCTGATGTGGGGCTTCATTGGCTGTCTGCTGGGCACCGCGATCGGTGTTTTGCCGGGAATCGGGCCGGCGCTGACGGTGGCACTGCTGCTGCCGATTACCGCCAAAGTCGATCCTACCGGCGCGCTGATCATGTTCGCCGGCATCTATTACGGTGCTCAGTTTGGCGGCTCCACTACCTCGATTCTGCTCAACACGCCAGGGGAATCGTCCTCCATGGTCACGGCCCTGGAAGGCAACCTCATGGCGCGCAACGGGCGGGCAGGTCCGGCGTTGGCGACGGCTGCGATAGGCTCATTCGTGGCCGGCACCATCGCGACGATCTTGCTGACCCTGTTCGCGCCCCTTGTCGCGATATTGGCGCTGAAGTTCGGGCCGGCCGAGTATTTCGCGATTCTGGTGCTGGCCTTCACCACGGTGTCGGCGGTACTCGGTGCGTCGATGCTGCGCGGCTTTGCCTCGTTGGGGATCGGGCTGACCATCGGCTTGATCGGCCTGGACTCGACCTCGGGCATTGCCCGCTACACCCTGGCGGTGCCCGAGTTGGTCGATGGCATTGAAGTGGTGCTCGTCGCGGTGGGCTTGTTTGCCGTCGGTGAGGCCTTGTACAGCGTGCTCTACCAAAAGGAAGAAACCGCCGGCCGACACCGCTTGACCTCGTTGTGGATGACCCGCGCCGACTGGAAGCGCTCGATTCCCGCATGGCTACGGGGCACGCTGATCGGTTTTCCCTTCGGGTCGATTCCGGCCGGTGGCGCGGAAATTCCGACGTTTCTGTCGTACTCGACCGAGCGCAAACTCAGCAAGTACCCGAAAGAGTTCGCGGCCAGCAAAGGCGAGGGCGCCATCGAAGGCGTCGCTGGCCCCGAGGCGGCCAATAATGCCAGCGCCACCGGTTCGCTAGTGCCGTTGCTGACCTTGGGCATTCCGACCTCTGCCACGGCGGCGATCTTGTTGGCCGCATTCCAGAACTACAACCTGCAACCGGGGCCGCTGCTGTTCCAGACCTCGGGCGAACTGGTCTGGACGCTGGTGGCCTCGCTGTACATCGGCAACGCCATCCTGCTGGTGCTGAACCTGCCGTTGGTGGGCCTGTGGGTCAAACTCTTGCAGATTCCACGACCGTACCTGAACGCCGGCATTCTGGTATTCGCCACCATCGGCGTATACGGCATGCGTCACTCGACGTTCGACCTGTTTCTGATGTTGGCCATCGGTTGGGCCGGGGTGTTGATGCGGCGTTTCGACTTCCCCGTCGCGCCGGTGATCGTCGGCATGCTGCTGGGCCCGATGGCGGAAAAACAACTGCGCAATGCCTTGTCCATCAGCCAGGGCGACTGGATGGTGTTTGTGACACAACCGATCGCGGCCTCGCTCCTGGTGCTGACGCTGTTGGTGCTGCTGGTTCCGTATGTGCTGCATAAACGCGGCATCAAATTGCACGAGGATGATTGAAGCTTCGCGAGCCGGTTTGATGATCCGCCCCAGTGGATCGTTGGGAATGCCTCAACGGACGCTCCGCGTTCGGCTCCTGAAGGGACGCGGAGCGTCCTGGGCTGCATCCCCACGCAGAGCGTGGGAACGATGATCGACACCCTCAATTTCAGAAACGAAACGCTTGTCGTCCGACCAGTAGCTATTTGCCTTTCTGTTTCTGCCAGATCTGGAAGTTCTCGATTTCCGTGGGAACGATCTCTTCACCCTTGATGGCTTGTGCCGAAAAATGATGCCGGACCAGCGCCACATCACCCGACAGCGTGATGGTCTGGCCTTTCATTTCAAGTGTCTTGAAAGCGCTTTTACCGGTTTCGATGTCAGCGATGAACGCTTTCTTGTCCTGGATTTTCCCGCTGGAGTGGCCGTAGGTAAGGTTTTCAGCGGTGAGCGCGTTCAGTTGGGGAATGTTCTTGTGCAGCATCGCTTGAGTCAGATGGTCTACCGCTAAGGCAACATCCTTTTCGCCCGAGAAGGGGGCTGCCATCACATAGCCGCTGAAGAGGCACAAGAAACCGATAAGCAATTTCGTTTTTTTCATGGGTGTTTTTCCTTGTTGTTATTGAGTGGCAGACGAGAGAAAGGGTTTACTCGTCTGTCATCGTACAACGTAGCAGATTTTTAATGCGAGATGCATCCAACAAATACCCACCGGAACCTGTGAGTACCATCGGTGCGCTTTTTATCACTTCATCATCTGCGTGGAACTCCCTGCCAGCCCCCTCCGTCATTTGCAATGAAGCACCACCGCGGCCACACCCGCGGCCACTTCCTCACGTATTCATTACGAAGGCGATGGATGACATGACTATTCCAGACAGCAGAACCGGACAACCGGATGGCCCTCGGGATTCAGCGGGCTCCGAACAAAACTTTCAACATATAAAGGAGGAGGTTACCGAAGCGATAGGCGGTGCCCGGCATCAGGCCGATGAGCAGTTCGGCCAGTACCGCGATACCGCAGCGGACCAGATTGAAGCATTGGCCAGAGGCGCCCAGTCAGTCGTTTCCGAGATCAGGACGAACGATACGTTTGGGATGTCCGACTACCTGGCGAACATGGCAGACAGCATGAGCAGCCTGGCGGGAAAACTGCGCAGCAAAAGTGCCGAAGAGCTGCTGCACGATGGCGCTGATCTGGCGCGCGACAACCCAGGGTTATTCATTGTCGGCAGCATAGCGGTCGGGTTTGGTCTGTCGCGATTCCTGAAAGCGGGTACGGCGGCCTCGCCAACAACCGACCATGAGTTCACGGACCAGAGCAGCACATCCTCGTTCAGTGGCGATGGCTCGCAGGAATTTTATGAAACGTCGATGCCATCGGCAGGCGATTTGTCGCCCGGATTGGCCACTGGCATCACGCCGTCCTCGCCGAACGCGCCTGACCATCGTGGCGATACTTCTTCAATGCCGGGGTCCAGCCCCTTCACAGGAGAACGGTAATGAACAGAGACGATCCAGAACTGCAACGCACACAGCCCGTCAACCCGTCGTTCACGACGACTGAATATGATGCTTCCGTGGTCGGTTTATTGCGGCAGTTATCTCGGGAAGTTCCGGCGTTGTTCACCAAAGAGCTGGCGTTGGCCAAGGCGGAACTACAGGCCAGCCTGACGACATTGAAAGCAGGGATTGCCGGGGTCGCCGGCGGCGCCATTGTGCTGCTCGCCGGGTTCATCATTGTGCTGATGGCGGTGGTCTATGCCTTGAGCCTGGTGATGGCGCCCTGGCTGGCCGCGCTGATTGTCGGCGTCGTGGTGATGGTCATCGGCTTCGTGATGCTGCAGGCAGGCAAAAAACAATTCGAGCCTTCCCACTTCAAGCCTGATCGCACCCTGGACGCGCTGAACAAAGACCAGGAAGCCCTGCGGAGGAAAGTGTCATGAAGCGAGAAATAGACACCGAAGCGGCCAAGAGTCCGGAAACCATCGAGCGTGAAATCGATGCGCAACGGGAAAACATCGGGCATATCGTCGACGCTCTGGAAAGCAAGTTCACCCCTGGCCAGATGTTCGATCAGGCGCTGCTGATGATGCAGAGCAACGGCTCGACTTTCCTGCACAATCTGGGCACCAGTGTGCGCAACAATCCCATGCCCGCGGTGCTGACCTCGGTCGGCCTGATGTGGCTGATAATGAGCCAGAATCGCCCGCCAATGCCCAGGGAATATCGGGTTGAGACTGAGCTGGATATCGACTGGACCGATGATGTGGGCGAAGGGCTCACCGATGGCATCGACAGCGCCCGGGAGCGTCTGCACCAAACCACCGATTCGCTCAAGAACAGCTATCAGGCCGTCAAGGGCAAGGCCGCACATCTGAGCGATAGCCTGCATGCCAAGACCGATCAGCTCAGTCACACCGTCCATGACACCAGTGATCGCCTGGCGCGCAGGACCCATGAAATGGGCGACCAGTTCAGTCATCTGCTCAAGGAGCAACCCCTGCTGATGGCGGCGATGGGTATCGCGGTGGGCGCGTTGCTGGGGGCGGCTTTACCCACTACCGCAACGGAGCGCCGTTATCTGGGCAGGACCAGCGCCAGCCTCACCGGCAAGGTCAAACAGCAAGCACGGGAGGGCTATGAGGCCGTGCGCGAAAAGGTGATGGAAACCACAGAACCCCACGAGACAACCGCTGGAGAAACGGGCTCGATGCGCAAGACTGCGTCCGAAACCTCGGCCGATCTGTCGCGTGGGCTGGGGACTTCTTGACGAGTGTCAGGGCAAGACGGGAGGTCAGACGCAGACGTCCCGTCGAGCCCTGTTTGTCGAGCCCTGAAACAGGCCGGACGCCAAGATCAGACGCATGACGAGGTACGCATCATGATTGATGAATCCACAGGCATGACCCCCGGTGTGCGCTACGAAATCGAGAACCGCGAAAGGGTAGAACCGTTTGCCGGTTTTTTTCTGGACGGCAACTATTACCTCACGCCCGAACTGGAAACGCCCGTCGGCTGGATTGAGGGCAATCGCTTTATCTACGATGTACTTGATCCCGAAGGCGAGCCGGTTTTCAAGGACCGTGTGGCCGGCACTGTCAAGGATTTGAAACTCATATTGAGTGACGGAATGACCCTGGATATTCACCCCATTCCGGGCACCTGACCGGTATCAGGCCCTCTCGAACGTACGTCAGCCGCCACTGATTTTCCAGTGCTTGACGTTATCGGCAAACACCATCTGATGCATTTCGTGGGCGATGCCGTAAGCCAGGGATTCATGCGCCGCAATGACCTTTTCTTCCGCTGAAAGGCAATGAAAAATGTCCAGTTTGGTATCGGCGTGTGCGGTTTCCAGGGCAAAGATTTGCACATAACGTGCAAGGTCGTTATCCAGGCTCGAGAGGTATTCGCGCAGCCGCTGGTGGTCGACCGAGCTTTGGCTGAAGTACCAATTCATGGGATGAATCAGAAACCGCGAATGGGGCGCGGTGATCCGTCGACCGGCGGCCAGGTACATGATGATGCCCATTGACTCGATGTTGCCGGCATTGATCGCGCACAGCGGCACCGGCAGGGATTTGAGGAAGGTGTAGAGGGCAAAGCCGAAGTTGGTGCTGCCACCGCTGGTGGATAGATTCAGCAGCAAGGAAGAAGCGCCCTGGTCGATGGCGTCGAGGCAGCAGTCTCTGAAGCGCTCCATGGTGCCCTGATCGATCTGACAATGAAAGTGGACGATGTGCTCTGTCATCGACGTCCCTCCATACGGGATAAATAGAGAGTCGAAGACGAATAATGCCAGACCTCAACGCTCTTTTCTTTCATCAAATTATATAAGCACAACCCGCTTTTATACTCGTTTTAATCACATCCATTAGTCGCCGTAGCCGGAGTTTTCTGGAACTAATAACTCCAATCCGCTTGTCGCAAGAATGCCGCATCAGTTCAAACTTTCAATCCCGCAAAACCTCGGAATAAGACGAGCCGACAAAGGTTCGTTCGTAACCATGAGGAGAACGAAAATGGCTAACACCGGTAACAAGAACCCTGGCAATTTTGCCAATGACCCTGGAAAAGCCTCCGAAGCCGGTAGAAAAGGCGGGGAGTCGGGCGGCGGTATGATGAACGATCCGCAACGCTCCTCCGATGCCGGCAAAAAAGGTGGACAGGCCTCAGGGGGCCGTCAATCCAGCGAGACCAACCGCTCCGGCAGCGAACAGGGAGGAGGCCGCTCGGGCAACTTTGCCGACGACAGGGAAAGAGCGTCTGAAGCAGGTAAAAAAGGAGGACAAAATCAAGGTGGAGGGCAAAACCCTGGCGGCGGACGTAGACCCTGATGCCAGGTGAAATACATCAAGCCCCGCTTTGGCGGGGCTTGGTTTTATCCAGGTCGGACTTTTGTCCTCGACTCGCGATAGCGCGGTGCAACTATCGGTTCAAGTAATAGTGACCATCAAGAAACGCAAGTTCTGGTTTGTTGGGCAAAGGCGGAGAATCGCCCCCATCGAAGACGCTGCTCAATGAACCAGACTTTTTATTTCAGGACTTCACCGATGCGCCCTTTATTTGTCCCCGTCATGGCTTTCGCCTCCTTACTGCTGGCCGGTTGCGTTTCCGCACCGAATGACCCGACGCTGACCTTCCAGACGAAAAAAACGCCTGCCGAGTACGCCGACTGCGTAATACCGAAGTTGAAGGGCAGCGCACTGAAGCCGACGGTCTCGCAAACCCAGCGCAGCTACCGGATCGTGGTACCGAGCAAAGTCGCGGCCGATAACGTTCTCGAAGCCTACAAGGCCCCGAATGGCGGCAAGGTGTTTTTGTATGAACGCCACTTGTTGGCATCGAACTTTATGCCTTCGAGTTTCGAACGAGCCGCCCAGGAATGCCTGTAACTGGCAACCGCTCTTAAAAATGCTCCTTTGGTTGGCCGCAACCAACCAATTTTTTGTCCCGTGCCTCATTTGGTCACGGGACTTTTTTTGCGTGTAGATAGTTAAGCCGTAAATGTTCTCCGTAGCAGCTGCCTCGCGGGCTCGGCAGCTGCTACTTACTCAGAGTGATGAACTGCCCCCCAAAAGTTGGACACCGATCCTGACTTTTGGGGGGCAGTTCAGTGATCTCTGTTGTTCACAAATACTGCATTTACAGCAGAACTCTGTGGGAGCGGGCTTGCCCGCGATGAGGCCCTCCAGCACACCGAAGACTCCCGAGTCGTAAAAAAGGGGAGCCCGCCGGTAGCGTGCCCCCTCAGAGAAATTGAATCGACTTACCAGATCGGCAAGGTGTAGCTGACGATCAGGCGGTTTTCATCCAGGTCGCTGCCGAAGTGGGTCGAGCGCACTGTCGCATTGCGCCATTTCACCCCGACATTCTTCAACGGCCCGCTCTGCACGACATAGCCAATGTCGGTATCCCGTTCCCATTCCTTGCCTTCCGGGCGATTGCCGCCCAGATCGATGTTGTCACCGGTGAGGTAGCGGGTCATGAAGGTCAGGCCCGGTACGCCAATGGCCGCGAAGTTGTAGTCGTAGCGCGCCTGCCAGGACTTTTCGTCCTTGCTGGCGAAGTCGCCGATCTGCACGAAGTTCACCAGGTACGCATCGGTGCCGTTGACGTAGGCGTAGCCGGTGTCGCCGCTCATGTCTTGGTAACCCAGGCCCAGCGCATGGCTGCCGAGGCTGTAGGTGAACATCGCGCCAATCGCATTGTTATCAATATTGCTGCCGCCATCATCCGTGGAACGGGCAAAGCGCAGATCCGTCTTCAGCGACTGGCCGGTGGTGACTGGCAACACGTAGGTCAGGTTGACCAGGTGCTGGCTGTAGAAGTTGTCGAGGTGGCCGTAGCTGTAACCGGTGGCAAGGTTGCTGGTCCATTTGTAGTTCAGGCTGGCGAAATCGAAGCTGTCGCTATCGACATGACGCGTGGTGATGCCCTTGGCGCCGGTGCGGGTGATGCCCATGTCCTCGTAGTCCGAGGAGTCGCGCTGATTGACTTGCGTCAGTCGCCCGGCATCCACCGTCAGGCCTTCGAGTTCCAGCGACGTCAACTGACCGCCCTTGAAGGTTTGTGGCAACAGCCGTGAGTCGTTGGCCAGTACCGTCGGCAGTTTCGGCAACAGCGTGCCCAGTTTCAGCGTGCTTTTCGAGGCCCGCATTTTGGCGGTCAGGCCCAGTTCGCCGTACTCGTCCTGCGCGCCTTTGCTCGTATCGCGGTGACGTTTGAGCAGGCCGGAGCCTGCGCGATCAGGGCTGGAATCGAGCTTGACGCCAAGCAGACCGATGGCATCGAAGCCGACACCGATCAAACCTTCGGTGAATCCCGATTCATAACGCAGCAGGAAACCCTGGGCCCATTCCTCTTGTTTGGATTGGGCGGCGTTGTCCTGGCGATAGTCGCGATTGAAATAGAAGTTGCGCAACTCCAGGCTGGCCTTGCTGTCTTTGACAAAGTCAGCAGCGGCGGGGGCCGAGAGGCTGATGACACCGCCTGCCAGCAATAATCGGGTAGCGAGGATGCGGGTGTTGCGGTCCATGGTGAAGCCCCTTTGTTTTTATTATGGAAAGACAGGTCCCGCAGCCCTCGCCAGGTGGGCGAGGGCTTATCAATAAAAAACGCGAACGCCAAAAAGAGAGGAGCGTGGCGCCGCGTGCGGTTCAATCGTTAGAACTGTTCGGCACTCAGGCCAAACAACGAGGCACTGCCCGCGCGGATGGATTGCTCTAGGCTCAAAATGCGCGGCAGCAAGCGGTGAATGTAGAAGTCCGCGGTGGCGATTTTCGCGCCATAAAACCCTGCATCCTCGGGCAGCTTTTGCTTGGCAACCTGCGCCATTCGCGCCCAGAGCCAGGCATAGGCGACGTAACCGAACAGGTGCAAATACTCCACCGAAGCAGCGCCGACTTCGTTGCGATTGGTCGCGGCCTGATCCTGCAGCCAGTCGCTCAGGTCTTCCAGACGCTGCACGGCATCGAACAGTTGAGCGCAGTAGGGCGCGTCGGGCTGATGGGCGAAATGACGGATCTGGCCGGTGAACTGGCGCAGCGCGGAGCCCTTGTCGGCGAGCACTTTGCGTCCAAGCAAGTCCAGGGCCTGAATGCCGTTGGTGCCTTCGTAGATCTGCGCGATGCGCACGTCACGGACCAATTGTTCCTGGCCCCATTCGCGGATGTAGCCATGGCCGCCGAACACTTGCTGGCCGTTGATGCAGCTTTCCAGCCCCGTGTCGGTGAAGAACGCCTTGGCCACTGGCGTCAGCAGCGCAACCAGAGATTGCGCGTTGTCCCGTTCCTGGACGTCATCGGAAAACTTCGCCAGATCGAGTTGCTGGCCGACATAACTGGCGAACGCACGGCCGCCCTCGGTCATGGCTTTCATGCTCAGCAGCATGCGGCGCACATCAGGGTGGACGATGATCGGGTCGGCCACTTTGTCCGGAGCTATGGCACCGGTCGGCGCGCGACTCTGAACACGTTCACGTGCATAGGCGACGGCGCTCTGATAGGACGCTTCGGCGCAGCCAATGCCCTGAATGCCGATGGACAGGCGTTCGTAATTCATCATGGTGAACATCGCCGCCAAACCTTTGTTGGCTTCGCCGACCAGCCAGCCGCTGGCGCCGTCGAAGTTCATCACGCAGGTGGCCGAGGCCTTGATGCCCATCTTGTGTTCGATCGAACCGCAACTCACCGCGTTGGCATCGCCGAGGGAACCGTCGGCATTGACCAGCACTTTAGGCACGACGAACAGTGAGATGCCTTTCGGCCCCGCCGGTGCGTCCGGCAGTTTGGCCAGCACTAGATGGACAATGTTTTCGGTCAGGTCCTGATCACCTCCGGTGATGAAGATCTTGCTGCCGGTGATGCTGAAGCTGCCGTCGGCCTGGGGTTCGGCGCGGGTGCGGATAATCCCCAGATCGGTGCCGGCGTGGGCTTCGGTCAGGCACATGGAACCGGCCCAGCGGCCTTCGTACATTGGCGGCAGGTAGAGGTTTTTCAGGGTGTCACTGGCGTGGGCATCCAGCGCCAGGCAGGCACCGGAACTCAACGCCGAATACAGCGCGAAGCTTGCGTTGGCGCCATAGAGCATTTCTTCGAACTGCACGGCGAGCATCTTCGGCATGCCCATGCCGCCGAAATCGGCGTTACCGGAAAGGCCCACCCAGCCGCCTTCGATGTAGGTGGCATAAGCCTGTTTGAAACCGATCGGCGTGCTCACCTGGCCATCGACCCACTGGGCGCCTTCTTCGTCGCCGCTGCGATTCAATGGCGCAATCAGGTGCGAGGTGACTTTGGCCGCCTCCTCAAGAATGGCGTCAGCGGTGGCGGCGTCGACACTGTCGGCCAGGGCCGGCAAGCGTGCCCACAGGGTCGGGGCGTCGAACACTTCATGCAAGACAAAGCGCATGTCGCGCAGCGGGGCGTTGAATTCGGGCATAACGTGAACCTCAAAAGGGTGTGCGATGGGCACGGCACCGCTGGAGCAGGCCGTGCCCTTTCAATCAATGAGCGCAAGCGCTGGCGGCACCGAGGCCGGTCTGGGCGCGAACGAACTGGTCGGCGTAAGCGTCACGCTCCTTGTCGGCCCGCACGCTGCGGTCGAGTTTCGACACCACGACGATCACGAAGAACGCCAGTGGCATCGAGAACAGCGCCGGGTGGTCGTACGGGAAGATCGCCTGCGCATGGCCGAGCACGGTGACCCAGACCGCTGGCGAGAGGATCACCAGGACCAGCGCGCAGATCAGCCCGGCGAAACCGCCGATGATTGCGCCTTTGGTGGTCAAGCCTTTCCAGTACATGGCCATGATCAGCACCGGGAAGTTGGTCGACGCGGCGATGCCGAAGGTCAGGCCCACCAGGAACGCGACGTTCATCTTCTCGAACAGAATGCCCAGCAGAATCGCGATGATGCCAAGGCCCACGGTGGCCATGCGGGTCACGCGCATTTCCTGTTTCTCGCTGGCTTTGCCCTTCTTGAACACCGCGGCGTAGAGGTCGTGGGAAATCGCCGAAGCACCGGCCAGGGCCAGCCCGGAAACCACCGCAAGGATGGTGGCGAAGGCCACGGCCGAGAGGAAACCGAAGAACAGATTGCCACCGACCGCTTTGGCCAGGTGCATGGCGACCATGTTGCCGCCACCAATCAAGGTGCCGCCGACTTCGCCATTGACGTAGTACTGCGGGTCGGTGCCAATGATCACCATCGCGGCGAAGCCCAGGGTGCATACCACCAGGAAGAAGAAGCCGATGAAACCGGTGGCGAAGAACACTGATTTTCGCGCTTCCTTGGCGTTAGGCACGGTAAAGAAACGCATCAGAATGTGCGGCAGGCCGGCAATCCCGAACACCAGGCCCAGCGACATCGAAGCGGTGTTGATCGGGTCGGCGAGCATTGAGCCGGGGCCCATGATGTTCCAGCCGCTGGCATGGGCTTCGACGGCTTTGCTGGCCAGGGTTTCGTAGCTGAAGCCGAATTGCGACATGGCCATCAACGCCAGGGTCGTGCCGCCAGCCAGCAACAACACAGCCTTGATGATCTGCACCCAAGTGGTGGCGATCATGCCGCCGAAAATCACATACACCAGCATCAGCGCGCCGACGATCATCACGGCTACCGGGTAGTCGAGACCGAACAGCAACTTGATCAATTGACCGGCACCGACCATCTGCACGATCAGGTAGCAGCACACCACTGTCAACGAACCAAACGCGGCGAAGATCCGCACTTTGTTCTGGTCCAGGCGATAGGACACGATGTCGGCAAAGGTGTAGCGCCCCAGGTTGCGCAGGCGCTCAGCCATCAGGAAGGTGATGATCGGCCAGCCAACAAAGAAGCCGATGGTATAGATGAAGCCATCGTAGCCCTTGGCGAACACCAGGCTGGACAGCCCCAGCAGCGTGGCGGCGGACATGTAGTCACCGGCAATTGCCAGACCGTTCTGGAACCCGGTGATGCCACCGCCCGCGGTGTAGAAGTCCGACGTAGATTTGGTTTGCCGCGCGGCCCACCAGGTGATGGCCAATGTGCCCAGCACGAAGACGAAGAACATGCCGATCGCATGCAGGTTGAGCGGTTGTTTTTCCACCGCACCCAGCGCAGGTGCAGCCAACACGACGGAGGCCGGCAACAGCCCGGCAGTGGCGAGGAGAACTTTACGCAGCAGGTTCATTACTTGCTCTCCTCGAGAATGGCCGCGCCCAGTGCGTCGAAGCGGGTGTTGGCGCTGTAGACGTACCAACCGGTCAGTAGCCAGGAAAAAATGATGATCGCCGCGCCAACCGGCATGCCCAGGGTCAACATCCGATGTTCGGCGAGCGGTGCATGCAGCCACTGCGGGGCAAACGCCACCACCAGCATGAACGTATAGTAAGTGCCCAGCACTGCAGCACTCAGCGACCAGGCCAGGCGCGAACGGCTGTTCACCAATTGAAGGAATTTCGGGTTGGACCGAATGCGTTCACAGCGTTGGGTATCGGTTGAATGGATGTCGATCATGGGTGGCTCCACATTGTTTTTGTTATCAGTGTGTAGGTCAGGGGCAGGGCCAAATTCAGCCTGCACGAGCCCGAAGCGGCAGATAAAACACCTGCCACCTGGTGGGTACGACGTTGATTCGGTTAGAGCGCTTTGGCCCTGTCGCGCAGAACGTACTTCTGGATCTTGCCGGTTGAAGTCTTCGGCAACAGGGTGAAAATCACTGTGCGCGGGACTTTGAAACCGGCCAGGTGTTCGCGGCAGAAACTGATGATGTCGGCCTCGCGAACGTCCTGGTGATCAGCCTTCAATGTAATAAAGGCACAGGGCGTTTCACCCCATTTCTCATCGGGACGGGCGACGACGGCCGCTTCCATGACGGCCGGATGGCGATAGAGCACACCTTCCAGTTCGATGGTGGAAATGTTCTCACCGCCGGAAATGATGATGTCCTTGAGTCGGTCCTTGATTTCGACGTAACCGTTGGGATGACACACCGCCAGGTCGCCGGTGTGGAACCAGCCGCCGTCGAACGCTTCGGCTGTGGCGGTCGGGTTCTTCAAGTAGCCCTTCATCACGGTGTTGCCACGCATGAAGATCTCACCGATGGTCTGACCGTCTCGCGGGGTCGGCTCCAGCGTCTTCGAATCGCCAACCATCACGCCTTCGAGCGTCGGGTATCGCACGCCCTGACGGGATTTGATTTGCGCCCGTTCGTCCAGCGGCAACTCATCCCATTCGGCATGCCAGGCGCAGAGCGTCACCGGGCCATAGGTTTCGGTCAGGCCATAGACGTGGGTGACCTTGATGCCCATTTGCTCCACGGCGCCGATCACCTTGGCCGGCGGTGCGGCACCGGCGACCATCGCGTTGACCGGGTGATCGATCGCCGCTTTAGCTGATTCCGGCATGTTGACCAAGGCATTGAGCACAATCGGCGCAGCGCACAGATGGGTGACCTGATGCTCGCGGATCAGCGTGAGGATTTTCTGTGGATCGACGCGGCGCAGAAACACATGCACACCGGCCATGGCGGTGATGATCCACGGGTAGCACCAACCGTTGCAATGGAACATCGGCAAGGTCCAGAGGTACACCGGATGGTTACCCATGGCCCAGGTCATCTGGTTGCCCAATGAGTTCAGGTAAGCACCCCGATGGTGGTAAACCACGCCTTTGGGGTTGCCGGTGGTGCCGGAAGTGTAATTCAGCGAGATGGCTTGCCATTCATCATCGGGCCACTGCCAGGCGAAAGCAGGGTCGCCTTCGGCCAACAGTGCTTCATAGTCCAGGTCGCTGACCGCCTGGCCTTCGCCGTACTCCAGATCATTAACGTCGATGACCAATGGCGGGTGATCCAGCATGCCGATCGCCGCGTGAATCACATCATGGAACTCACGGTCGGTAATCAGCACCTTGGCTTCGCCATGTTGCAGCATGAAGGCGATGGCTTCAGCATCCAGACGCACGTTGAGCGGGTTGAGCACCGCGCCGATCATCGGCACGCCGAAATGCACTTCGAGCATCTCGGGAATGTTGGGCAACATCACCGCTACCGTGTCGTTCTTGCCGATGCCGCGACCGGCCAGCGCCGAGGCCAGACGGCGGCAGCGGGTGTAGGTCTGCGCCCAGGTGCGGCGGATCGAGCCATGGATGACGGCGGGATAGTGTGGGTAAACGCTGGCGGTGCGCTCGATGAAGCTGAGCGGAGACAAGGCAATATGGTTGACAGCCGCAGGGCCTAGCCCTTGTTCATAGATCGACATGTACGGGTACTCGGTGGCTGATTGTTAGCTCTATAGGTGACCCTTCCAGCGTTGCCGCTGAGGGCACCTTTTATGTCCGGTTTGCTTTATATAACATTCAGCTGCTGGTATGGAAGTACAACCTACGTCATATAGGATATGTACTATATTTGATTCTTATGGATCTAAATCAATACAGTCACACCGCCAAGGCCGGTATATCCTTGGCTTCCCCAACGAAGCGGACCTGTGATGACCCTGACCCCCGTTCGATTGCACAGCTGGTTGCGCCTGCAGCGCGAGGGTGTGTCCCTGGCCGCCCGGGCCGATGCGTTGTGCCGTGCGCTGCAGGATTGCCCCGAGGTGCGCCGGGCGGTTTATCTGAGTTGGCAACCCAATGCGCGAATTTACAGCCACGAGGGCGCCGCCCAGCATTTTCCACCGGGGCTGGGCGACCCTTCGCTGGCCAGCGATCAGCAGCTGTTTGATCGGCTGGCCGAAGCGGGGCGGCTGGATCTGGCTCAAGTACGTCAACTCGATTGCTGGTTGGCCGGGCGACTGCGCCGGGCCGCTATCAGCCATGGCCAGGTGTTTGATCTGGCGTTGCAACCGGGGCAGGCGGGTTTGTTGCTGGTGGAAGTGTGCGAGGGCGTGAGTCTTGATTGGCTGGGTTGGGTGCAGGACTTGCTGACGACGCTACTGAGCAGCGTCAATGGCATGCTGCGCGGCTCACCGCTGTTGGGGCACGATCCACAGCCCAGTCTGTTGCTCGATGCCCAGGGCCGACCGCTGGAGTTCAATGCCGCGCTGCTGGCACTGCTCGCCGAAAAGCCGCTGACCGATGTGCTGGGTTTTTTGCCGGTGAATCACCGGGTGCTGGTACGCGCCTGCCTGGACCAGCAACGCGCCATCGAAGGGGTCGAAGCCCAATTCGAAGCGCAGATCCTGATCTGGACATTTATCCCCGATCCCCAGGACAACCGTGTGCTCGCCCGTTGCCGCGATGCCACGGCACAAGTGCTGGCCGAGCGTGAAGCGGCCACGGCGCGGCGGCTGTACCGGCTGATCATTGAAAACACCACTGACCTGATTTCCAGGCATACACCGGACGGGCGCTTTCTCGATGCCTCGCCGGCGTCCTGGACATTGCTCGGCTACTGGCCGGAGGAGTTGCGCGGGCAAATGGCCCAAGGCTTGTTCCATGGTCAGGACCTGGCCAGCCTGGTACAGCGCGCGCGGGATGCCCTGGAGCAGGACGGTTATCACACGATGACGTATCGGATTCGCCATCGGGATGGGCATTACCTGTGGTTTGAAACCGCCAGCCGGGCGATTCGCGAGACCTATACCGGGACAGTGGTGGAAGTGGTCAGCGTGTCCCGGGACATTACCGCCCGGGTGCACGCCGAGGAGAACAAACGACGCCTGGCGGAAGTCGTCGAGGCCAACACCGATCCGGTGTTGTTCATCGACCCCCAGGGGCAAGTCACTTACCTCAATCCAGCGGCGCGGCGCATCCTGGGAATCGATGAGCAACAACCGATGCCAGCCCTGGCAACGTTGTTCGCCAGCAGCGACCTGGCACGTCTGCAGCGTGATGGCTGGAGCAGTGCCGAGCGCGACGGTGTCTGGAGCACCGATGCGCGATTGCAGCCACCGGCAGGCGGCACTTCAGTGCCGGTATCGCTGGTGCTGCTGGCGCACCGTTCGGCCGGCGGCGAGCGCTATTACTCGTTGGTGGCGCGGGACATGACCGAGCGTGAACTGCGTGAAGTGCAACAGCGCCGCCATCAGGACGAACTGGCGCACACCGCGCGGTTGGTCACCCTGGGTGAATTGGCCTCGGGCATCGCACACGAAATCAACCAGCCATTGGCGGCGGTGGTCAATTACGCCAATGCCAGCCAGCGCTATCTACAGACACTGGATTCCAATCCCCAGGCTGCCGCCCGAGTGGCGCAAGGCCTGGAGCGCATTACCCATCACGCCACGCATGCTTCAGAAGTGATCAGACGTTTGCGGGCGTTTCTGCGTAAGGGGCAACGCCGGATGCAGGCCTTGAATTTCACCGACGTCGCCCGCGAAGCCGTGCGTTTATGCGCCTGGGAGGCGAGCAATTGCCAAGTGACAATCGAGGATCGCCTACCGGATAATCTGCCGCCGATTTATGCCGACCGGGTGCTGCTGGAGCAGGTCCTGCTCAATCTCTTGCGAAATGCCATCGATGCCAACCGCGAACAGCATCCGGGGCAACCCTCGCTGATCGTGATGGCTGCGGGGCAGGGCGGTGGTGCAACCGTGGAAGTCAGTGTGCAAGACCAGGGCCCGGGCGTCAGCGAGCCCGAACTGGAGCAGATATTTACCCCGTTCTATACCAGCAAGGCCGATGGCCTGGGGCTCGGTTTGTCCATGAGCCGCAGCATCATCGAAGGTTTTGGTGGCGAATTGCAGGCTCGACGCCAACCTGTCGGGCTGCTGATGTGCTGCCGTTTGCCGCTGGCCGGCCCAACAAAACAACAACAGGAATAACGTAATGGCAGGTGTGACGGAGCACGTGGTGTATGTGGTCGACGATGACCAAGGCATGCTCGATTCAACCGTCTGGTTGTTGGAGTCGGTAGGGCTCAAAGCCTTGCCGTTTACCAGTGGCGTGGAGTTTCTCAATGCCTGTGATGCCAGACTTGATGCCTGCGTGCTGCTCGATGTTCGTATGCCCGGCATGGGCGGTTTGAACGTGCAGGAAGAAATGCGTGCACGTGAGCTGAACCTGCCGATCATTTTCGTCAGCGGGCACGCAGATGTGCCGATCGTGGTTCGCGCCTTCAAGGCGGGCGCCCATGACTTCATCGAGAAACCCTACAACGAACAATTGCTGCTGGACAGCGTGCAACAGGCGCTCAGCAACTGCGCGGCAAACCGCTCGGGCAATCAGGGGCACGAAGCCTTGCAGGCGCGCTTGCTGACACTGACCCCACGGGAGCGCGATGTCTTGCTGCCACTGGTCCAGGGTTACACCACCCGCGAGATCGCCGAGCAACTGGGCGTCAGTGCGAAAACCGTCGATCTGTATCGTTCGCGGGTGATGAAACGCATGCAGGCCAATACCTTGCCGGACCTGGTGGGCATGGCCATCGCCGCTGAACTGGTCGATCCGCTGAAGCTGCGCTGATTGCTGGCGTTTCTAATGATCGTCCAGGGGGGAGGATCAGTCGCAGGACAGACCGGACGTCCCGCCAACCTCATGACTGCCTTTGCTTGCGCTAGCATGAAAGATGTTCAGGCCACTCGACATTGAGAGGCTGGTCATGGGTGTGGGCTCTGTCAATTGCGGGGCCGGAGGAGGCGTGTTGAAACCATTCCCGCTCAGACCTGGCGCCTCAACCCTGAACATGTTGCGTCAAGCATGCCTGCAACGCCGTGATGCGGTGCCGTCAACGTTAACGGAAAAAGCGCTGATCCCGGGTATTCCAGATGCTCGCTACTGGCTGGACCAGAACCTGACACCATTCATTCGGGATGTGAGCCTGGCCAACCCCCGATCGGCTCGGCCGTACAACTCATTTCCCCTGAGCCTGGTTTCTGGAAAAGCACCGCGTTGCCGTCTTGCCAAAAGCTGTAGCTGCCCCGGGCATCCTTGCCCGTGTATTGGGTTCCCGAATCATTCTGCACCTGACTAAGGGTGATCGAGGAGTTCGCCCACTTCAGGTACACGACACCAGGCTGAGTGTTAAAAAAGGTGGCGGCCAGCTGCTCATTAATTCCTGTACACCGAAACGCCAGCGGGCCTTCGGTGAGCCTGTCTGGATCCTTGGTTCTCGCAATGACCGAGCCTTGACGCAGTTGGTGCGCGCGTTCGGCATACTGTCGGACCGTACACGCCTTGGGCGCAGGGTCGGAGGCACACTGATTGCGGGCGTCGATCCAGAACTGCTGGTCGATCATGATTTTGTCTGGTCGCGGTACTGAATGATTGTCGGTGATCGCCAGGCGATAAAGACGCGTCAGTTCGATGTCCATCTGCAGCAGTTGTGAGTCGCGACAAATCAGCTTTTCGACGGACGCCCTTGCTGTCGCGCAGTCGAAACTGGTGTGGAAAATGGGCGAAGCATTTGCACAAGTGCTCGTCGCTGCGCACACGCTGACAGCGAACAGGCGGGTGAGCGTTTTCATGTTGGGTTGAGTCATTACCTGATACCCGGATTGCTTGTGGATCTATTGATCCGTTGAACAGTCATTTGTTCGCATTGGGTGTATCGCAATAAAAGGCTGTATTACAGTTTGGACTGGCGCGCTCGCCAGGTGGATGGACTGCAATCGAAGTGCCGGCTGAACCAGCGGGAGAAGGCACTCAGTTCGGAAAACCCCAGCGCCCCGGCGATCTCACTCAACCGTTGATTGGAATGTGCCAGGTGACGCATTGCCAGCTCCGCACGCACCTGATCCAGCAACGAAGAAAATGTTTCACCCTCCTGGGCAAGCTTGCGATGCAGTGTTCGCCTGTCCCATCCCAAATTGGCCGCCACTTGTTCCACCGAGCACTGGCCCGTGGGCAGCGCCGTCCAGATCATCTGGCGCACTTGTTCAAGTAAAGCCGTTTTGGATTCTTCGCGGATACTGTCCAGATACTGATGAACATAACGGGCCATGTCCGGATCGGCACTGGGCAGTGCCTTGTCCAGGTCGGTACTGCGGCAGACGATACCGTCCATCAGGCTATTGAATTTCACTGAGGTGGCGAATAGGCGGCGGTGTCGACTGTCGTCCATCGGCGCGGCGTGACGGAAGCAAACCATTGAAGGATGCCAGTGATTGCCCAGCAAGTTTTTCAGCAGGCGGTAGGTCACCCCCACTGACAGTTCCATTGCCTGACGCACCGGCAGGTTTCCCATGGTGACCTGTTCCATGCGCAACACCACCACGCCGCCACTTTCCTCGATATTCAACACCAGCCCCTGATTGTGGAGGAAAAGGAAGTCGCGGAACGCTTCCATGGCCGAACGGATCGTCGGTTCGTCACGCCACAACAGCGCCAGAGGCCCCAGATTGGAGAGCTTGCGTGTTTCGGCCATGCGCAAGCCAAAATCGTCTACCCCCGCTTCACGCGCCGAATTTTCGAGCAGACGTGCTACAGCTTCGTTGGGAATCTTCAAGTCCGGGTGAAGCAGGCATCGGGGATCGAGGCCGACAAGGCGCAATTGCTGCAGGTAATCAACGTGTAGCAATCGGGCTATTTCAGCGTAGTTCGTCAAGCTGGCACTGCGAACAAGGCCGCTCATGAATGATGATTTCTCAATCCGGGACAGCGATTTATCAGCTTAGCAGGTGAATGTCCCGACAGGTCAAGGTGAACGTCGGCAGCTACGCGACACTGCGTCACTTTCCATCGTGCCTGCATCGCACGGAAAGGAATGCTCGTTGCCCTCAAGGCTTGCGTACAAAAACAAGAGAATGGCTATGAATAAAACACCTCGAATCACTCGATCAACGGATACGCCTGCCAAGCGTCGTCGCGCAGCGCCAAAAAAAACGCCTCAAGAGCAGCAGAAACAGGAGTTGGCGGTTAACACCGCACAGGTTGCCACGCCATTGCTCAGGGTGCGCCCGGTCGATTTGCTGAGCGCCTCCGGGGCTTTGTTCAAGGCTGTGGGCAAGACGCCCGTCAAGGCTGCACGGCATGTGGGCAGTTACCTCAAGGAGTTGGGCAATATTGCCGCCGGCAGTTCCAGCGTGGCACCGAATCCCAAGGATAAGCGTTTTTCCGATCCGGCCTGGCAATCCAATGCCTTGCTGCGCGGCCTGTTGCAAAGCTACCTGGCTGGTAATGACGAGCTGAGCCGTTTTATCGATGGAGCCCATCTCGATGCCAGGGAAAAGGGTCGTGCCCGGTTCATTGCCTCACAGCTGTTTGATGCATTGGCGCCGAGCAATCTGTTGCTGACCAACCCGACAGCGTTGCGCAAGTTGCTCGATACGGGCGGCATGAGTTTGGTCAAAGGGGTCGGGCAGTTCTCCCGGGACCTGCGCCACAACGGCGGGATGCCGATGCAGGTGGACAGCAGGCCATTCAAGGTGGGAGAAAACATCGCCACGGCGAAGGGCGAGGTGGTGTTACGCACCGAGATGTTCGAACTGTTGCAGTTCGCCCCCACCACGAAAAATGTCCATGCCCGGCCGTTAGTCATGTCCCCGCCGCAGATCAACAAGTACTACGCCATTGACTTGTCGCCAGACAAGAGCCTGATCAAATGGATACAGGACAGCGGCATACAATTGTTCGTCATCAGCTGGCGCAATCCGACCAGCATGCACCGCGACTGGGGCTTGTCCGAATACGCGCTGTGCCTCGACCAGGCGGTGGATGTCGCGCGGCAAATCACCGGTAGCGCGGATGTGAACATGTGGGGTTCGTGCTCGGGAGGCCTGACGCTCGCGGCCTATCTCGGCTGGCTGGCGGCACGCGGTGAAGGCGCCAAGGTGGCGAACACCAGTTGGGCGGTATGCGTGCTCGATATGCCTGCGCTCTTTGGTGACACTGCTATCGGCCTTTTTGCCACGCCGGCGGTACTGCGCGCGGCGAAGACCAGCTCGCAGTGCAAGGGAACACTCAGTGGTCAGGACATTTCGCGTATGTTCGCCTGGATGCGCCCCAACGACCTGATCTGGAATTATTGGGTCAACAACTACCTGCTGGGTAACAAGCCGCCAGCGTTCGACATCCTGGCCTGGAACAACGACTCCACGCGTCTGCCGGCAAAACTGCATGCCGACTACCTCGATCTGGCCCAGCACAATCCCTACCGCAACCCGGGGGTCTTGCAGATTGCCGGCGAGCCTATCGACATGAGCAAGGTTAAGGTCGGTGCCTATGTGATCGGCGGCACCACCGATCACATCACACCCTGGCAGGGCTGCTACGGTACCGCCCGATTGTTCGGCGAGGACAGCACCTTCGTTCTCTCCAATGCCGGCCATCTACAAAGCTTGATCAATCCGCCGGGCAACCCGAAGTCGTATTTCTACGCCGCCGCTGCCACCGCCTTGGATCCAGAAAGCTGGCTGCAAGACGCAGGCGAGAGCCACACCGGCAGCTGGTGGCCGCATTGGCGGCAGTGGATTGAACAACGGTCGGGCGCTAGCCGGCCAGCACCGCGCAAACTGGGCTCACGCAAATATCCGCCGTTGTACGCAGCCCCGGGCCATTACGTACTGGAGCATTGAGACTATCTGGCGCGCATTGGCTGATTGCGGTGTCAGTCAATACTTTCCACACCCGTTCGAGGGGCAACGTACAAAAGGAATTGGACGTTGCACCCTTCTCAGAGTTAGTCGCCAAACGTGAGCTAGACTCAAAGATCCAAAGCAGACTGATAACAGCGGAGGCTTTATGAGAAAGTCCATCCCCCCCTGTTTGGCTACCCTTGTCTCGGTATTCTGCCTTTGCGCTTCAGCCGAGACGGTCACGCCGCTCAAAGGGCAGTCCCCCGAAATGATTCAGCAGGACATAAGCGCATGCCAGGCTCAAGCCGGGAATGCGGCAAGCAGCAGCACGACGTCTCAATCAGGTGGACGTGCCCGCGGTGCCGCTACGGGCGCAGTAGCCGGTGCGGCGGTTGCCGGCGCGCGCGGTCGTCAGCATGACGAGATTTATGACAAGGTGGACGACGATGTCAAACAGGAATATCGACAGAACAACGCCAAGGATGCTGCTGTCGCAGGTGCGGTTGTAGGTGGATCCCGGCAACGTCAGGATCGTCGTCAGGATCGCCGGGCAGAACCGGCGGCCACTGCTTCGGCCTACACCAGTTGCATGCAGCAGCGGGGCTATCAGGTAACCCCGTGAATTTGAAGACTGAAAAAAGCCAGGAGCATCAAGCTCTGTATCGTCTTTGACGGGCGCGACGGTGCAGGGAAGGGCGGAACGATCAAGGCGCTCAAGCCTGCCTGACCACAGAGGGGGTGCAATGCGCATTCCATTGTTCTATGCGGTGTCAGCTGTATTGTTTTTGAGCGGATCTTCCTGCCTGGCGCAGCCATTGGACGCGAGCGCGACCACAAGCGCTGTCGATACAGCGCCCGTCGCCGCGGTGGCCAAAGATGCCGTGTTTACCCAGGAGCAGCTGGATCAAATGCTGGCTCCTGTTGCGCTATATCCGGACCCACTGCTGGCCCAGGTGTTGATGGCCACCACGTACCCCGGGGAAATCGCCGAAGCGGTCACCTGGTCTAAAGCACACCCGGACGCCAAGGGCGACGATGCGGTCAAACAAGTGGCGAATCAGCCTTGGGATCCGAGCGTGCAGGCACTGGTGGCCTTCCCCCAAGTCATGGTCATGCTGGGGCAGGATCCGGTCTGGGTACAACGCCTGGGGGATGCCTTTTTGGCGCAGCCCGACGATGTCATGGGGGGCGTGCAACGCTTGCGTCATCAGGCCCAGGCAGCAGGCAACCTGCAGAGCAACCAATATCAGAACGTGACGGTTCAGGCGGCGCCGGCACCGGCACCGGCAGCTCCGGCTCCGGCTCCGGCCAGCAGCACCTCCACAATCATCATTCAGCCTTCCGATCCGCAGGTGGTTTACGTACCCAGTTATAACCCGACGACAACCTACGGCACCTGGCCCTATCCGGCATCGCCTCCCGTGTACTATCCACCGCCGCCAGCCTATTACCCCGGCTCGGCATTGTTGGCCGGGCTGGCCTTTGGCACCGGCGTGGCTATCATCGGCTCGTTATGGGGTGAATGTGACTGGGACAACAACGACATCGACATTGACGTCGACCGCTACAACAACATCAACCGCAACAACCAGATCACTCGGAATCAGAACCAGTGGCAGCACAACGCTGTTCATCGCGATGGCGTCCCCTATCGAGACAGTAAGAGCCGGGAACAGTATGGCCGCCAACTGGACGGTGCCCGTCAGCGTGAAGCCTATCGAGGGGATGATGCCAAGCGAGCCCAGGCGCGTGAAAAAGCCCGTGGTTCAATGGACAGGCACGGTATCGAGCGACCTGCCACCAGCAACCTCGAAGCCCGCGATTCGGCGCGCAAAACCCAGTCGGCAACCTCGCCCGGCAATCGGATGCAAGCAGGTACAGACAGACCGAGGGCGTCTGACAGGAGCCAGGGCACTGCCAGAAATACCCGGGAGAGTCAGCCACCCAGGAAACAGACCGCTCAGGTAAACCAGCGCGGGCAGGGCGATTTGCAAGGGCGCCAAACTGCGCAACAACGGCCGGCTTCCAGCACGGGCAGTGCCCGCAATAATGCATTCGCCGGCGTGCGTTCACCGTCCCAGGCCAACGCACAAGCCAGTCGTGGCCAAGCCAGCCAGGCATCCGCCCGGCGCCCCAGTGCTTCGCGCCCAGCCGGCCATCAGGTCAGTCGGCCGTCCAGTCCACCCGCGCGTCAAAGGGGGAGCCGTCGTTGAAAAACAATGCTCGAATGAAGGCTCTCACGGGCTTGCGCTTTCATGTCCTGGCGATCGCTGCCGGTTTGATGTGGTCGTGCATGGCGACGGCCCAGCAGGCATTTCCGACGCCGGAAATGGCCGCCCAGGCGTTCGTCGAGGCACTGGGGACGAAATACGCCGATCAGGCACGCCTGACCGAGTTGCTGGGTAATGAATGGCGCAGTTTCATCCCGCGCGAAGGCGTGCAGCGCAGTGATGTGGATGCGTTTTTGAAGCAATACCGCGAACAACATGCCATTGAAAAACCCAGCGATCGCAAGGCGGTCCTGTCGGTTGGCCGTGACCACTGGACGTTGCCTATACCCATGGTCAAAGGCGCGGACGGTTGGCGGTTCGACATCGACGCCGGTAGCGCCGAAGTCCGTGCACGTCGAATTGGCCGCAACGAACTCGCCGCGTTGCAATCAGTGCTGACTTATCACGATGTCCAGATGGAGTATGCATCCGTGGATCGTGACGGTGATGGCGCACTCGCCTACGCGCAAAAAATCTTCAGCACCGCCGGCAAACATGACGGACTTTATTGGGAAGACGATGATAGCGGTCAGATCAGCCCGTTGGGTCCGTTGTTCGGTAAAACCATTGCCGGTGAAGACTGGCAGGGTTATCACTTTCGCATCCTTGATGGCCAAGGTCCTTCGGCACCGGGCGGCGCCTATAGCTACCTCATCGGTGACAAGATGAGCCGTGGTTTTGCACTGATCGCCTGGCCGGCGAAATACGCGGACACCGGGGTGATGAGTTTCATGATCAGTCATGAAGGGCAGGTGTTCGAAAAAGACTTGGGCCCCGGTGGGGACCAGTTGGCGCAGTCGATGAAGCGCTTTGATCCCGATGACAGCTGGAAGGAGGTGACGGTGGGTCAAGAGTAGATCAGCCTGGGAGCGCAAATCCCTCCGGGAGCGGGCAAGCCCCGCTCCCAAAGATGTGAGCCTAACCCAAGGCGGTGAAATCGCTGGCGTGCAACGCCTGGACACCCACCAGCTGGATTTCGAACTCCGGCGTGGCGTCGGCATCGACACTGCCGTAAAGAATGCCATCGGCAAAGCGCAGTTGGCCGGTGGCATTGGCAGGGTCGAAGGCGTTGCTGCCGACAAAGGTAAAAGCGTCGACAGCGGTGGTCAGCGGATTGGCGTCCAGGCCGGTGAAATCCAGAAGATCGCCCTCGGTGCTCTTGAAGCCGTTGAGCACATCACGCAAAGCCCCGATACCCATGTCTGACAGCGCACCAAACGCGTAGCTATCCGCGCCAGTGCCAGCGGTGAGGTTGTCGGTGCCTGCACCGCCGATCAGCCGGTCATTGCCCGAGCCGCCCACCAGCGCATCGTTGCCCGCACCACCGTTCAGAATGTTCGCGGCGCTGTTGCCCGACAGCGTGTCGGCGTAGGCACTTCCCGTCAGGTTTTCGAAGGACTTCAAGGTGTCGAGCCCCGAACTCACGGTATTTTGTTGCGCTGACGTGGAGAGATTGACGGTGACGCCGGACAGGGCGCGTTCATAAGACACCGTGTCATTGCCATCGCGCCCGTCCAGCACGTTGTTGCCGGCACCGGCGAACAGCGTATTGTCCAGCGCGTTGCCCGTGCCATTGGCGGCGCCAGTGCTATCGACATACAGATGCTCGACGTTGTTGCCGAGGGTATAGGCCGCGAGGTTGCTGTGCACACGGTCGATACCTCCCGACACCGCATTGCTGTTGATCTCGATCACGGTGTCGTTGGCGTTGTCGAGATGGTAGGTGTCATTGCCATCGCCGCCGCTCATGCTGTCGGCCCCTGCGGCACCATCGAGCACGTTATTGGCGGCATTGCCGGTGATGAAGTTGGGCCGCTCATTGCCGGTGCCGTTGATGGCCGACACGCCGGTGAGCATCAGGTTCTCCAGATTGGCTCCCAGGGTCCAGCTGAGCGAGGCCTGCACCGTATCGATCTGCGAAGTCGAGGTGTTGGTTTCCACCACGCGATCGAATGCGTTATCGACCACATAAACGTCATTGCCATTGCCACCGGTCAGGGTGTCGGCGCCCAGGCCACCATTCAGCAGGTCGTTGCCCGAGGTGCCCGTCAGGGTATCCGCCTGGTCGGTACCGGAAATCATGTTCTGAGCGTTGTCGAAAATAGCCTGCACGCTGTTGTTGTCATTGGGGTTGCCTTGCGAGCCAAGGTCATTGGCAATGTAGTCGGCCAGGCGCTGGCCGACGATCTCGGCCGACTCCTCGTGCAGGTGCCAGACGTCGTCGGGATACGCCAGCGGATCGACTTCGTGGCGCAAGGGCAGGTCGGTGTAATCCACCGCCAGCTTGACGTCGGCGCGCTCGGCGGCGATGGCTTCCTGGGCAGCGCGGACATAGCCAACCCCCTCGACGATGGAGGCAATTTTTTCTTCTGAATAACCACGGGCACGCGCCGCGTCCTGTTCGTAGTGACCGGTTTCCATCAAGTAAACGCTGAAGTTGCCGAACTGGGCATGCAGGTAATCGAACACCTTCAGGGTCGCGGCCTTGTAGGCCGCTGCTGCCGCTGCTTTGTCCGTGGCGCGGCCGATCTCCTGGGCGGCTTCCTCGCCCTGACCCCAAATGATGCCCATGGTGACGTTACCGATGGATTGCAGTTCGGTGAGCTGGTCGCGCAGCAGCGTCACGGCGCGCAACAGCGCAGCGCCAGGTTGGTTGGTATCGGTCAGCCACCAGCACAACTTGAGTTCCTCGGCGCTGAGGGTCGACAGGCCGGTAACCGTGCTACCGCCCACTGCAATGTCGATGTTGTTTCCATTGGCATCGGTGAATTGGCTGCGCACGTCATAGGGGGTATAGCGGTCCAGGTCGCTGACCAGCATCGAGGTACCGGACTGATTGTCGTCCTCCGTCATGCGCAGCAGACGCGCATTGGATTGGCCGAGGGTGGGCAGGTAGAGGATGTCCTGCTGAGTGCTCTTGGCGAATACGAAGTCGTTGGCGGTCAGGGTGTTGAGGTAATTGCCGTTGAGGGCGATTTCAAAACGGTTGCCATCGGCATCCGCTTCGGTGGACTTGATGTAGGTTTTGTCGCCGGCCGCGTTGAGAGTGATGTACAACGTGCCGTTGCTGCCATTGCCGAGGCCTGCAAAGCTCAGGCTCGAAACATCGATCTTGTCCACGCCAGTGGTGAAGTCATAAATCGTGTCGGTGGCCGTCACACCACCAGTGTCATAGTCGCGGTAGCTGTCGAGCACGTTGGTATAGCGGAAGATGTCGGCACCGTCGCCGCCGTACAGCGAATCGCGTCCGGCACCGCCCTCGAGCTTGTCATCGCCCGCGCCACCACTGAGGTTGTCGTTACCCGCGAGGCCGAGCAGTGTATCGGCCGAATCGCTGCCCGACAGTGAGTCGCTGCCGCTGGTGCCGGTGATGACCCGGTTGAAGATGAAGTGATTCGCCGTCAGCGTACTGGTCAGGTTACCCGAGAGAATCAGCTCGAAGCGATTACCGCTGGCGTCGGCATCGTAATCCTTGATGTAGGTGCGGTTGCTGGTGGCGCTGTAGCTGACCTGCAAGGTGCCGCCACGGCCATCGCCCAGGCCGGTGAAACCGAGGCCGGCGAGATCGATTTTGTCCTGGGTGACGTCGAAGTCGGTGATGGTGTCATCGAAACTTGTGGTTGCATTGCGGTAACTGTCGGACTGAGCGGCGAAACGGAACGTATCGGCGCCGGTGCCTCCGGTGAGTTTGTCGATACCGGCACCACCCACCAGAATGTCGCCACCGGCCCCGCCATTGAGGGTGTCGTTGCCGGCACCACCATAGAAGATTTCGCTGGCGGTGCTGCCCAGCAAGGTGTCGTTACCAGCCGTGCCTTGTACGATCGTCATCGGCACCGTGGCGCTGACGTAACTGCCGTCACCATAGACCAGCGTGGTCCCCTTGCTGGTGTGACTGATGGTGTTGCCGATCATGGCATTGCGATCGGTTCCGTCTTCGTTGCGTTCGGCGACGCCGTAAGTCGACAGGTCGCTGCCGATGATGATGTTGCCCTGGATGGTGTTGTCGCTGCCGTTGAAGTATTTGCCGGACACGCCCAAGGTGTCGTTGTAGGACTGGATGATGATTTCCGGTACGGGACCGCCCAGGGAATTATTAGTCAGTGTGTTGTCGATGATTTGGACGTGGTTACTGCCATAAATGCGTATCCCGGCGCTGGCGTTGTCGTGAATATCGACGCCGCTGACCGTCACCTCGCTGGACATTTTGATCAGCACCCCTTCGGCGCCGTTGCCATACACCTCGCCACCGGTGATGGTGATGTTGTTGGGGGAGGGGATGTCCTCGCTGCCGCGCTGCACCACGATGCCATTGCCGCCATTGTTGTAGGCAATGTTATTGGTGAGCGTGAAGTCGTGGGTGCTGGTAACGATGTTGAAACCGTGGCGGTCGTTGTCGTAGGCGATGTTGTTTTCGAAGGTGCTGTCGCTGAGGAAGTCAGCCACGAAGCCGTCCAGGCCATTGCCATGGGACACGCTGTTCTTGATGACCATGTTGACGGTCTGCTCATGGGGGTCGAAACCGTATCCGGAGCAATCCTTGATCTCGACGCTGTCGAGGGTGACGTTGGAGTCGTAGCCTGCTTCGCCGGGAATGTAGCCATTGAACCAACCGTCGATCTTGCCCGTGGTGCTGTCGCGGTTGCCATCAATGGTGAGATTACTCACGCCGAAGTCATGGGTTTCCTCGCCATAGGCAGAGCGGATGACCCCCGTGATCTTGGTGTCGGAACCGTCAGCCACCTTGACGGTGGTTGCGCCCATGCCGTCGCCGTACAGGTAGACGTTGCTCTTGAGCATCAGGCAGCCGTCGGAGGGTTCTTCACCTCCCGAAACGATATAAGTTCCAGTCGGCAGATACACCTGCCCACCGCCTGCGGCGGCCGCTGCATCAATCGCACTTTGTATCGCCGCTGTGTCGTCAGTGATGCCATCTCCTTTGGCGCCAAAATTTTGTACATTGAAAATCATGAGCTTATCTCCGTATCAGGCGAGAACCTCGTTGAATGCCAATATTCCATCGACAGCCACCGTGTTATGACCCAGCGGAGAGCAAAAGTTGTGACCGCGCATCGGAGGGGCGTCAAAAAACCGGACTAACTGATTAGCGGTTGCGAATGGTTTTTAGGTGTTTAGAAAAAATAACGTTCTGTTGACGCGTGCCTGGCGAGTGATCTGCCTGTGGCAGCTGGTACGCGGAGAGGGTGGCTCAGGCACGTTGAGATGGCGGAGAGGGCGCTTGCGAGGGGCCAACTGATCCAATGTAAGCAGCGGTAACCCTGGATTTTGAGACCCGTCAGCCAAACAAGGTTAGAGTGTTCAGCAATGTCTGTTCATAAGGACCCTCCACTCGATTCGGCATAGTCGCGCCAAGCGATTGCAGCGAGTGAACAGGGCAACAAAAACCGTATACCAACTGTTATGTGAAGAATGAATCGTTCGCTGTTTGTTTCTCTGGATGGGCCCAAGGGCGCCGGCAAAACCACGCTGTTGGAGGCCGTTACGAAAGTACTGAGGGCAGACAACAAAAAGGTGATCCGACTTTGCGAGAAAAAAAGCGATCCCTATAGGGGTGAAACAATGGCCCTGGTGAACAGACTCGTCAGAAATCCCACCCGGGATTTGGAGCTGGAAGTTTGTGCGCGTTTTGCTGATAGCCGCACCTGGATTTCCCGGCACGTACTGGCTGAACAGCCACCAGGCAGCATCATCTTGATCGATCGCTGGTACCCGTCTGACGCCGCGTTTCGCCGGATAGTCCCGTTTGCAGAGATTCTAAAGTTGAACATGGATCGAAACGTGCAAGTACCAGACCTGCATGTCGGGGTTGTCACCACAGCTGAAATTTCATGGGCGAGGGCAGCGGCACGAGGGCGTGGGCTGAGCAGTACGGTGATCCATAAGCTGGAAGAACAGGTCGCTTGTACCAAGGCGTTCGAGCGAGCGATCGAAGATCACGGCTGGGTTTTATGCCGCAATGAAGGAACGATCGAAGAGGCAACGATGCAGGTGGTTTCTGAGATTTATAGCGTCCAGGCGAAGTTGGCTGCGCCGTTGTCTGGCGTTGATTGAAGGTGCACGGGTGGCTGAACCGGTGATGCTTCAAGGGGCGCGTTGAGCGACCTTTAAGGCCGCTCAATTGAAGCAAGCGTTACCAAAGAATGAATGCAGAGGCCGTTGTTTGATTCAGGTTGATGTTGCCGACCTCCAATATTTCATATTCAGCGCGGACGCCGATATTGCGAAACACATCCACTTCAACACCCGCCCCATAGGTCAAGTCCACGCCGGTGTCATCATCGCTGGCGTTGCCGTCAGCATCCCAGGCATGAGCACCGACACTACCGAAAATGCGCACCCGCTCTCCCAGTGGGAAGCCGACATGCGCACTGGCTTGCACCGATTTTCCATCGAAATCAAGATTCTTGTCCTCGAATTGGCCAAGATCAACGAAGGCGCCCTCGAAGGCCAGATAGCCGTTAAGACGATAGCCTGCAAAAACCTTATAACTGGAGTCTTCATCGCTCAGATTTGATTCGTCGGTTTCAATATTGCTGACGCCAGCACCAAGATACAAACCTTTGTCATCCGCAAGTGCCTGAAAGGATAGCAATGAAAGTAGGGAAACGAAGCCTAGGTTTCGAAGTAGCATAAGAAGTGTTGTCCTTCTACAGGTTGTCGATTGTGAGATGTTTGCCGAATGTGCGTAGTTGCGAGGATTAATAGAAGTCATTGATTGATATTGATGAGTAGTATTCAGTCACTGTAAGCATCTGATGTTCGCCGGACATTGAAAATACCGCCTGGCCAAGGCATGTACAGGGAGTGCCGGTTCGGTGAAAGCGTGTCTGAAAGAACCGGTGCCAACGTGACCCATAGCAATACGATGTCCATACACTCTAAGCCTGTGCAATTGAGTCGCTGCATCCTTGTGATTTAACAAGGCACTATCGTTGATTTCAAAAACGATGGCGGACGGCGGTATGTTGTATGTCGTCATGATGCCGGCCACAAAATCGGGAAAGGTCTGGTCGAGCAGGTCGTGGGCGGTAAGATTGATGGTGATGAAGAAATCCTTGCATGCCCAGAGATAGGTGCTGTAATCCTCCGCAACACGGCGCATGACCGAGCGCGTGAGTTCGCAGATCAGTTCGGACTTCTCTGCCGTTGAGATGAACGCATCTGCCGCAATGGCAGCGCCTTTAGGGTGCCAGCGAGAATGTGATTCGGCACCGACCAGATATCCCTTCCTCGAATCAACGATAGGTTGGTAGTGCACGTCCAGTTTGTCCGCCCTAATGGCCTTGCGAAGCTGAACGACGGTCGAGGTGTAATACCTGAGTATCCTCCATGAAAGGTAAAGCAGTGCTTCCAACAGGAAAGCCAGGGCAATGAATAGCGTCCATTTCAAGTCATTCAACTCATGGGTTTTACTCAAACTCTGCCCAAAAAGTCTGTCTGCGTAATGATCGGCAAGAAACCATGCAATTAAAGCCACTGTAGCCGTTGCGCATAAAGCTGATGGGTAAGTTTTAAGTAAGGCTCTATACGCGGCAATCATAAAAACTCCGGAAAACATGATTTGATTAGGCGGGCTGGAGAGAGGCGAATTTTTAACTGTTCATCAGCCAGGCCAATGCGACACCGCCCAAATAGGCGACAATGCAAAAGAAGATTTTATGCTTGAGTGGCAATGAATTTAATCGATAGCGCATGTTTGTTCTCCTGGCTATTTAGCAAGCAATGTAGGCCATTAACGTGGAAAATTAGAAACATTAATTGTTATTTTTTAAGTTTGATTTTTAAACCGGTTTTTCTGCGTTGCGTTTTGCGGTTTCCGAAGGTATTTCTCCATAGGCACTCTGATAGGCCTTGGAAAACCGGCCTAAATGGTGAAAATTCCAATACATGGCAGTTTCGGTAACCGTAGGCCAAGTGTGACGGATCAAATCTCGGCGTGCGTTGGCGAGTCTGAGATTTCTAATGTAAGCAATGGGTGAGGTTCCGAACGTTTCGACGAAACCAAGATGTAAGCTGCGAGCTGTGGTTTCAAGCTGTTTTACCAATGACTTCATGCTCAGCGCTTTGTTAATGTTTTCATGGATGTAATCTATCGCTTCCGTCGCAACTATTCTTCTTGACGGGGTTTTAAGTCTGGCGCGACCAACGGGTGTCAACGCGTGCAGGAGTGAAATCAATAACACGCTTTCAAAGTCTGATACTTCCGAGCGCCTGCGCTGTTTTTCGGTGGTGCCATTGATGTCTGTAAAACAAGCGTTGACGACCTGAATGGCAGACTGCATTAATTTGAAGTTTGTAACCTGGAAGCGCTGGTTCTTTCGATGGGCGAGCACATCGATAATTGAGTGCTTATCGATGCATTGTGCATAGTGCTCCAGTGTCGTGGTCAGCGTATAAAGAGTTTCATTCGGTTCGCAGGTGTACTGTACGGGCTCGCCGCTATACAGCACGACGACTTCATTAGGCCGCAGTTCATGATTATTGACAGAGGGTCGGCCAATGGGCGCCTGCGAAATGGCAATGGTTATAAAGCCTGAAGGAACAGAGCTGTCCAGGGTGACAACTGAATCGAAGTCCAGCCGGCTGCACTGGAGAGTCAGACTCTCAACGAGCTTAAACTGTCGAATACTTGCCTCATGCTCTGCCGAAATCAGGCTGACTGTCCACTGGCCGATAATTCTATCGGGTTCATTTGCGGCAATGGGCTTTACATGAAAAACTTCGTCAGGAATTATTGTGCTCATGGAGTTTAACGCTCTTCAGCTAATAAGTAGTGCCAAGCCATTGTTCAGACTTCTATGTCAATGAGTCGGCGTGAGTTCCAGCGCCGCTGAAAAAACATAGGCATCGCTCAATGGTAGATCCAACAGGCTTTGAAGTTTGCACGGCGCTATTTTCGAACCAAAGATTGCCGTTTGTTGAGCGCCGATGGCCGCTGCATCAAAGGCAAAATAATCATTGATACGATAGCTTGTGCAAATCCTGTAACTGGAACTTTCATCGTCAAGCTTCTTTTTGTTGCTTTCAATAGACGCCAGGTCGACGCTGTAAAGCTCCTTGTATCCAGCCATGGCCTTAAGTGAAAGCAATACACCAAATGATACGGTGGCAAAGTTTTTTAGCCGCATGACGAGCTTCCTTGTTGATGATTTTTCAATAAGAGCAAAGTGCCCGCCGCATGACTGTCACGGCTCGGCCTGTGAATAGTCTCGCCCCCGAGGGGCTTGTCAAAGTCAAAAACTCATATTTTCAATCATCAATCGGCTTGATTTGCTTAAGGCGCGAGAAGCGCCTTTACTGGTCGTGAAGGCAAAGCAGCCAGGAAAATCACCAAAACGGGAGGATTTTTAAGGGGGAGGGGGATTTGATTCAAATCAGTAATTATTATTTTTATTGTCTGAATGATGGTTTAGTGACTCATGCAACGCAAGCGGCCGGTTTCGTGTACATAAAAACATACGGCGTTGTCATCGGTGACAGGTATGAGCTCATAGTTTAGAACGGCGCCTTCCTGCAAGACATACTGGCGCCTGAAAAATAGATCGGGGGTCTTTTCAATGGCGAATAACTCGTTGTCCTGGCTCAGCTTAACGTTGTTGATTTTTATCTGGACGTGATGATTGCTTTCCCGGATAACATTTGCAGTGATGGTGGCGTTACGAATTTTTCCGTTCAGGTTTTCCAGAGAGGTTTGTGTTAGTCGGCCGTGCCCGATAGTCAGATACTCCTCAGTGTTGAGCTGATTCAAGTCTTCGAGCCATTGTCGGGTTATGGTCTGATAACTGATGTTTTCCATGTAATAAGATGGCGAATAAAGCAAAGAGAAAATGCAAGCGGCGTTGATGATTCCAAGCACTATCCAGTGAGTCATTGAAGGTGTTGTCAGTTTCATAGGGTTGCCTCAAGACATTGCCGGATCATCAGTGCGAGGTCTTTTTGAGCGCTATTTAATTGTAAGTTTGCTGTGCTTGAATCCGGGCGGACGCACGAAACGGAATAATTTGTTTTATAGAGATTCAGCCAGACCTGACCTTTTAAATGGGGCGAGGACTGTTGGATCTGTTTGGCCGAAAGATCCCTCAGTGATTGAGCCTCAGCGACCGAGTGGCCTACAGCATGGATGAACAGGTCGTTCTGTTTCAGGCTGGAAACTTCTATTTTTGGTGTGTCGAAGCCAGAATGGAACCCTGTGTAAACGCAAACTCCCAAGGTCAGGAAATAACCGATCAAATGGGCTTTTGTTATGTAATTTGATTTTTTGGTCTTTTCTGAAAGTCGCGGAAGATCATCATCACGCCCGCTTGGCGGTAGTTCTTCAATGACGGGCGCGCACGGCTGCACCGCTTCATCTGCTGGCATCGGCAACGCTGCCTGGGCATCGACTACATATTGACGATTGAAGCAATATCCTCTTCGAGGAACCGTCATCAGGATTTCGTGATCTCGACTGTCGTTAAGAATGTTTCTAAGTGAAAAAACGGCCTGGTTCAAACTGCCGGAGGCAACGACGCGGTCATTCCAGGCGTAGTCGGTAATCTCCTCACGGCTTTTGGTCTGACCGGGCTCCATAAGCAGCAGATCCAGTAGACGTGATTCAGCTCTACCTATCGTGGAGGTTTGAACATCGCCATAGAGTGTCGTGATGGAAAGCAAGGCGGTATCTGGGTCGAAAAGGGCCATGGCACCATTTTTCAACTTGAAGGCGTAGCGCATGGGAATCCTCCGTTCAGTTGGTTCTGGCTGAGTATAGAGACGGATTGAGAGGCTGAGTTAGACGCAATACGTGCTTGTCGGGGGAGATGAACGACTATTTGCGGACAAGCGCGGAAGGGGCAATCAGGTCTTGCAGACAATGCTGGAATAGCTCTCGGAAATGTCACTGGCGTCAAGCAAGGGTAATCCACGGGGTTTCAATCGGGGGCGGTCATGATGCTTGGTATGAGTATCTCGCGCTATCCGAAAACTGCAAGGCAGAGCCATGCATGCCTTGCAAATATCAAGAGGCAGGGCGTCCCTGAACATGTTCTCACGACAAGGTCAGGGCAGGATGGAAAGGAAGGGGAGTGAAATGACTTCAGGGGAGGGCGAGTCTACAGGCATTCCAGCGCCGCACGCTCAAGACTGGATACTAGAAAGGTCGAGGCTGTCAGTGGGCGCTCGTATAGATACACCTTGGTACCATTTTCTGCCTTGTAAGCCGCCAGCACGTTGTCGACTGCTACTTGGCTCGACATCACGATCGTGTAGCTGCGATTGTTGCGAGATACGGTCGGATTGAGTTTGTTGTCTTTCAATTTCGGTTCGACGCAATCGACATATTGTTCCGGTGACTTGTCTGTTTGCAGGGTTGAAGTCGGGGTGTTCGGGGAGAAAGAACAACCGGTCAATAGCAAGGAAGCAAAGGTAACCACGGGTACAAAAAAGACATGCATCGGTAGAGACCTCAAGTGGATCAAGGCAAAACGTTGTAGCCGCGCTGTTGCAGGCAACTGCTGTACACGGAGTTGTTGGCGGTGATGTTTTGCTCGGTGGCGGCAAGATTCTGTCTGCGCTCCTGACGTTGTCTTGAGGCGCCGACCACCACGCCGGCCGCAGCGGCACTGCGCGCACGGTTCTGGCGATAGTCCTGCTTGATATCGTCGTCGATCTGGTCATAAACGTCGTCATGTTGCCGGCCGCGAACCTGCGCGGCAGTGGCGCCGGCGATCGCGGCTGTGGTAGCGCCTTTTATCCGACCTCCGGACGGCACTGTGTTCTGTGTCGGAAATTGAGCATTGGCTTGTGCCTGGCAGGCACTGGTGTCTTGCTGAATGCTCTGGGAGGTCTGGTTTTTGAGTGGAACCAGCGTTACCGCCAAGGCACCAGAACTGGCGAGCAACAGGCAGGCCGATAAGGTAAGGGTCGATATTTTCATCAAGTCGGACTCTCGCCAGGCGACATCATGGGGCCTGACAGATTGTTCAGAGATACGCAGCGTGACCGCCGTTCCGAAACCCCATGCCCGTTTGCTCGCAGTGCGAAACCAAGACAATGGATGGCAGGCAAGTCAACGTTGCCATGGGGTATCCCGTGTCAGCTACTGTTTGGAAAGCATGGCCTGCATGTCGGTCGTCACGGTTTTGAGTGCGACTTTGAAGTCATTGGCGCCTATTGGCTGACTGGCATTTTTCAATGTCTCGCCGAACACCTTGCGAACCACCTTGACGACCGGCAAACCGGTTTTGGCATCGATCAGGTCCATTTCGAGATACAACTCGGCAGTTTGATCACGATGGCCGGTGGCTGCTTGCGTGGCCCCGACGACAGCTGCGATCGGTACGGCCTCATACCAATGCATGCCCTCGTTGTTGGCGCTGACGTGAGTGATCGCCGCCTGCAGGATCAATGTCCGTGAGTCGGCCGGTGCTTGCTGCACATTCGAGACAATCGTATAGGCGGGGACCAAGGCGTTTCGGACACTGTCGCTGGCCATGATCTGTACATCTTCCAGGGTTTTCAGGTTGACGCGCGCAGTGGGTATGGGCGCTGGATACAACTCAACCTCCGTGAACACGACAGTGGAATAGGCATGGGGATCAAACCCTGGCGCGACCCAGCGCATCACCTTCTGTTCACTCTGCGTCGTGTGTTCTTCCAGTCCCTGATAATTGGGCAGAAAGCCCGAATATTGTTCTTGTTGCGCCACCTTCGAGACACACCCGACTTGAAACACGCAGCTCAAGGCAATCCCCACAATCCATTTATTCGACATGCTCATGTGTTCTGTTCTCAAGTAATGAAAGTTGCTGTTCAGATTTCTGCCCCCAGTACTGAGCGACGCATGGCTGGCGCCTGCACGTCGGTCGATACGGGGCGGATACTGCCCGGTAAGGGCCGGATAATCCGAATCAATAACCCTCAAAAACTATTAAAAGCGTCACTGTGGGTGCCGCAGCAGTGTTGTAAGCGCGGAGCCTGAGTTTGAGTTGAACGTAGATGAATGGAATGAGTAGGGGCAACGGCGCCGCATTACCAGCTGGCAGCAGCCACTTCATTCAATGACTCGCCATGAACACGGATGGCCCGTTGACAGAGCATTTTTCTGGAGTCGCAAGAAAGAACCTTTGGTAGAAGTTCCGCTCTGACACATCATTTAACAAGTGGGCCATGTCATATGTTCATAGGCAGGCCGTTACTATGTTCTGCGGCACGTCCGAAGGCTAATGGCATGGAAATGTTCATGGGTCCAAGTTCATGGAAACCGGGCTGCAGCTTCCGAACTGTCCGGCCCAGCAGAACGGAGCACCCCGACCATTCCAGCCAAACGGCGGCAATCTGATACCGTTTTTTATGTTGGATCTGAGCCTTTTTTTTGCGGGTCGGTGCTCTATAGAGTGCGCGTCCGACGCACTAGTGGACAGTGATCGGCCGCCCACTGTTTCAGGCTCTCTGAAGACCGGACGACCTCGAGAGTCTTCAGGAACCACCATGAATACTCGTCCGAGCTTTCACAGCAAGACCTTCCCCGAGTCGCAACGTGACATTCTCGGCATGATCGCGACCGACCATCATCTGGGCGACATACTCTGCGCCATCTGTCAGATGCACGACGCACAGACCCCCGAAACCTTCTGCTCTATCCTGCTCACTGATGCCGAGGGCAAACACTTGCTAAGCGGGGCGGCGCCCGGGCTGCCGGCCGAGTACAGCGAGGCGATTCATGGAATGGCCATTGGTCCACAGGAAGGAACCTGCGGCACCGCAGCATTCCGGCGCGAGCTTGTGGTCACCGAAGACATCGCCCAGGACCCAAACTGGGAGCGTTTCCGCAGCCTGGCGCTGGGGCATAACCTGCGTTCCTGCTGGTCGGTGCCGTTGCTCTCCCATCAAGGAAACGTGTTGGGTACATTTGCCCTGTACCAGAACCGCGCCCATGCGCCGGACGAGGCGCAGATTCAACGATTGGCCTTTGCAGCCCAACTGGCAGTCATTGCGATCCGCCGCGAACGTGACGGCCAACGTCTGGAGGAAAGCGAACAACGTTTTCGATCATTGTTCACCTACAACCCCAACCCGGTGTTCGCCCTCGATCTGGCCGGCAACATCCAGAGTGTGAATCCGGCAGGCCTGAAGCTGAAACCGCACACCGCAACCGATTTCCTCGGTCATCACTTTTCCCGCCTGTTGCTCGAAGAAGACCTGGAACGGGTCAGTCAGCATTTTTCCGCAGCCCGCGCTGGAGAGCCTCAACGCTTCGAGGCACGGCTTCTCGACGAGAGTGATAAATTGCTGACCATGGACATTTCCAACCTGCCGATCATGGTCAACGGAGAGATCGTCGGGGTATTTGGCATAGCCCGAGACATCAGCGAGCAGAAGCATTTCGAGCGCCAATTGAGCTTCAATGCCAGCCATGACCGGCTGACCGGTTTGCTTAACCGTGTTTCGCTTGAAGACCGGCTTGTTCTGGATTGTCACATCAGTCGTCGGCGTAAGCGTCGTCTGGCGGTGATGTGCATTGATCTGGATGGATTCAAATCCATCAACGATTCGATCGGGCACTACTTCGGCGATCAGGTGCTGATTGAGGTGGCGCAGCGTATGATCCGGCAGGTTCGTCCCGGCGATACCATCGTGCGCATGGGCGGTGACGAATTTATCGTGCTGCTGCCGGACCTGCTTCGTGATGAGGACGTTGTACCGGTGGTCGAGCGCTTGATGGCCAGCATTGCCAGAGCCTACTGCATCCAGGGCATTGACCTGCACGTGAGTGCAAGTATCGGCATCACCCTGAGCGATGGTCACATCGAGCAGCCGATGCAACTGATCCAGCAGGCTGACATGGCCATGTACAAAGCCAAGCAGCAAGGGCGCAACAATTTTCAGTGGTACACCAGCGATCTTAATCAGCGCGTTTGCGAGCACGCGAGCCTGCGCAATGACCTGCAAAAGGCTATCGAAACTCAGTCGTTCAAGCTGCATTATCAACCGCAGATAGACGCGCGCACGGGTCGGGTGGTCGGGATCGAAGCGTTGCTGCGCTGGGAGCATCCGGAAAAAGGATTCATCTCACCAGCGGTGTTTGTGCCAGTGGCAGAGGACAGTGGTCAGATCATCCCGCTGAGCCTTTGGGTTCTCGATACGGCCTGCGCGCACTTGCGCCAGCTAGGCGAGCAGGGCGTAACCGGCATCTCGATGGCGGTGAATATTTCGCCAATGCATTTTCAGCGTGGCCATTTCGTCCAGTGTGTCCAGGCCACCCTGGAGAAACACGGTCTGCGTGGTGAGCAGCTGGATCTGGAGATCACCGAGTCGCTTCTGTTGCATAACGCTGAACAGGCGATCGACACGTTGTGCCGGCTCAAGGCGTTGGGTGTGCGCATTGCGCTCGATGATTTCGGCACCGGTTTTTCCAGCCTCAGCTACCTCAAGCGTTTGCCCATCGACAAGATCAAGATCGACCGCTCGTTCATCCAGGAAATCGCCACCGACCATCACGATGCAGCGATCACCCAAGGCATTATTTCCATGGCCCATCACCTCAGCCTTACGGTGGTCGCCGAAGGCGTGGAAACAGCGTTTCAGGTGGATTTCCTGAAGGGCAGTTGCTGCGATATTTTTCAGGGGTATTTCTTTGCCAAACCGATGCCCTATGCAGAAGTCGAAGCTTTCCTGAGGCTTCCCGCGTCCCATCCCTGACCGGCAATTCTGTCTGGTCCCAGACCTGAAAATCAGACGCTAAGGCAAATTTTCAGACCCCAGCGCAGAACTCCCTCTCCCCAGGCAAGGCGCTCCCTGCGCCTTTCTCACACACTCGGCTCTAACGCTATCGCGCTGCAAAACAACAAGAGCCGCGAAAAAAATGACTAGTTTCCAACCTGCTACCGAAAGCCAGACCGGCCACATCGGCGCCCGTCAGACCCGTGTCGAGGACGCCGCATTGTTGCGCGGCCTCGGCTGCTATGCCGATGACGCTGCGATCCCTCCGGGTACGCTACACGCGGCGATCATCCGTTCACCCCACGCTCATGCGCGGATCACCTCGGTGGATTTTTCCAAAGCGCTGCTGATGAAAGGCGTGCACGGCGTGCTGGTTGGCGAAGACGTCAAACGCTGGGCGCTGCCGTTTCCGGTGGGTGTGCGGCAGCCGATGGAGCACTGGTGCGTCGCTGTGGACAAGGTGCGCTATGTCGGAGAGCCGGTGGCCGTGGTGATCGCTGAGAGCCGCTATCTGGCCGAGGACGCCATCGAAGGTGTGCGCGTTGATTACGAGCCGCTGCCCCCGATCATCGATCCCGAACTGGCCACCGCCGAACAGGCGCCGATCCTGCACGAAGCAGTCGGCAGCAACGTGGTCAACGAACGGCACTTTCGTTATGGCGAGCCGGAGCAGGCGTTCGAGCAGGCGCCGCACAAGGTCTCGCTCAAAGTGAAGTTTCCGCGCAGTTCCTGCACACCCATCGAATGCTATGTGGTGCTGGCTCAGTACGAGCGCGCCACCGGCATTTATGACGTGCTGGCCAATTTTCAGGGCCCCTACGCGTTGCACACGGTCATGGCCCGGGCACTGAATGTGCCCGGCAACCGCTTGCGTTTGCGCACACCGAAAGATTCCGGCGGCAGCTTTGGCATCAAGCAAGGGGTTTTCCCTTACGTGGTGATGATGGGCCTGGCGTCACGCAAGGTCGGTGCCCCAGTGAAGTGGGTCGAGGACCGTCTGGAACATCTTCAGGGGGCTTCTTCGGCGACCAATCGGGTGACCGAAATTGAAGCGGCGGTAGAAGCGGATGGCCGCATCACCGCTTTGCGTTATGACCAGATCGACGATTGTGGTGCCTACCTGAGAGCGCCTGAACCGGCGACGTTCTACCGCATGCACGGCAACCTGACGGGGGCCTACGCGATCCGCAATTTGCAAGTGCGCAACCGAGTGGTGCTGACCAACAAAACCCCTTCCGGCCTGAACCGTGGTTTTGGTGGCCCGCAGGTGTATTTCGCCCTTGAGCGGCTGTTGCAACACATCGCCGTGCAGTTGAAGCTTGATCCGTTGGACGTGATCCGCCGTAACCTGGTGCCGGCCGATGCCTTTCCTTATCGCGCGGCCGCCGGTGCGTTGCTCGATTCCGGCAATTACCAGGCAGGCATTGCCCTGGCGGCGGCTGACGGTGGACTCGACGAGTTGCTCCAACGTCGTGATCAGGCGCGTGCCGAAGGCCGGATCTACGGCATCGGTTATGCCGCCGTCATCGAGCCTTCGATTTCCAACATGGGCTACATCACCACCGCGATGACACCCGAAGAGCGGCGCAAGGCCGGTCCGAAAAACGGTGCTGTCGCAACCGCAACCATCAACGTCGGCCCGTTGGGTGACGTCAGTGTGCATGTGTCCTCGGCACCGCAAGGGCAGGGCCATCAAACCACTGTGGCTCAGGTCGTCGCCGAAGTGCTTGGAGTTGCGCTGGAGTCCATCGTGGTCAACGTCGAACTGGATACCCAGAAGGACGCTTGGTCGATTGCCTCGGGCAACTATTCCAGCCGCTTCGCCGGTGCTGTGGCCGGTGCCGTCTACAAGGCGGCGCTAAAGATCCGCGATCGACTCGCCGCGATTGCCGCCGAGCAACTGCAGGCCAGCCCCGAAGATATTCGTTTCGCGGGCGGCAAGATTTTTGTGGTCAATGGCGGGGCGGTGGCGCCATTCCATCGGATTGCTGGTGCGACCCACTGGTCGCCAGGCCTGCTGCCGGAAGGTGAAAGTGGCGGTCTGCGCGAAACCGCGTTCTGGAGCCCGCCGCAATTGGTGGCTCCGGACGACCAGGATCAGGTCAACAGCTCGCTGTGCTACGGCTTTGTCTTCGACATCTGTGGTCTGGAAATCGACCGCATGACCGGCGAGATCCACATCGATCGCTACGTCACCTGCCATGACGCCGGCCGCCTGCTCAACCCGGCGCTGGTCGATGGCCAGATTCGTGGTGGCTTCACCCAAGGCCTCGGCGCGGCGCTGATGGAAGAATTCGCCTATGGCGAGGACGGCAGTTTCCTCTCCGGGACCTTCGCCGATTATCTGGTGCCGACCGCACCGGAAGTGATCGAACCGGTGATCCTGCACATGGAAACGCCATCGCCCTTCACCCCGCTGGGCGCCAAGGGTGTGGGCGAGGGCAACAATATGAGCACGCCGGTGTGCATCGCCAACGCGGTGGCCGACGCCCTCGGTCGCTCGGACATCCGTCTGCCACTGACGCCATCGAAAGTACGCACGCTCATCGGGATCGACGAGCCGCCACGGCCCGCCGGTATGGAGTCCGATGAAAACCTGGACGCAGCACCTGCCGGTGGACCGGCACTGCGGGCCAACGACTCGGTGGTGATTCCTGCTTCGCCGCAACAGGTCTTCGATACCTTGCTCGACCCGCAGACGCTAGCGGCGATCATTCCCGGTTGCCACGACCTCGTGCTTGAAGGCGAAAACCGTTACCGCGCAGACGTCACCGTCGGCGTCGGCATGATCCGTGCGCGCTTCGAGGCCAAGGTTGCCCTGAGTGATCTGGACCCGCCGCATTCATTGCGTCTGTCCGGTTCCGGCAGCAGCTCGATGGGTTCGGCCCAGGGTCAGGCCAAGGTGCGTTTCGTCCAACTGGAAAATGGCCACACACGTCTGGAATACCAATACCAAGTGGCGGTCAGCGGCAAAGTCGCCGCGGTCGGCGGCCGAATGTTGCAAGGGGCCTCGAAAGTGATCATCGGACAAATCTTTACTCGCCTGTCGCAACGGGTCAGCGGCCAAGCCATCTCCACCGGCTGGTGGGCGCGACTGCGGGCCTCGCTTGGCGCGCTGTTTGGCAAGGGAGGTGCGCAATGAAACCGGCTGCTTTCGATTACGTTCGGGCTGACACCCGTCGTCAGGTGGTTGAGTTGCTCGCCGAGTACGGCCAGGAAGCTCGCATCATCGCCGGTGGCCAATCGCTGATGGCGGTGCTGAACATGCGCCTGGCTCAACCCAAGTTACTGATCGATATCAATCATGTGGCTGAACTGGCCTATATCGAACTGCGCAAGGATTGCCTGGCGGTAGGTGCCGGGGTACGACAGGCGCAGTTGCTGGCGCGTTCGACCCTGATGGACGAGGTGCCTTTATTGGCACTGGCGATGCCCTGGATCGGTCACTTCCAGACGCGTAATCGCGGCACCGTCTGCGGTTCGGTGGCTCACGCCGACCCCAGCGCCGAGTTGCCACTGTGCCTGGTGACGCTGGGCGGCGAGATCGTTCTCGAGTCGAAAAAAGGCAAGCGCATCGTCAAGGCTGCCGACTTCTTCCAAGGCATTCTCACCACCGACAAGCGTGCGGATGAACTGGTCGTCGAGGTGCGTTTTCCGCTCAAGCGCGAAGGCATCACCTATCGCTTCCGCGAAATCGCCATGCGCCACGGCGACTTTGCCATTGTCTCCCTGGCCGCGGCCATCGGCGCGGATCAGGTCGAGCTTGGCATCGGCGGGGTCGCCGACCGTCCACAACGTCGTAGCCTGCCTCGTGGTGCCGCGCTGCCAGACGCGCTCAATCAAACCGCCTGGTCGCTCGACGCACAAGACGATGTGCAGGCCAGCGCTGCCTATCGCCGCCAACTAATTCGCGAGCTGGGTCATCAGCTGATCGAAGGAGTCTGAACATGCGTGTAACTGCCGACCAAACCTTTCCGATTCGCCTGGAACTCAATGGCCGCTCCCGCGAAGCCCTGGCTGAACCGCGAACCCAACTCTGCGACTTCCTGCGCCACGACCTCGGTGCCACCGGTGTCCATGTCGGATGCGAACACGGTGTCTGCGGTGCCTGCACGGTGCTGGTGGACGGAGTCGCGATGCGTTCCTGCCTGATGCTCGCGGTACAGGGGCACGAGCGGCGTATCGAGACCGTCGAGTCCTTGGCCGACGACGACACACTGAGCGACCTGCAACAAGCCTTTCGCCGTCATCACGCCTTGCAGTGCGGCTTTTGCACTGCGGGCATTCTCATGTCCTGCGTGGATTTCCTGGAACGGGTACCCAACCCGGACGAGACCCAGGTACGCGACATGCTTTCGGGGCATCTATGTCGCTGCACGGGCTACACCGGCATCGTCCAAGCCGTGCTCGAAGTCGCTGCCCAGCGCCAAACGAACGAAGGGGTATAACAACAATGTTCGATCTCGGACGCAGTTTCCTCGCTGCCGTTGAACGCCGGCCGCACGCCGTGGCGGTCAGTGACGGTGCGTTGAAGAAAACCTATGAAGACTGGTTCGTCGATATCCAGAGTGCCGCTTGTGGCTTGCAATGCCTTGGGCTGCAACGCGGTGATCGACTGCTGGTAGCGATGCAAAACCGCTGGCAGATGGCAACCCTGCATTGGGCCTGTCAGTTTGCGGGCATCGTCATGACCCCGTTGAACTGGCGTTCGACCGCCGATGAACTGGGCTACTGCATCGAAGATGCGCAAATCCGTGCAGTGGCTTACGACGATGCTACCGTGACCGCCGTGGCCGGTTGCAGTGCCGCCACAAGGCTGCCACGGATCGCCACCGGTCTGCGTGCTGCCAACACCGACCTGAGTTTCGAGGAACTGTGTTCGCAGACCCCCTCCGGCATCATTTTGCAGGCCGACGCCGAAGATTTTTCACTGCTGCTGTACACCTCCGGAACCACCAGCAAGCCCAAGGGCGTGCCCCGTCGGCACCGTTGCGAACGTGCCGCGGCGGTGGCCCACGTCGCGCAAAACCTCTACCGCCAGAGCGAATGTACGCTGGGGGTCATGCCGCTTTACCACACCATGGGCGTGCGTTCGTTGCTCTCCATGGCGCTGATCGACGGACATTTCGTCTGTGTGCCGAAGTTCGACGTGGAAGCCACGCTGCAGGCCATCGAACGGGAAAAGGTCAGCAACCTGTACCTGGTGCCGACGCTCTACCACATGCTTATCGAGCACCCGGCCTTTGCCCGCGAGCGAGTCGCCAGTGTGGAGAAAATCGGCTTTGCGGGTGCGCCGATGAGCGACGGCTTGATGCGTCGCGTCGAGCAGGCGTTCCAGCCGCAGTTATTCGTCAATCATTACGGCAGCTCGGAGATCTACACCTTCACCATCGACCAGCAAGCCAGCCGCAAACCCGGTTCGTCAGGGCGCAGTGCAATGAACCAGCGCGTGCGCGTGGTGCCGATCGATGCTGAAACGCCGGACGTGCAGGTCAACCCAATGGAGGAGGGCCAGATCATCGCCGACCTGGCGAGTGACGAGGCGTTCGAAGGCTACCTGAACCGCCCCGAAGCGACCGCCAAGGCCTTGCGTGATGGATGGTATTTCACCGGTGACATCGGCTACTTCGATCTGGAGGGTGATCTGTTCGTCACGGGGCGTGTCGATGACTTGATCATCACCGGCGGCGAAAACGTCAGCCCGGCGGAAATCGAAAACATGCTCTCTCTGCACCCGGCAGTGGAAGAAGTGGTGGTGGTCGGTCTGCCCGACGAGCAGTGGGGCAAGATCATTGCCGCGTTTATCAAGCTGCGCGCCGAGGTCTCGGAAGACGACCTCGATGCCCATTGCATCGCTTCGGGCCTGGCCAAATTCAAGCGGCCACGGCGTTACCAGTTCATCGATCAGATTCCAAAATCTCCAGTCGGCAAGGTTCTGCGGCGCGTGCTGCTGGCCCAATTCCAGGAACAGGCCTTGAAGGCCATCAGCTAATCATCCAGAGGACACTCTCATGCAACAACAAGCGATCCAGCAATTTCTCGACACTCAGTTCGATGGCTTCCAGGTTGAAGTCGATGTGTCCCGCGAGCGCGCCGACATCATCCTCAACAGGGCACCGTTGAACGTCATTTCCATGGGGCAGCGCGATCAATTGCGCCTGGTCTTCGAAGCCCTCGATGCACACAAAGACGTGCGCGTCATCGTGCTGCGCTCGGTGGGTGAACACTTCTCCAGCGGCGGCGACATCAAGGGCTTTCTCGAAGCATCGCCGGAGCACGTTTCGAAGCTGGCCTGGAATGTCGCGGCACCGGCACGTTGCGAAAAACCGGTGATCGTTGCCAACCGTGGCTACACCTTCGGCGTCGGTTTCGAACTGTCCCTGGCCTGCGATTTCCGCATTGCTTCACAAACCACTCGCTACGCCTTGCCTGAGCAGAACCTGGGTCAGATCCCGGGCTCGGGTGGCTCCGCACGCCTGCAGAAAATCATCGGCATCACCCGCACCAAGCACATGGTGATGCGCGCCAAACGCATTACCGGCGACCAGGCCTACGCCTGGGGTATCGCGACCGAGGTCGTGCCGGATACCGAACTGGAAAGCACCGTCGACGCGTTGGTCGATGAACTGCGGCGCTTCTCGCCGTTGGCTCAGCGCACGGCGAAAAAACTGATCAACGATAACGAAGATGCGCCGCTGACCGTCGCGATCGAAATGGAAGGTCACTGCTATAGCCGTCTGCGTAGCTCCAAGGACTTCAAGGAAGGCGTTGAAGCGTTTCACAGCAAGCGTACGGCCGTGTTTATCGGCGAGTAAATCGTACTGGCGAGCGGGCCCGGGAGTATGTTGGTAACAGCGTACGCCTTACGGAGCAGGGCCTGCCGCCCCTTCAATGCAACTGAAAGGGCACATCAAGGTTTCACCGCTGACCTGCTGATTACTCGCAACCCGTGCACCGGGATGCAGAACGTTCGATCACCGTTTGTGTGAGGCAACCATGACTACGACAACAACAATAACTGCATCACCCTCCAGCGCCGCTTGCGATACACCACAGATTCCACCGGGCAAGGCCTTGCTCGCGGCATTTGCCTCGACATTCGGCTGGGCGCTGGATTTGTTCGACCTGTTCATTCTGCTCTACGTGGCGCCCATCATCGGCCGCCTGTTCTTCCCCTCGGACACCCCGACCCTGTCGCTGGCCGCGGTATATGCCTCGTTCGCCGTGGCCTTGCTGGTGCGTCCGCTGGGCTCGGCGATCTTCGGCGCGTATGCCGATAAACACGGCCGCAAGCGTGCGTTGATGGTGTCGATGGTCGGCGTCGGTATTTCCACGGCACTGTTTGGCGCGTTGCCGACCATTCATCAGGTCGGCATATTGGCCCCGATACTGTTTTTGGTCTTGCGGGTGATACAGGGCATTTTCGTGGGCGGCATCGTTGCCTCCACTCACACCATCGGCACCGAATCCATCTCGCCGCGCTATCGCGGCTTGATGTCCGGGTTGATCGGTGGTGCCGGCGCCGGTATGGGCGCGCTGTTGGCGTCATTCACTTATCTGGTGTTGTCGGAGATCTTTCCCGGGGAAGAATTTGACGTCTGGGGCTGGCGCTTCATGTTCTTCTGCGGCCTGCTAAGCACGTTTTTCGGTCTGGTGATGTTCCGTTACCTGGAAGAGACCCCGGTCTGGCAGCAACTGCAACAAGCGCGCAAAACCAAGGGACCGGCGGTAGTTGTCGTGTCGCCGCTCAAGCGTCTGTTCGGTCGCGAGTACCGCGGCGTGATGCTGGTCAACCTGCTGATTACGTTCGGAGGCGGTGCCACGTATTACCTGGCCTGCGGTTATCTGCCGACGTTGCTCAACGTGGTCGCCAAAGTGCCTCATGCGCAGACTTCGCAGATGCTCATGTACGGGTCGGTGGCAACCATTGTCGGAGCACTGGCCTTCGGTTACCTGAGCGACCTGATCGGTCGCAAGAAGACCTTCATGCTGCTGGGTGTGATCAACCTGGTGAGCCTGCCGATGATGTTTCTGGGTGTCGCCGAATCGGGTTCGCTGACCCGTACTGCGCTGTATTGCGTGGGTATAGGCTTCATAGGTGGGGCGATCATCGCGCCGATTCTGATCTTCCTCAACGAACGCTTTGCCACCGAGCTGCGAGCCAGCGGCACCGGATTGTCCTGGAACATCGGTTTCGCCCTCGGCGGAACCATGCCGACCTTTGTGTCCCTGGTCAGCGGCAGCCCGGCGCAGATCCCCATGGTGTTGGCGATGTTCGCCGTCGGTCTGTCGGTGATCTACCTGATCGGCAGCGTGGTGATTCCAGAAACCCAAGGCAATTTCAAGTAAAGGCGGGGAGGCGCTTCAGGAATTCGCAGATCAGCTGCAAGGTCTGCTCGGTCGCTTCGGTCTGGGGAAAGTGCCGACAGTTATCCAGCAACACACAGCGGCACGGTCCAGCGACCTGTCGCTGGATGACCACCAGTTGCTCGGGCGTGGCGTAGTGGTCTTCGCGACCCTGAATGACCAGCAACGGCTTTTCGATATAAGCCAACTGCGCTTCGAGATCATCCAAGGAAAAGTCCGGGTGCAACCAACTGTCGCTCCAACCGTGAAAAGCGCCATCGACATTTGTCCCATGGTGGCGTGCCAGGCGCTCGCGCAACTCGCCCTGATGCCAGGCCTCGGTGGTGTGGCGAATGCCATCGAGGCTCTCGGCCTCGACAATCACGTGAGGCGCCAGTGCGATGCTGCCCAACACGCGTGGATCGTTGGTGGCGGCATAGGCAAGGACGATGGATGCGCCGTCACTGTGACCGAGCAAGACCACTTGCGGCAGTTGCAAGGCATCGAGCAATTGCCGCAGTTCCCGAGGGCCGTCGCTGCTCAGGTAGTTCAGCGGACGCGGCAGGGTTACCGGGCTCGATTGCCCATAACCCTGACGGCTGTAAGTGACCACACCGTAACCGCTGGCCTGGGCCAGGCGCAGGGGGAAGTCTTTCCATTGGTCGGCGCTGCCGAGGCCTTCGTGCAACAGCACCAGTGTCGGTCGCGATGGGTCAGCCGGAGGCAGTTGGCGATGTTCCAGGCGCAGCGCCCCGAGTTGCAAAAACTGTTGTGGCGACATGTTGAATCAACGATTGAACAGGATTGCTCGCAGGTTACCGTAAACGTAACCCAGCATGCAGTACCACGCTTTGCTTGAGGTATAGAAAACATGCGCCATCTCGATGTTCAGGTGATCGACCAGGCACTGCAATGGGCTCGCGCCGGGCAGGCCCAGTGGCTGTGCACGGTGCTCTCCACCTATGGCTCGGCACCGCGTGCGCCGGGTGCGATGCTGGTGACCAATGGCACGGGCGAACACGTCGGCTCGCTGTCGGGTGGCTGCGTCGAGGAGGAGTTTCTCGAAAGCCTGACGCGCGGTGAATTACGCGAACCGGCGCAGATCGTCAGTTATGGCGACAGCGTCGAGCAACGCCACCGTCTACGATTGCCCTGTGGTGGTGTGCTGATCGTGCTGGTCGAGCACCGCGCTGCCAGTCTCGAATGGATCGCCCACCTGGAGAGTCTGCAAGCAGCGTTGCTGGGTCAGCGTCGTCTGCTGCGTCACGTCGAACTGAGCAGTGGTGCCTTGCGCCTGGACCCGGACACCGGACACGGCTGCGAGCGGGTGCAAGTCGTCGACGAAAGCGTGCGCATCAGCGTCGGCCCGGCGTTACGACTGATTCTGGCGGGGCTCTCGCCGGTCGCCGAATTCTGCGCCAGTTTTGCCCGCGCTATCGGCTGCGAAGTCATCGCCTGCGATCCCCGGGAAGAGATGCTGCAAGTACAACTCGAAGGTGTGGAGATGCAACGCGTGCTGCCCTCGATGTTCATTGCCGCCGGAGGTTGCCACGCGGCGACCGCGGTGGTGGCGCTGACTCACGATCCGCGAATCGATGACCTGGCGCTGATGGAAGCGGTGCACACTCCGGCGTTTTACATCGGCGCCATGGGATCTCAGGCAACGTCGGCCAAGCGCGCTGAGCGGCTGAAACGCATCGGTGGTCTGACGGATGAACAGATCGCCCGTTTACACATGCCCATCGGCCTCGATCTGGGCAGCAAGGCCCCGGCGGAAATCGCTCTGGCGGTGGTGGCCGATATCCTGCGCGTTTATCACGGCAAAGAACGCCATGCCTTGTAAGGCGGTTTTTCCGACGAACGTGGGGGCTGCGAAAGTCGAGGTAGACGCTCGGTCATTCGCGCGCGATAGTGGCCAGCCAAGTGTTGCTGAACCATGGACCGATCGACGGGCTTGTGAAATAGATAAGCGCCCCGATGATATGCATTGAGGCCGATAACGATATCGCTTCAAGCGAGCGGAGGAATCTGATGTCGATTGCCCAACGGGTTTTCCACGGCAGGTTTGGCCGGGTCGCCTTGCTGAATATGGATCATTCGCTGGTCACCCATACCCATTCCGAATGCCATGTGCTGGTCAAAGTGTCCGGCGAGGACACTTACTTCAACGTTAACGGTCGGCGGGTTCCGCTCAGTGATCGCACGGCGGTGCTGGTCAACGCCTGGGAGCCGCATTTCTACGATCCGCAGCCGGGTGCGGGTGCCACCGTCATCCTGGCGCTCTACATCGAGCCCGCCTGGCTGGCCACTGCCCAGCAGTCGCTGGCGCTCAGCGGTCGGCCGGACTTTTTTGCCCAATCATGCATCGAGCTGTCGAGTCGAAATCGCACCCTGGCCGACATCCTGGTCGCCGAAGCGCATGGTTGTGGGATCGTGCCGAAAGAGCGCTTGGAGTTCATGCTGTTCGACTTCCTGATCGAACTGATCGAGGACTTTTCCAGCTGGCGGCATTTGTCGCTGCTGGGTGCGCCGAACTCAAATGAGTTTCGGGACGCGCGCGTGCGCCGTGGCACCGCCTGGTTGCTTGAGCACCTCGATGATCCGAACCCGATCGACAACGCCGCGCGGGCTTGTGGTCTGTCTCGGGCACACTTCTTTGCGCTGTTCAAGAAAGACACCGGCATGACGCCGACCCTTTTGCTGAACGACGCGCGCATGCGCCGCGCTTTTGCCTGGCTTGAGCGTGAGCGCAGTGGAACGCTGGGTCTTTTGTCGGAGAACCTCGGGTTCTCCGAGCAAGGTCATTTCACACGGTTTTTCCGTCAGCACATCGGAGCTTCGCCCAGCCAGTATCGGCGTGTAGTGGATAGTTACGCGGCGGTTTGAATCGAGAGGAGGGCGGGGGTATTGGGCAATACTCCCGCCGATGAAGTTAGTCTTTTATCTTGAAACTGGCGGCTTGTATAGGCTACGAAAGTTGTAGGGTCTACTAATCGTCCAGAAAATCATAAATCTCTTTCATGCGTTCTTCACGCATCAACTCAAGCTCTTCCTTAGTTTCAGCCACCCACTGCAGAATGAAGTCCCAGCAATCGCAGTCGTGAGCATCCGCTTCTGCTTCAAATGCTTCTTGTAGAAATTTCAGGCGATATTCTTCTGGCGAAAGCCCGCAGTTTTCAGCGAGGTTGTAGTTCAGCTCGCTGAGTTCAAGCTGGATCCATAAGTTGGCGTCCAGGAATTTCTTCAGGGCGAGTTCGGCTCTAAGTTCTTTTGCGATCATGAATACACTCTCGTGTCATAAAACAGGTAGATATTTTTTTCGAGATCAGTAGCGCTACACAGGATTATGTCAATTTCCCGCCATCATCCATCCTCTAACACCATGACTTTCACTCAACTCTTTCACGACTCGAGCCGCGTCCTGCTTTTGTTTATACGGGCCAATGACGACAAAGTTGTTTTCTTTACGCGCTACCGGCAACTCCAACTGCTGAATGGCTTTTACTGCGCGATGGCGGCTAGGTGTATTCAATGCAATTTCGACCACCCATAGGCCGGATGAAGGCGTGATTGAAGCTTCTTTTTTAGTGTGGAAAATGTAGCCGCCACATGTCAAGCACGGGCGTTCCAGCGTGATCAGCGAGCCTGGTACTGTGCGAAAGGCATGCCATTGCGGATCAATGGTTTTTTTGCGGGCGAAGAGTGCCAGGAGCAGGCCGATAAAAGTAATCAGACCGCTGAGAATAATTGTCCATTTGTGTGCCTGTGTGGGCAATGAAGTCAGCGTAAGTACGGGTGTTTCGCCTGGCTTTTCGAGCAAAAACTGTACGGCGTCAGCCTCCGTTGAGTCGGGTATGCGGGATTCGTTTTTCGTAAGGTGTGCGAGCTCGTCAGAATGTATCGTACCGAGCTCTGTCGCAACTTTATTAGCGGTGTCATCGAGTAGTTGTTCGAACTTTGTCACTTTTTGCTGGATGTATGAATTGTCGACGTTATTTTGACAAATGGGTCCTGTGGACGAGTAGGTCCATAGAAGTGCTGATAGTTGCCCAAAAACGCCAGTTAACAGGAAGCCCAAGCCAAGCTTTCGCACAGCGGCCGTCTCCAAAGCAAGTGAATAGTTATTTGCCCCGTTTATTTCTGATAAACATGGTTCTTTTGTTGATCCTGGGATTGTCTAAATTCTTGAGCGCGTCAGTGTGCTCAAGCGCCAAAACTAGTTGGCTGCTTTATTGTTGTTGAAAGAACATCGGGCTTGCACTTTATAGACTGTTGGTAGACGAAAAAGGCTCAGGTGATCGAAAAAAAACCGTATCAGATGGATTGCAGAGCGATCCATTAATTACTTGTATTCAAGGTGAATATCGTGGCCAAAGTTGCCTTGTTCAAGATTCAAGCCATGCCTACTCGCTTGGTATAAATGAAAGGATTGTTAGCCAGCCCTTTCCGGTACGGACAGGGAGAAGCTACTGAATTTTTTGTCTCCCTTTCAAACGATGCCAGTGTCTGCACTACACTTCAGGTGTCATTCCTACCCTGGAGAGATCCTGGTGAACCCTCCAGATATTGTGCTTGGTCCTGAAAAAATTGCGGGACTGAGCGCTGAGCTTTAAAGCTCTACTCGACACGCCTGGCCGTGGACGCATTACCGGTCCTGATGTGGGATGAGGGTCAATGCCATGGCTGTTGAAGGCAATGCAGGTCAATTATTTGCTGTCGTCACTTTGCTTGCCGCCGCCGTGGTGGCAGTGCCGCTGCTCAAACGCATCGGGCTCGGCTCAGTGGTCGGTTACCTGGCGGCGGGGCTGATCATTGGCCCCTTCGGACTGCAACTGATCAATAACCCCCACACCATCATTGAGGTGGCCGAGCTGGGTGTGGCGATGTTTCTTTTTGTGATTGGACTGGAGATGAAACCCTCGCACCTATGGGATCTGCGTCGGCAGATCTTTGGGCTGGGCAGCCTGCAGGTGGTGGTCTGTGCTGTTCTGCTCACTTTTGTCGGCATGTCTTTTGGATTCCCTTGGCAGGTGTCATTTGTCTGCGCAGCGGGTTTTGTACTCACCTCCACGGCCCTGGTTATGCAAGTTCTCTCGGAACGCGGTGACATTACCGAGCCGAGAGGGCAGCACGTCGTGTCCATTTTGCTGTTTGAAGACCTGTTGATAGCCCCTTTGCTGGCGGTGGTGGCATTTCTGGCGCCCACTGAGTTGGCGAATGGACCCACGTCTCCCCTTTGGCAACGCATAGGTACCGCAGCGCTGTCCCTGGGTGCATTGGTGGCCATCGGATTGTGGCTGCTCGATCCCCTGTTTCGAGTATTGGCCCATGCCAAAGCGCGCGAGGTAATGACTGCCGCTGCGCTGCTGGTTGTGTTGGGAGCAGCGCTGCTGATGGAAATCGGCGGTCTTTCAATGGCGATGGGTGCTTTCGTTGCCGGTGTGCTGCTGTCGGAATCCACATTTCGCCACCAGTTGGAGGCCGACATAGAACCGTTTCGTGGCCTGCTGCTGGGGCTGTTTTTCCTCGGCGTCGGCATGTCGCTGGATCTGCAAATGATGGTCAACGCGTGGAGGCTCATCATCTCTGGTGTGCTGGCGCTGATGCTGGTCAAGGCCCTGTGTATTTATGCAGTTGCGCGTCTGGCGAAAAGCGGTCATCGCGACGCGCTGGATCGCGCCGTGCTGATGGCGCAGGGTGGCGAATTTGCTTTTGTGCTGTTTGCCGAAGCGCTCAAACTCAGGGTCATCGGTCCTGACGTCAACGCCAACATGACGGCTATCGTGGTGCTCTCCATGGCGTTTACACCGGTGACCTTATTGCTGTGCAAACGGTTTACTCGCCCACAGCCCGTGTCCATGGACGGTGTGGAAGCCGCACACAATCTGCAATGCAATGTACTCATCATCGGTTTTGGCCGTGTGGGGCAGATTGCCTGCCAGGTGCCGCTCGCTCAGGGAGCAAAAATTTCAATCATTGATATAAATCCGGAGGTCATCCGCGCCGTGACACCCTACGGTTTCAAGGTCTATTACGGCGACGGCGCCCGCCATGAAATATTGCACGCTGCCGGTGCCCATCACGCCCGCGCCATCATTATTTGTGTGGATGATAAAAAAGCCGCGACACGCATTGTCGAAAGTACGCGGCACTACTGCCCGCAGGTGAAAGTGCTGGTGCGCGCTTTTGACCGCGAACACGCGCTGGAACTGGTCGAACACGACGCCGACTACATAGTGCGGGAGACCTTTGAGGCCGCACTGCTGCTCGGCCGTCAGGCCGTGGTGACGCTGGGTGCGTCTGAGCACGAAGCCGACGCGGTGATCGACGAAGTGCGCAAACGCGATGCCGAACGTTTTGCCTTGGAAACAGCGGGCGGCCTGTTTGCCGGACGAGCGTTGGTGTTGGGGAATATTGAGCGCATTGATCCGCCGAACAATGAAGCGCGGGATGCTCAGTGAGCATCAATCGCAGTCATTCGGTTCACGGCGCTCCAGCGCAGAAAACTGATCACTCAGCCACGTATAAAGCTGGGAAACGGCAGGGCTGATCTGCTTGCGATGCGGGCACACCAGACTCAACGGCGAAGCTTCGCCAGGATAATCTGGCAGCTGCACAAGCAGGCGCTCAGCGGCGATATCGGCACTGACATCCAGCCAAGATTTGTAGGCGATACCTTCACCGTCCAACGACCAGCGTCGCACGACATCGGCGTCATCGCTGAACAGTGGCCCCGAAACCTGCACGGTTTGCCCGCCCAGGTTCCACTTGTCGTAGACCCGGCCATTTTGCAGATAGAGCAGGCAGTGATGCTTGCTCAAGTCATCCGGCGTTTGGGGAGAACCGCAGCGTTGCACATACTCCGGCGAGGCAACAAGCACCCGCTGGTTCCACGGTGCAAGCGGCAGTGCCACGTAGTTGGCGTCTTCATTCGGGCCGTATCGAATCGCCACGTCCACCGGGTCGCGAAACAGATTGGCCATCTGGTCCGACAGGAAAAAACGCAACGTCAATTCTGGATGCTGACGGCGGAACAGCGTCAGCCACGGCAGCAGTATGTTGCGCCCCAGATCGGACGGCGCAGTCACTTGCAGTACGCCCCGCAGCGTGGCGTTCTCACCACGCAGGTTTTCCTTGCCTTGCTTCAGGGTCTCAAGCACTGAGTGGGCGGTGGGCAGATATTGCTCGCCCTCGGCAGTCAATCGCAGGCTGCGAGTGGTGCGGGCGAACAGGCGTACGTCCAGCTCGCGCTCCAGACGTTTGATGGCGGCGGCGACCTGACCAGGCAATAGATCAGCCTCCAGCGCCGCTGCGGTGAAACTGCCCAGCGCGGCGCTGCGGATGAATAAACCAAGATCATCGATGCGGATCATTTTCACTCCTGCAGTGAAAGTGTTGGCGCATTCTGCTTGTTTTTCTTTGTACTTGGGAAGTCGAAGATGGCTGCAAACGAGTGCATCACCCTTCAGACAGCGAGTGTCCATGAAAGCCATCACCTTTACCGAACACGCTTTGCCCATCGACAATCCACACGCATTGATCGACATCAACCTCCCGGTGCCCACGCCTGGTCCACGGGATCTGCTGGTCGAAGTTCGCGCGGTGTCAGTAAATCCGGTCGATACCAAGGTGCGCGCCGGAACTTTCACAAAAGAACCGAAAATCCTCGGCTGGGATGCCACAGGCATTGTCCGCGAGATCGGCTCTGAAGTGACGCTGTTTCAGCCGGGCGATGAAGTGTTCTATGCCGGCTCGATTGCCCGCACCGGCAGCTACAGCGAATTCCATCTGGTCGATGAGCGGATCGTCGGGCACAAGCCTCGGTCATTGAGTGCCGCCGATGCGGCAGCGTTGCCGTTGACCTCGATCACTGCCTGGGAATTGTTGTTTGACCGGCTTGGTGTCGTCGAGGGTTCGGGGGAGGGCAAGTACCTGTTGATCACCGGAGCGGCTGGGGGCGTCGGTTCGATGCTGGTGCAACTGGCCCGACAGTTGACCCGCCTTACCGTCATCGGAACTGCCTCACGCCAGGAAACCGCTGATTGGGTGCGGCAGTTGGGCGCGCATCACGTGATCGATCACAGCCAGCCACTGCTCGCACAGTTGCAAGCGCTCGGCGTGCCGGAGATCGACTATGTCGCCAGCCTGACTCACACCGAACAGCACTTTGCACAACTGATCGACGTGCTCAAGCCGCAAGGGCGTCTGGGTGTGATTGACGACCCCGACAGCCTCGATGTGATGCCGCTCAAGCGCAAGTCGCTGTCGTTGCATTGGGAGCTGATGTTCACCCGCTCGCTGTATGAAACCCCGGACATGATCAACCAGCATCATCTGCTCAATCGGGTCAGCGCTCTGATTGACCAAGGTGTTCTGCAAACCACTGTGGGCGAGCACTTCGGTGCGATCAATGCGGCAAACATGCGTCGTGCCCATGCGCTGGTCGAGAGCGGCAAGGCCCGGGGCAAGATCGTTCTAGAAGGTTTCTGACTTCACTCCTCGGGCGGGCTCGCTTGCGGGCCTCTGAACCGCCTGCGGCATCACTGCCATTCTTTATGTCGCAGAGTTGACGATGAATCCGTCCAGTAACGTATTGGTTTCAGTTCGCTTCGGAACGAGGCTGTACTCCGAATTGCGGAACGATGTGAGTGCCCAGCTCCTCAATAACTTGCGCAGCAGGGCGCTTACCGTATTTGAGATTCAGGATAACGTGGTCCACCCCGATTTCCTGAAGCACCTCCAGCAAACCCCGGAGGTGGTCGCGTCCAAGCCTGAACCCCAAATGAATACGAGTGGGCGGCGTTGACGGGTTCTCAGCGAGGTCGATGTATAGCGACTGAGCGAAGGGCTTATAGACGGAACCACATTGCTTCATGACCTCCAGCCGCCAATCTTCCACGATCAGTCGCTGCATTTTCGGTTGGCGTGGATAGTTGATCCATCCGGTGCTTTCGCGCGCGATCCAATCCAGTGACTGGCGACTATTCCCGGTCACGAGCATTGGAATAACTTGGGTCGTAGGTTTCGGAATGAGGTCTGCGCCCTGCATCTCACCACCGCTCCAGCGGATGGGTTCAAAGCTGGTGCTGTGGGCTCTGCGAATCACCTCGTAGTACTCTCGAAAAATGTCTCCGCGCCTTTCGGCATCGACGCCAAAAGCCGAAAACTCCACAGGGCGATCGCCGGAAGCTACCCCCAGAATCAAGCGACCTGCGCTCAACTGATCGACGCTGGCCGATGCCTTGGCCGTGTGCAGCGGATGGTGTAACGGGATGGCAATGGATGCGGTGCCAAGCGCTATCTCTGACGTATGAGCGGCTATATATCCCAGGTAAACCCAGGGGTCGAAGACTTGGCCGACATCGCCGAAACCAGGGTCGCGAAGAGGCACGTCGCGAAACCAGAGCGCGCAGAAGCCCAGCGCCTCTGCTCGTTTGGCCAATGCGACTTGGTTGAGCATGCTCGGAGTGTCCCCATCGAAGGCCTCCAAAGGAAAGAACAATCCAAGGCTCAAATGACCCTGAGTGAAGGTTCGGCTGAACCCTCGATGCTGCTGATAAGGAATCGTGCTCGGCCGATACATACTCATCTTCCTCAATGGGAGAAACGTGAACAGCGCCCCTGTTTAAGAAGTGCTGCGGCATCGGTCGCTTGGGAACGACAGGTGGGTAGTGCGTGCAGCCTTTATCCGTTGCGCCATACATGCTGGTCGGGTCGACCGGGTGAGGGGACAGCTGCTGGCAAAACGCGTGGGCAGGCCCGGATTGGCGATGAACGGACGGTCAAAATAAATTAGATCGTTCCGGCCCGATACATCGCCTGAGCAAAAGCAGGGAGACCATCCAGCAAGAATAGGCGGCGTTGCGGGGAACCGCCATGTTCGTCGTCCGTCCCGGTACCTGACGCAGATTGGTTACACCGCAGTCTAGGCCTTGGGCGTCGTGATCGGCGCGCCGCGGGTTGCTATAGAGGACAGTCGTCAGGTCAGCCCGCTGAGCCTTTGGGTACTCGACCGACAATTGTGTCCGGCCCCAGTCCTGAAATTCAGACGATAAGATAAATTTTCAGACCGCAACGCAGAACTCCATTTCCCCAGGCAAGGCACTCCCTGCGCCTTTCTCACACAATCCGCTCTAACGCTATCGCGCTGCATAACAGAAACAGGTGCGATGAGCGACTTTGGAACTTGCATTAACAATATTAACTTGATGCAGGAGGGGCGAGGTATCGTCGATTTCTCGTTTTCAGCAGGGTATTAAGAATAATAAAAAACGCACACCTGAAAATTTTGCGTTGCTTCTATCACTTTAAAATAACAAATGGAGCGCTATATAAATGAGTGGAAAAACAATAACTGCAAGTTCGGTGTTTCTTAGTATCACCCTGAGTGCCCAGGTGCATGCTGACTTCCTGAGTGATAGCAAAGCCACCTTGGGAATGAGAAACTTCTACTTCAATAACGACAACCGCGATGGCGTTGCCGCACCTTCCAAAACCGAAGAATGGGCGCAGGGTTTCATGCTGGACTTCAAATCGGGCTATACCGATGGAATGGTTGGCTTTGGTGTCGATGGCCTGGGGTTGCTGGGAGTTACCTTGGACAGTGGCAAAGGACGGCATGTCGGTAGCAGCATGATGCCTTCTGACAGTGACAACCGTGCCGTCGACGAGTGGAGCCGGCTCGGGCTGACCGTAAAAGTCAAAATGTCGAAAACTGAACTTCGCTACGGCACTTTGATTCCGAAACTCCCAATTCTGGTCGCCAACGATGGGCGCGTGCTTCCACAAACCTTCGAGGGCGGTCAAATCACCTCGAGCGAGTTCAAGGGGCTGACCTTGACTGGAGGTCGGATCGAACATGCAACAGGACGTGGTTCGAGCGATCAGACGGGGTTGGCCGTTGCTGGTGGTACGCGGGAAAGCAATCAGTTTGACTTCGCCGGGGGCGATTGGAACGTCACCAAGGATCTGACAGCTCAGTACTACTACGCCAGCCTCGACAACTACTATATGCAGCATTTTATGGGATTAATTCACACCCTTGCCCTCTCGGACAATCAGTCCCTTAAAACCGACCTGCGCTATTTCAAAACTGACTCGTCAGGGGCAAATAGCTCCGGGACGTCAGGCTACAGAATGAGTGGCTACACCAAAAACGGTAGTGGAGAGATCGACAACCGTACCTGGAGTGCCGCGTTGATTTACACACTGGGTGGTCACGCGATTACTGCGGGGTACCAAAGTGTGTCAGATGGCAGCAACTTCACTCAACTCAGTCAGGGTAGCCTGACAGACAAGGGCGCCGGTGGAGCAAGCCTGTATCTGTATACAGACCGCCTGATCCAAACTTTCACCCGTGCAGGCGAGCGCACAGCTTTCGGTCAGTATGCTTACGACTTCGCCGCCAAAGGGAGTACCTACCAAGCTGCCGTACGCGCACTCGCGTATAAGTGGATTCGGATTCTGTACCAGTGCTCGCAGACAAGGACGCCCTATGATGAAACCACCTACTTGGATGCCTTGAGGAAGGGTGGTTCACCGCTCCTCAAGAACCTCGATCTAGGTTGACTGACTTCTTCAGGGCGTGAAGCGGTCGATGGCCTAGGCAGCTGTGAGCGTAAACGCAAATCTATAGTGTTCGCTCGACCCTTTCCTGTTGGTGTCACGCCAACGTCAATTCACTGTCTTTGATATTCGCAATCGGCCCCAGGATCGAAGCGTCGAATTCGTCTAGCGTGGCGTGGGTTGCCAGGCGGCGGGGAAGATCGGGGTTGGCCAGAGCTGCCTTGCCCAGCGCGATCATATCGGCGCCATCTCGTAACACCTGCTCAGCGCGTTGCGATACATCCAGACCACCATTGGCGATGATCGCCACCTGCGGCGCATACCGGCGGGCCAGCTCAACCAGACTTGCATTTCCATTTACGAACGCCGGTTTCCAAGCCTCAAGCTCCGTCACATGGATGAAGTCTACGCCAGCGTCGTTGAGCGAGCCAAAGATGACCTCCGCTGCTGCTTCGCCTTCAGGCCATTTGTGTTCGTAGTCATTCACCTTGCTCTGGGAAATGCGTACACCGATGGGAGCAAGCGTGCCGATAGCGGCTCTGACTGCCTTGATGATCTCAAGTATCAGAGCGATCCGTCCTGCGACATTACCGCCCCAGCGGTCGTCTCTTTGATTGGTGTAATCGGTCAGGAATTGATCAAGCAGATAGCCGTTCGCCCCATGGATTTCAACACCGTCGAAGTCAGCGGCACGAGTTGCCAGCACGGCCGCTTGTGCGAATCCGGCGATGGCATCGGCGATGTCCTCATCACTCATCGCTTGAGGTAGCGGATACTGCCCCTCACCGTAATAGAACTTCATCTGCGTTCCTTTCGGTCGAACGGACGAGGGTGCAGCGGTAGCAGTTTTAAAGCGGTTGCCCTGGGTCAGCGCTCCAGCGTGCATGAGTTGAGCGAATACCGTGCCATGGTGGGCATGAACAAGATCGGTCACACTACGCCAGGCCTGGGCCTGCTCGACATCGCTGAGCCCCGGTTGAAAGGGGTAACCCTGAGCATACCTCTGATCGGTGTATAGCCCTTCGGTAATGACCAGACCGAATCCGCCTTTGGCGAATCGCGCGTAGTAACGCGCCATCTCAGCGGTAGCCAGGCCTGCCTCCGTAGCACTGACACGCGTCATGGGGGCTACTGCAAGACGATTTCTCAATCTGAGGCGGCCAATATCATACTCAGTTAAAATCTGTTGATTGTAATCAATCATGGGGTCTGCCCTCATTTTTTCAATGATGCTGTTGGATAGCGATTTAGAGGACAATAAACTTGGCTTGAACCGCTGAGAAGCCAGCAAAAACGATAAGCCGCTTTATCAAAATTGGATGTAATGATGCAGATTCCAGATGTAGAAGTGTTCAGCACCATTGCCGAAAGCGGCAGTCTTTCGGCAGCCGCTCGACGACTCGGCGTGGCACCAATGACAGTATCTCGCAGGCTTGCATCGCTTGAGGGTGAACTAGGTGTTCGGCTGTTTCATCGGACAACTCGCTCCGTATCACTGACAGCCGAAGGCGAAACATTTCTCCCCTTTGCAACGACGCTGTTGGAAGCCAGTGAGGGAGCGAGGGTCAGTTTGAAATCCAATGCCGGAGCTGCCAGTGGAGTCTTGAAAGTAACTGCCCCCACAGTGTTCGGACAGGCAGTGATCATGCCGCTGATTCCCGCCCTCTTGGCAGAGCACCCGGCGCTGCGGGTTGATCTGACATTATCAGACAGCATTGTGGATATTGTCGGTCTTGGGATCGATGTCGCGGTTCGCATCGCAACCCCGCGAGACTCGGCTTTAATCGCGCGCCCCCTCGCACCGAACCCTAGAGTGCTGTGCGCCAGTCCGATGTATCTGGAGCGTCACGGCATACCCGCTACGATGGACGCACTATTAAGCCACCGCCGCATTGCGTTGCATGGGATGCCTTTCTGGCCGTTCATGCGTGACGGTGAAGCGGTTTCCATGCGGGCAGAGGGCGTTTTTTCGGCCAACAGTGTCGAGGCGGTGCGCACGGCGAGCAGGCAAGGCTTGGGGATGGCGATGCTCACGTACTGGGACATCCGTGATGATCTGGCTGCTGGAAGCCTTTGTTTAATTGAATTGGAGGATGTTGACCCGGAACAACTCTTCATCACCGCGTTATTGCCCACTCGTCAGCACGTGCCGCATAGAGTAGGAGTGTTCCTTCAGCGCTTGGAGGCGTTGCTCAAAGCGTGAGTTGCCATCCACCGGTCTCCACTGACATGAGGCCGTGATAGATCTTATTCCATGACTGTTGGAGCTTCGAATCATGATGCGTTTGCCGAGCGCGACTTCCGTCAGTATTAGGCAGACCTCGTGGGCGGTGATAGGGGAGGTTGTGTTCAAATCATCGTGTGTGAGTCATCGCGAGCCCATAGCTAAGCTGCGATATGAAGTGGCGTCAACGAGGAGCTCAATCCTTCGGCCCGGTGGGCCCGGCTGATCTACAAGCTTGAGAGTTTCTCACTCAGGCGTCATGAGCACCGCCAACGTCATATTGATGAACTCTTCGTTCTTGGTGACCGTTGCCAGCGCACTGCGTACATTGCCTCCAACCTCACCCGAGCCGCGCTGCTCGACCCAAAGCGTAAGCTCCATGATCGCGGCTTCGAGAGCCAATTGATTCTGATTAATCTTGAACAGCAGGGAAGGGAGCAGGTCTGCATTGGACATAATGTTTCCTCCGTGGAAGAGGACAGCCTAGCAGGTGATCGCTATTCCCGTTCAAGCTGCCTCGCATCGGAGGTTACTGCTTCCATGATGGACACCAGCTCCTCGAGCAGCTCCGCATAGTAGCGAGTGAGATAGCCTGCAATAGCTTCATTGCGCAGAAGGCGCACGAGATAACCTTTGGCCACAACCAAAACGAGCATTGTTTCACCCAGGGTATCCTCTACCAGCTTGTAGTCATGCTGAAGATTTTCCATCTCCCGTTCCATGCGCGCAATGTCGACTGCACTGACGTCACTCTGTTTTTTCTTCGTCTCAACCAGCATCTCCGGGCGTGATGCCGCCAAGACCATTCGCGCATAGTTTCGCGTGAAACAGTTGGCTGAAATCATCATTTCAACAGTTTCGATTTGGCGGATGGGTTTCATGAGTCGAAGGGCACGAAACACATCCTGCGATACCATGCGAACCTTCAGCATCTCCGCTACCTCAGGCGCTATACCTTTCAACAGGTTTTCTCTTTCGTGGACTCGATCCACGTTGATCCCCAGTACGGATGCAATCCGCGATGCTTCAATACCTTTCTTCAGGGCGGTAACGACCATTTTATGTTCTTGAATCGGTGTCAGTCGGTTGATTTGTCGGTTGTAGGTAAAGCCCTCATCATCGGTGGAAATCAGGCACAGCGCCTCAACCGCGCCCAACGCCTTGAGTGCCTCTAAGCGAAAGTGCCCATCCAAAAGCATGAACGAAGCTACTCCACCTGCGATCAGGGGCTTGGGATGAACCACCAACGGCTCAACGACTCCCAGTTCTCGAATTGAGCTCAAAATACTTGCGTACTTTTTGCTGCCAGTTATCAGTTGATCGACCTTCCGCGAGGGAAGGATGCGCTCTAATGGAACGGAAATAACACGACTCTCGAATGCCTGCTTGACCTCTGACATTACGGCGTCTCTCCAAAGATCCGGTCGGCCAGCGGCTTGGGCATGTCCGGAATATCTTCGTTCCGAAGCAGCGTCTTGAAGTAGTCATCAGCCAGCAATTTACGCATCGCCGTGACGATGATCAGTAGCCGCTGTTCACTGATGTCTGACTTTTTGATCATGACCTTCTGGCGCCGAACCTCTATTTGATAAGCGTGAAGAAGCTTTTGGGGCGTATGTTTCTCAGTACGAGGTGGTTGTTGGCCATAACGTTTGCCAAAGGTTTTGCGTTTATCAACGAGGCGGCGCACCCTCATCAGTTGATCGCCCTTGAGTACACCACTTTCGTAGGCTTCGATCATGGCTTGCTGGAGATCGACATCCTTCGAACGAGCAATTTCCATCGCCAACTTTATAGATAACCAGCCCTTCTCCACGGCTGCGATCAGTCGTTCTTCACCCTGACGCAGTAGCACCAGAATTCCGTGTACGTAACCTGAATCCAAACAGGTTTTTTCGGCTATCTGGTGGCAGGTGTAACCACGATCTGAAAGGATCTGGATTGATGTCAAAAGCTCGCGGTTTGAATGTTTTCGTCGTGCAAGATTTTCAACTAAACCGATCAGGTATCGATCCGCCTCGCTGGCGCTCACCACGATGCAGGGAATTTTTTTCTCTCCCAGCGCCTGCAAAGCTTCGAAGCGGCCTTGGCCACAGACGATTTCATAGGGCTCGGTACCGCCCATATTTGGCACCGGCTGAGTACGAGTGAGATGGTGACCTCTTCGTTGACTAGCATCAGATCAGTGCGAGGGTCGATCGAAACCTTTCCACCGACCTCGGCAATTTTCGACGTGGTTTGCTGAAGGAGCAGCGGGTGCATCTGCCGCAGGCGCTTGTTGGCTTCGATGTATTGGTAGTCGCGAGCAGGCGTGTACCCAATAAGGGAGTAACAGCGAAGCAGGCTTCCAAACCGATGCTGATAGGCACTGCTAGAGGGACAACCTTCAGCTTCGTCAATCACCAGGCCCGATAGGTATCCGCTGCGTTGGTAGATGGTCTTGAGTACTTGCAACATTTCCTCATCGGGCATCCGATAGGAGCGCGTTTCAATGATCGATTGAGCGGCCTTGAACAAGATCGAATTCACGATAGGGCGGAAGGCGCCATTCGCCCGAATCCACTCCTCAGGTGGGTTCACTACATGCGTCTGTTTTAGCTTGAAGGAGTTGTGGTTCCAGACGTTGTTGCCGACGTATTTTTCATTGATCAACACCTGGTGCACAGTGCCTCGAGACCACGATCTTGCGCGATCGTTGAGTACTCCCCGGGCATTCAACCAGTCGGCAATCTCACGTTCACTTCTGCCTTCCTCGACGAACAAACGATAGATGTACTGCACCATTTCGACTTCGCCCGGTGGGCCCGGCACCAGTATCACTCGGTCTGTCTGGATGCTTTTGTGTTCGCCCATCTGCAGCTCATTTTTGGGTGAGCCGTGACTATCTACCAACTGCCGTCGAAGCCCAAACCCTGCTGGGCCACCTTGGCGGTACCCCAACTCGATAAGTCGAGACTGCCCCGCAAAGACTTTCACTGACAATTCGCGGCTGTACTCGCCTGCCATCATCCGCTTCACGCTTTTGACGATGTTGGAGACCGGCGACCCGTCGTTGGTAAATTGCTCTGCACAGTATTGAACGGAAACCCCCCGCTTGCCGGCAGCGAACCTCGTAGCTAGCGCTGACGTCCGGATCCTGGAAGCGCCCCCAGCGGCTAACGTCATAGACCAGGACGGTGGTGTAGTCAGCTCGTCCGTTTTCCACATCGAAGAACAGCTGCTTTAGGGCATCACGACCCTCCAGGCGCAGGCCGCTTTTACCCGCGTCGGTATACACCTTGTTGATCTCAAGATCGTGGGTAACAGCGTAGAGGCGAATGGTATCGAGCTGATTCTCAGTCGAATATTGCTGATGCTCAGTGGACATCCGAACGTACGCCGCTGCCAAGGCCGCACTCGGTTCGTTGAGTGTATTACCCACACCAATGAGATTTTGCATCGACAACATCCTCAACTTTCTCGCGCCCACCAAGGGGTCGTCAGAGCCGTCATCGGATACCGCGTTTTTCGATATAGCTCTAAAGAAGGTAGAAGATCGGGGAGGGAAAAATGTTCACGAAAACGGGCAATTCTTTTCTGGCTCAAAAACAGTACGCAGCCGGCATCTCACGAGCACTGCATTTAGAACTTGGAGACACACACCAAGCCACCAAAACGCTGATGCGCTGGACGAACGCAAATGAGAGGACAGTCAAGAACTGGATGGCGGGAAGTAGCGGCCCGCGAGGTGAGCATCTGGTGGCATTGATCAAACACTCAGATCTGGCGCTGGCAGCGTTTCTTGGCATGGCCGACAGGCCGCATGCACTGACTGCTTCCGAACTACCGACGCTCAGGCAGAAGCTTCAAGTGCTGATTGAGGGAATTGATTCATACCTTTGTGAAGGGGAAGGGGCAGGTTCTGATCGATGATGTGCTTGTCGTCGGAAACTGGCGCCGTCCATTTGCTGTGGTGGCATATAGCCGCTAATAGTTATGAGGTTCGAGGAGAGGGTGTGAAGATGATTTCGAGATTTGTTGTTGTCCCAGCAATCCCGAAAGAAACGGGATCAATGCGCCTCGGGATGAGCTTCTGCAAGAATGCGCCCATAGGTTTCGACATCTATGACAACGAAGAGAAACAACGTCTAGCGACTACCTATCAAGCCCGAGAAGTAGCGGAGCAGGAGTGTCAGCGATTGAACCTGGCGCGCCTTTAAAACGCACTTTGCAAATGAGAATCCACGACTGCGCTCTCGGCATTCATCACCCTCAAAAAGGTATCCAGTGCCTGGCCTTCCGCATCGAGTGGATCAGATACTCAAGGGCATGCGAGCTGCACCACTCTGACGTGGATGCAGGGCATTCAGGAGCGAGCAAACAGCCTCCGCTTCGACCCTGGCCTTGAACACACCGTGCTTGCTAGCAGATCCTCCCTCGACGAGATCCACAACCCGATACTGCTTGATGCCATTATCCATTCTGGTTGTTTCGATGACCCTGAATCTTGAATGCATGGTGCGTTCCCTGCTGAAACTGGTGCTTTAGGAGTACCGGTATGACTCCATGATTTCAACCATTATGCAGAACTGAGCTGAGACAATTTATGACAGAGAGCGCAATGATTCTCTGCGTGAGGACAGAGGCTTCGCGGGAGGGAGGTTGTGTCCAAATCATTATGTGCGAGTCATCGATTGCACCAAGCTAAGCTGTGGTGCGATGTAAATGGGGAAGTCGCTATTTCGGGCCAATGGGCCCGGCTACCCGCGCAAACTTCCGTTACGCGTGCTGGTCTGCAGGCTCGCCCATTGACCTCCATCGGCTACTGAAACGTTTTCCAAGTCATAGGGATTGAAGCCTTCCAAGCAACCAATATTGAATCCAAACTCAGTCGGATTGGTGCTTCGCCTGGTTTGCGTTGTTCATTCCCACAGCAGGCGAAACATTTCGTCGTGAATTTTGCATCGGCGCGTTCCTTGACTCCTAGGTTTCATGCACAAGACTCAGATGAAATTTCTCATTAAGACGTAGGCCGATGATTTCCGCTTTGGAGCTCAGACACATTATTGAAAGCGGTTTATTACCTCGCTCCTGCACCTGCTCAGTGAACCCGAAAGGAGCGCTTTTGATCAAGATGGTTGAACCATCTTCGGGCGCTGTGGAACTCTTTGTCCCCGGGGTGCTGGCAGCGGATCTCACGTCCAGTCGGGCGATCTCGAATTTGATCAGCGACCTGAGAATTGAAATGTCGGCGCGCAAAACGATCTGTGCGGTGAGTGCATCGGCTAAGGCTGGACTCGAAGCTTAGAGTCAACAGGTCACGCCGACTCAAATTTTTCGGATAGGGTGATTAGGTTGTAAGAGCGACGCCACCGCGATTACCAGATCGTCCAGTGACCACGGCTTGTGCAGATAAATGGCTGCTGGTGGCACCGTTACAGGATCTATCTGGTATCCGGACGTCAGGATTGCAGCGATAGACGGCCATCGACCCCTGACCATTTCAATGAACTCGGTACCTTGTATCTGCCCCGGAACACCGTGGTCTGCGATCACCAATCGGCATTGATCATGCGCTTCAAGCAGATAGGTTAATGCGTCATCAGCAGTGTCGAACGCTACTACTTTTGCGCCGATCTCCGCCACGATATCTTCCATCAGCGAACGCAATGTAGGGTCGTCCTCGATGACGATAATCTCGCCGTGTATCGGCAATAGCCCTTTCCAATTTACGTTCACTCATCGATTCCTTAACCGGGCAGACCGCGCCGAAATCTCTAAAGTTGAGTTCTGAGTCTAATCTCGATTTCGATTTACATGGCACTGAAATAATTTCATTCTTCCAGCACCATCTGGCGGGCCTGCGAGGCTTGATCAGAGACAAATGTAGAGGCCTTCGATGGCTCCGACGTCAGTGCGCCTAGAGTCAGGGTCATCGTGTTGCTACTCCCTCAAACCTCATCCTTGTCCGCTCGCCGCGCTTCACGTTGAAGCTGGTTCACGAAGCTCTGGACTTTGCGTTGCATCAGGCCACTGAGGTTATGGAAGCGCATACCTGCGAAGGTTCTGTCGATACGCGCTTCGTAGCGAAGGTGGCGTATCTCAAGCATCGTCAGCTTCACGTCCAGCGGAGCGCTGGCAGACATACGTTCGTAAATACATCCGATTCGAAGCTGGTCTTCAAGATTTCCATCGAAGCTTACACTGCAACCCGTGGCCGAAATTTCGAGTAGTCGCCCGCGCAGAGCGCCGCTGCGCCGTAGCTTATCGCCGTCCAGGAAGACTTCGATCCGTTGTGCCGATCTGAGCGTCGCTCGGAAAGCGTCGCGGCGCTGAAAATACATTACTACGTGGGGCAAATAATTTATATAAATTGACAGCGCGCCGATTGGAAAAAACTACGGACGGGCGAAATCTCCCCATGTTACGCGCTGGAAACGTGATTTAATTTTTTCGCACTTCCACTAAGCTCATGAAGTGAAGATCTGCACCTTGACTCTTCAGGAAAAAATCCTAGGCTAGTGATCTGGATTAAAAAATTTAATTCGAGCACTAGAGGAATTCACAAATGAATGAGAAAAAACAACCCAGCTCACTAAACGGTGGCATACATCTAAATAAAATCCCGTACAAGCTCAATCAGCTCCCGTACAAGCCCACTATCACACTCGCGGTCGATAAATTAACTCAAAGTATTATCGGCTTCTCAATTCTGGAAACACCGATCACACAAAACATTCAGATTTATAATTGTCAACTGAAAACCATGCTTGTCAACTACATTCGGAATGCAATGGCACGCCACTTTGCTGGCAACCCAGGCTACTTCCGCGTTGACAGTTCGCCCGAGTTAAGTAATGCCAGCTATGTTAAAGCAATGAAAGAGCTTGCTTTGCAACCAAAGCAAGCCGGGTATAACAAAGTAGTTGGAACGATTGAAATTGATCACACAGTGGCAGACATATTTGTGACCCAGTCACAGTCCCCCCACCGATATTCCCGACCATTGCCTAAAAATCCTCCGTTTGGTGAACTGTGGCGTCAGCGCGGTCACCGGTTCCCGCGGAGTTAGTTAGATAGTGTTGAAGGTGCTCATGCGCTCAGCATTCAAAGCAGTAGGGCTGAGCAAGTTAAATTTTCCCCAAAGGGTAGTTGGCGCCTTGTCGTCAGCTACTTGCTGCACCGTATAACCACAATCCGGTGTAGATGAAGGGGAGACATACTTGGGGTGGGGCCTACCTAGGTAGCGTTGAAGTGCGTAACAACGAGAGATGTAAAGTAATCCATCGTCGCGGAGATAGTCTCGAGATTCAAAGTCCAGAATCAGAAAACGTTGGTGAGGGATGGAGTTTGTCGATAGTCACTTAAACCATTGAATCTGAACCGTCCGCATTTAAAAAACTCCGTATAGTTTATAAAAGATCCTGTCACTGTGCCTGCTGTTACAGAAATTCGGCCTTCAACGCCTTCGATTCCTTCTGCATCCCATTAATCGAGCGAAGCTCTCGGAAGCTGAGTCTTATGCGGACTACCACGCCTCTTCGGTTCTCGCTTAGGCATAGGACGTGATCTCCGAATTACCCACAAAGAGAATTTTTGCGGTATTTCCTGAGATATGTTGAGATCATCACTGCTGTGATTTTCAACTAATTGATAGAGTTCATGACGCAAGCTTTCCATCATTTCTGCAAGATAGTCATATCCGAACCCTTGCTCTTTTTCTGGACGCCTAAATATATGCGTATCTGACAAAGGCTGATCCCATGCGAGACCAAGATATCTGAGATAACGCTGAATATATGGATCTATTTGTGCGTCAAGCTTATAAATACGCTCCGTGGGCGCGCCTGAATCAGTTACGAAATACCACTCGCCACTTTGACGGTAAAACTGGCTCAAAAGTCCTGTGGAGTTAGACGCGCGACATAACGGCTTGATTGGCAAATTGGAGTACCGCGCAATCGCCATTGCGAATAGAACAAGCTCATATTGCCATTTACCCTTACTGAATTCAGTGGCCTTTTCAAATACCCAGTCTAATTCAAACGAACTCATCTTAAAGAGTAGTTTTCTGTGCTCCCTTCGTAAACTGCGAGGAGGCCGTTTGGTAGGAATTTCACGACGAAGCTTTTCCACAATATTCGCATCGAGGTAGGTGAGGGGATATGAAGCCTTTTGGGATAAGTAAAGAAAAAAATCCAGGATCAACGTCCGCTCTTTATCAAGCTCCCCCCAATATGGCGGCATCACCGCACCATCTGAAAATTTACGCTTGAAAGGCCTCCAATGTTCATTTATCGCCCATTTCTCATAAGGCTCATTCTTATTGCTTACAAACCGACTAAAACTGCTGGAGCACACCCATGAAGAGTCTGGGATTTCAACGAAGTCCAGGTATCTTTGTATATCCACCTGATCCCAGTCAAATACCGATTTTCTGGCGACAATGAAACTCCAATTTAAAGCCCGTTCCAGAGATACCGAGTATTTCCGAAGATGCCTTTCAGACGCGCCGTCGAAGGAAACCACTTTGTGAAGTAGAAACATCGAGGCCGCGTCGTAGCATTCCAGGGCGTTGCAGGAATTATCGAGGGATTCTAGTTTCGCCCTAAGATGCGCATTGGTAGGTAATCCGGTGTTAATGCTGGCTCCCCAGCCGGTCGGGGCCAACATTGGGACAGGCTGATGCAAAATAGACATTGGCTGTTCCAGAACGTACTAGACTGTATGGGAGAAATTATGGCCTAGGTTGAGCGGAACAGGCGTGATTATCAACGCAGGGCAACATCAGTTACGAGGTCGTTGCTATATCGATGCGAGCGCACCAAGTCAGGGTAGCTAGCAGTCCGGTTTTTAGGTCTGAAGGAAGCAAGCTTCGTACGGGGACATTCTGAAGGAGCAGCGAAACCTTACCTCGCAACGCATTGATTTATCACGAAACGGTTTTTAGATCTGAATCTCTGGTTTTTAGGTGCCGCTAACATCATGAACATATCTGACATAGCACCTCGTTTAACATAATATACATTACACGTAACAACGTGTTTCAGAGTTAACCTGGTTGCACGCGGATTTTGAAGCCCCTTATTTCACCCAAGCCCCTCATTCCTTGGATCAGCTTTCCAACAACTCTGTACGCTCGGGAAATTGCTCTCTGAGCTTCTGCCGACGGTTCATCTCCATAATGCAGAATCAGATCCTGGTGAACCCGCTTCACTAATCAAACCGTATACCGCTAAGACGCCACCAGATATACAGCGGCAAATATTGCCCAGCGATAACGTCGCTGCCCGGTATTCATACCGTATGGAAAAATCAGGCTGTATTGAATCGGTTTACCAAATGGTAGTAATGAACGATGTCCGATTGATTCAAGTGAAAACGATCTATAGGCCAATCCTGAGCAAGCAACGAATGGATTAATCTCCATTAAGCTAGCCCTGACGTGTTGATCGAAATAAAGCATCAAAAAACTGCCTCCATATGAGGCTCCAAAGCCGATACCGCGATCACTGCGTCAGCGTAGAGAATTTGAAAATCGCCCTCTCTTTGAATGGCTTATCTATCAAGCAAATAGCCATAATAGTTTATAGCTATACTAAATAACCATTTAGTCGTTTTATCGCACTCCTCACCTCGCTCTGGGCGTTGCCCGCACATTCGAGAACTCACTGCGATAAATCTGTTCGACGGACTATGACTACGGCAATCAGGACTATGTTCTATGTGGTGAGCAGATCAAGGAGTTTCCGATGGCCGATTCAAGCAAGAAAATGAGCCTCATGGGGCTTACCACTCTGGTGACGGTGAACATGATGGGCTCGGGCATCATCATGTTGCCGACGAGCATGGCCCAACTTGGGGCTGTTTCGTTGCTGTCATGGATCGTCACTGCCGTCGGTTCGATGGCCATTGCTTACTGCTTTTCCCAGTGCGGCATTTACTGCCCGCGCTCAGGCGGGTTGTCTGCCTACACCGAAGAGGCGCATGCCAAATCAGGCTTCTTTCTCTGTTCGTATCTGTACTTTCTCTCGCTGGGCATCGCTAACGTGGCCGTCGCCATTTCAGCAGTGGGTTACATGACACCGTTCGTGCCCTGGCTGGGCAGCGGCGCGATTCCTCTGTTCATCGGTACGGTTAGCCTCCTCTGGTTGACCACCGTGGCCAACTTCGGAGGCCCCGGTATCACCGGCAAGATCGGCGCGATTACCGTGTGGGGGGTGATCATCCCGGTGGCCGGGTTGAGTATTATCGGCTGGTTCTGGTTCAAGCCCGATGTGCTGATTGCCGCCTGGAACCCGAATACCCTGCCGATCTCCGACGCCATCAGCAAGGCGATTCCCCTCACCCTGTGGGCTTTCCTTGGCATGGAATCGGCGGCACAGGCTTCCGATGCAGTGGAAGATCCCAAGCGCACCGTACCCTTGGCCTGTCTGTTCGGCACGCTTGGCGCGGCAGTGGTCTATGTGCTTTCGACTACGGTCATTCAGGGCATTGTACCCAATGCCGAACTGGCCAACTCTTCGGCGCCCTTCGCGCTCGTCTATGCACATATGTTCACTCCCATCGTCGGCAACATCGTCATGGCGCTGGCAGTAATGGCTTGTGTCGGTTCGCTGCTGGGCTGGCAATTCACCCTGGCGCAAACGGCGAAGATGACTGCTGACCGAGGCATGTTCCCGAAATTGTTTAGCAAGGTCAGCGCACAGAATGCGCCTATTCTCGGCATGCTCGTCTGCGGCGTCTTTCAGACCTTGATGGCCCTGTCGACCATCTCGCCCAATGCCAGCGCCCAGTTCGGAAAACTCGTCAGCCTGGCAGCTGTGACCAACCTGATCCCCTACGTGACAGCTGCCACAGGTCTATTGGTCATGATGTACAAAGCCAAAGTCAGTACAGGGATCTACACCCGCAACACGATGCTATTACTGATCGCCGTGGGCTATTCGTTGTATGCCCTTTATGCCTGCGGCAAGGATGCCGTATTCGGTGGCCTCATTGTCCTTGCATTCGGCTATCTGCTCTATGGCTTCCTCTCCAAGCGTTTTGTCGATGCGTCTCCAACCGCTCAGATCAGGGCCGGCAATCCTTAGTTTTATCTTCAGGACAGCACAGACATCCGATACGGGGCGCCAGGATATGAACGTACGATTGACCAAAGCCATTAACTTGCTATTCGTCTGCCTGCTCACAATGGTGCCGGTACTCGCCGGTGCCAATACCCTTGAACGCGTGCGGGTGAGCAATACGTTCACCCTCGGTTATGTGCCGGACTTCGCTCCCTTTTCCGTCCAGGCAGGCGACAAAGCCAACGGTTATGCGATCGAGCTTTGTCTGAAGGTCGCCGACAAAATCAAGACGGAACTGGATTTGCCCGCGTTGCAGGTACGTTACCGCCCCGTCGTCGTCAACGACGAGATGAATGCCGTGAGCTCGGGCGAGATCGACCTCCTCTGCACGCCGACGCCCCCCACATTGGCGCGCCGCAAGCGTGTGAGTTTTTCGATTCCAATCTACACGGCCGGCCTTTCGGTAGTAGTGCGTCAGGAAGCACCTGAGGCGTTGCTCAATGTACTAAACGGCAAAGTAGCCCATGCCGGGCCGACCTGGCGTGCGACCATCAATCGGGGGCTGGCCAACCTGACCTATGCCGCCATCGCAGGTGGTGTCACCGAGGCATGGATCCGTCAGCAGATGCGATTACTCGGTGTGGTAGCTACCCTGGTCACGGTCGAGAACATTGAAGCGGGCCTCAAACTTGTCGCCGACGGCAAAGCCGATGCCTTCTTCGCCGAACGTATGATGCTCAAGAAGCTCCTCGCCAATAACTATTCCGCAGGGAATCTGGTCTTGCTGGATCGAGTTTTCGAATACTTGCCGACTTCAATGGCAATGGACCGAGACGATGAAGATTTCCGTTTGCTGGTCGACACTGCGCTGAGTGAAATGTATCGATCGGGCGAGATCGAGCAGGCATACGACACTCACCTGGAAGGTATTACTGACACGGACAAGAAGCTGTTCAAGGTCTACGCAATACCGTAGAGGCAAGCCAAAAACACAACAAAAAAGCCCGGCTTGCCGACGGTAGCGTCTTGAAGATCGCTATCGCCGGCAGGCCGGGCTTCTAAAGCACAATGCCGCTTAAAGGTTTCGCATCAACAGCATTTCGGTCCCGCCTTGCTGCCGTAACGGGCTTCCTGACGTTCGCGAAAGAACACTTCGTAACTCATCAGCGGTTTGTCCGGGTGTCTGGTTTGCATATGCTCGACATAAGTGTCGTAGTCGGGCATGCCGACCATCAGGCGCGCGGCCTGACCGAGGTATTTACCGAGGCGACTCAGGTCATTGAACATGGGCACCCTCCTCCATCAAGCATCCGGCAAAGCCTGGAACGGCGCTTCTTTATCCGTACGCTCCTTGGTGCCCCAGGCGGCAATGCCGACCTTGAGTGCAAAGAACAAGATGCTAAACACCACGAGCAAAAACAGCGCGGTCAGCGTTGCGTTGGTGTAGGCGTTGTAGATCACATGCTGCATCTGCTCGATGCTCTTGGCCGGGGCCAGGACCTGCCCGTTGGCCAACGCATCGCTGTATTTCTTCGCCAACGACAGGAAGCCGATGGCCGGGTTGGCGTCGAACAGTTTGATGAAGCCGGCGGTGGTGGTGCAGATCAGCAGCCACACGGCGGGCAGCATGGTGACCCAGATGTAGCGTTGGCGCTTCATTTTGATCAATACGACAGTTGCCAGCATCAGCGCGATACCCGCCAGCATCTGGTTGGAGATGCCGAACAGCGGCCACAAGGTGTTGATCCCGCCCAACGGGTCGATCACGCCTTGGTACAGCAGGTAACCCCACATCGCCACGCAACCGGCGGTGGCGATCAGGTTGGCGGTCCAGGATTCGGTGCGTTTCAGCGCTGGCACGAAGGAGCCGAGCAAGTCCTGCAGCATAAAGCGCCCGGCCCGGGTGCCGGCATCCACCGCGGTCAGGATGAACAGCGCCTCGAACAGGATCGCGAAGTGGTACCAGAACGCCATGGTGTTTTCACCCGGCAGAAGTTGGTGCAGGATCTGCGCGATACCAACCGCCAGGGTCGGCGCACCACCGGCACGGGCCAGAATGGTGGTTTCACCGATGTCCTTGGCCACCGTTTGCAGGGCTTCCGGCGTAATCGCGAAACCCCAGCTGCTGACCGTCTGGGCCACCGAAACAGCATCGGAGCCTACAAGGGCCGCCGGGCTGTTCATGGCGAAGTACACGCCTGGTTCGATCACCGACGCGGCCACCATGGCCATGATCGCCACGAAGGACTCCATCAGCATGCCGCCGTAACCGATGTAACGGGCATGGCCTTCATTGGCAAGCAACTTAGGCGTGGTGCCGGAAGCAATCAGTGCGTGGAAACCGGACACCGCGCCACAGGCAATGGTGATGAACAGGAACGGGAACAACCCACCCTTCCACACCGGCCCGGTGCCGTCGATGAACTGGGTCAATGCCGGCATTTTCAGATCGGGCATGGTGATCAGGATGCCGATCGCCAGCGCAACGATGGTGCCGATCTTGAGGAAGGTCGACAGGTAGTCACGCGGCGCCAGAATCAGCCACACCGGCAGGACCGCCGCGACGAAACCGTAGCCGATCAGCATCCAGGTGATCTGGATTCCCGTGAAGGTGAACGCCTTGGCCCACACCGGGTCAGCGGCAATCTGCCCGCCCAGCCAGATCGAACCCAGCAGCAATGCCACGCCGATCACCGAGATTTCGCCGATGCGGCCCGGACGGATGTAGCGCATGTAGATGCCCATGAACATCGCGATCGGGATGGTCGCCATCACCGTGAAGATGCCCCACGGGCTTTCGGCCAGGGCCTTGACCACGATCAGCGCCAGCACCGCGAGGATGATGATCATGATCAGGAAGCAACCGAACAGCGCGATGGTCCCGGGGATGCGGCCCATTTCTTCACGGACCATGTCGCCCAGGGAACGACCGTTGCGGCGGGTGGACATGAACAGGACCATGAAGTCCTGAACCGCACCGGCCAGCACCACCCCGGCAATCAGCCACAGCGTACCGGGCAGGTAGCCCATCTGCGCCGCCAGGACCGGACCTACCAGCGGCCCCGCGCCAGCGATGGCGGCGAAGTGGTGTCCGAAGAGCACGTGTTTGTTGGTCGGTACGTAGTCCAGACCATCGTTGTTGAGTACAGCGGGAGTGGCTCGATTGGGATCGAGCTGCATCACCTTGGTGGCGATGAACAGGCTGTAATAGCGGTATGCGACGAGATAGATAGCGACTGCTGCGACGACGATCCAGAGGGCGTTGATGGCTTCGCCGCGGCGCAGGGCCACGACACTCAGCGCAAACGCTCCCAGGACAGCCACGGCAAACCAGGCAAGGTGTTTAGCCAGACGGGGCATAGCGTGTCTCCTGCCGACAGCCATGGCTGCGGCGGTAATTTTTATAATTGTGTCCGCTGTGCGGAGCCAGCCCAATATCTGCGCATGTTGTCGACAAATAAATCCGCGTTACTACGTACGGGGTGTCTACGTAGTTCTACGTAGACGCCACTGATCTCTCGGATGAAATGCAACACCTGTGGGAGCGGGCTGTGGCGAGGGGGCTTGCCCCCGTTGGGCTGCGAAGCAGCCCCGAGAAATCTCTGATGTACCCAGGATCTTGTGAGTGCTACGCACTCAAACGGGGGCAAGCCCCCTCGCCACAGATCACAGGTTTTTTGTGTTTCATCATGGCCGCAGGTCATTCTGTCCAGCACTGCTACTGGAGGCGGGTATCTTTGGCATATGATGCCGGGCCTTCGCCTTCCCTTGGCCTGGCCAGGAGTAGAGATGCAGCTCAAACACAAAATCGTTGCGCTCGGGATTCTGCCGCTGGTGTTGGCGATCGCCGTCATCTGCGCGCTGGTGATTTCGCTGAACCGGCAACTGGGCGATCAACAGGCGCAACTGATTGAAGACAGCATTCTGGCGAGCAAGCGTGCGGAGCTGAAAAACTACGTCGAAATGGCCCAGAGCCTGATCGCGCCGCTGTATGACAACGGCCGGGGTGACGCCCGCGCGCAGCAACAAGTGCTCGAAGAACTGCGCAAGCTCAGCTTTGGCATCAACGGCTACTTTTTCGTCTACGACCACCAGGGCCGCAGCCTGATGCATGCGCGCCAGTCAGAGCTGGTGGGCAAATACCTGTGGGACATGACTGACCCTTACGGGCTGCCGGTGATCCAGGCGTTGCTCAAAAGTGCGCAATCGGGTGAAGGTTTTCAACGTTACGCCTGGAACAAACCCTCTTCGGGCCAAGTGACCGACAAGCTCGCTTACGTAGTGATGCTGGACCGTTGGGGCTGGATGCTCGGCACCGGCATCTACCTTGAAGACGTTGAACGCGCCACCCGGCAGGCCCGTGACGAGGTGGCTCAGGGCATCCGCAAAACCATGCTGGCCATAGCCGCGGTGGCCCTCGTTGCGGTGCTGTTCGTTTTCGCCAGCGGCATGACACTGAACGTCAGCGAGCATCGCCTGGCCGATAAAAAACTCCAGCGCCTGACCCAACGCATCGTCAGCCTGCAGGAGGAAGAACGGTCGCGGGTTTCCCGAGAACTGCACGACGGCATCAGCCAGCTGCTGGTGTCCATCAAGTTTCAGTTCGAACTGGCCAGCCATGTGCTGGAAAATGGACAAGATAAAGGATTGAGCATTTTAAGAGACGCCACGGAGCGCCTCGGGGATGCGATTGGCGAAGTGCGCAGCCTCTCTCACGACCTGCGCTCGTCGCTGCTCGACACCCTCGGCCTGCCGGCGGCTATCGGTCAACTCGCCGCAGAATTCGAGCAACGCAGCGGTCTGGTCGTGACCTTCAACGATAACGAATTCGACTGTCATCTGGTCGATGGCGCCGCCGTATCGTTGTTTCGCATCGTACAAGAAGGCTTGACCAACATCGAACGCCACGCCCAAGCAAAAAACGTCATCATTACCCTGCACGGTTCTGAAAAGTCCGTACGGTTGACAGTGATCGATGACGGTATCGGTTTCAACGTCGCCCAGGTCGAACGTCGTCACGCGGGCATTGGCCTGCGCAACATCCGTGAGCGTGTCGAGCATTTTGGCGGTCGATTCGAGCTGACATCGATGCCGGGAAGAAGTGAGCTGGACGTGCTACTGCCGATGAAACGGCCGGGTACAGAACGCTGACCCAACCTATAACAATTAGAGTGAATGCCTGCGATGAACCTGCCCTACCCGATCCGCGTCGCCCTGGTCGACGATCACTCCCTGGTTCGCGATGGAATCAAATCGCTGCTGGGGGTCATGGCGCAACTGGAAGTGGTAGGAGAAGCCGAGAATGGCGCCGATGCCATTGAAATGGTCGGGCGCTGCCAGCCGGACCTGTTGCTGGTCGACATCAGCCTGAAGGACATCAACGGCCTCGAGCTGACCCGGTTGTTACGCAGCCAGTACCCAACGCTCAAAGTGCTGGTGTTGAGCATGTACGACAATTATGAATACGTGAGTGAGTCCGTTCGCTCGGGTGCCAGCGGCTATGTGTTGAAGAACGCGCCTTCACGGGAAATCATTGCGGCGATCGAAGCGATTGTCAGTGGCGGGACGTTCTACAGCGCCGAGATCGCACAGCGGCTCATTGCCGATAAAAGTACCGACAATGAGCTGACTCCGCGCGAAAACCAAGTGCTGTACAAAATGGCGCAGGGGCTGAACAACAAGGAAATGGCTCGCGAACTGGACATCAGTGTCCGGACTGTAGAAACTCATCGCCTGAGCATCCGTCGCAAGCTCAACATCGACAAACCCGCTGCACTGGTAAAGTACGCGATCGATCACGGGATCATTTCACGTTAGAGGCGTTCACACCGCGGTTGTATTAACGACACGTGCCTTGCGTATAAACAATGCACGGACCTTGTCCCAGAAATTTCCACCCAGCACGAAAAAGCTGCCGATCAACATGGCATCGCCCAGTGCCTGGAGCTGCCAGAGGTTTGGTCGCAGCCCCGGCCAAAGAGTGTCAACGTAGGGTTCGAGAAATGCCGAAATCAGCGGCAGGCAAAACATCACAAGACCGATTCGATGGCGAGCCGGGCCTACTTCCACGTCTGCCGACGGTGCAAGCGTGGAGACGTAACCAAACATGCTGCGCTTGAGTTGCTGAAAGCCGGATTTACCCATGATTGCAATGACGAGAATTAACAGAACCTTGTTGCTGATAAACAAAATGCCTGTCAGTGCCGCGATCTTTGAGCCGGGTACATCCACTGCGGCAGCAAGAGGCACCATCAGCCAGGAGCCCAGCATCAAACAAATAATCGCAATGCCCAGTTTGAAACGCCAACCGGTGGAGCTTGGAGCAATGTTGTCCTGAGGGCTACTCATGGTCTTCTTAACCTTCATTTTTTTGCCAGGATTAATGGATCTTGAGAAGCGTAGCAGTTAGTCGATCCCAGATCATTCACCATGAGCTTGTATTTCTCGCAGCTGTACTAACCTAAGCGAACCAACGCCATTTCAATATCAGGTATGTTCGGATGACGTTTTCCCAAGATCTACTATCAGTGCACCGATGCTGACGCGCTCTAGTCCATTGCTTCTGCTGCTCGTCCTTGGCCTTGGCGGTTGTGTCCGTCTGGGGCCCGATTTTCAGCCTCCCGGCGAAGCCTGGACAAAACTCTGGAGCAGCCCCGCGCTTGAGCAAGCCAGCCAACGAAGCCTGAATCCCGACATTCGCCAGTGGTGGCAGGTGTTCGCCGACCCGGTCCTCGACGCGCTGATCGCCGAATCGGATGCGCACAATTCCAACTTGAAAATTGCCGGCCTTCGCGTCATGGAAGCCCGTGCCCGGTTGGGTATTGCGCAAAGCGGGCGTTATCCCCAACTGCAGCAGGCCAGCGCTGACAGCTTGTACTTCAACCGCCAGCAGTCCGGCGGGAACAACCCGCAAGACAGCCACTTCTGGCAGCACAGCGCCGGTTTTGATGTCGGTTGGGAACTGGACTTCTGGGGGCGTTTCAGTCGAGCGATCGAGTCCTCCGATGCCAGTTACTTCGCGGCTCAGGCCAACTATGAAGACGTTCTGGTACTGCTGCGTGCTCAGGTGGCCGATACCTACTTTTCGTTGCGCACCACCGAGGCGCGTTTGCGCGTCGCCCGAGAAAACGCCCAACAGCAAAAGCGCAACTTTGAGATCACCGAAAAACTGTTCAACAGTGGCCAGAGCGCCGAACTCGACGTGCAACAAGCCAAGACCCAATACCTGGGCACCTTGAGCAGCATCCCGGATTTTGAAGCGCAAGTCGTGCGCACCCGTAACGCGCTGGCTGTGCTGATCGGACAGCCACCCAGCGCCCTGCCCCAATTGCTTGAACACGAGGGACTGATTCCGCTGGTGGACCGAGCCGTGCTACAAGACGTACCGGCCAGCCTGTTGTTGCGCCGACCGGACGTGCGCGCCGCCGAGCTCAATGTCGCAGCCCAGTCGGCACTGATCGGCGTCGCGCAAACCGACTTCTATCCGTCGCTGACCTTGCTGGGCAGCATTGTCTGGACCACCGATACGCTGAGCGGCACTTCCAACAGCCTGGACCTGATCGGCGGCCCCAGTTTGCGCTGGAACCTGTTTGACCATGGCCAGATCAGCAACAACGTGCGTATACAGGATGCGCGCTTGCAGCAGCTGATTGAGGTTTATCGCGACAAAGTCCGCCAGGCCGCACGGGAAGCCGATGATGCCGCCAGCAGCCTGATCAAATCGCTGGAGCGCGAGCGCATCCTGGGTGAAGCGCAGGTCGCCGCGGCGCGTTCGTTGAGCCTGGCCAGCACCCAATACCGGGAAGGTTACTCGGACTTCCAGCGCGTGCTGGATGCGCAACGCGCATTGCTCGAACAGCAGGACAATTACCTGCTCAGCCGCAGTAACGCCGTGAGCAACCTGATCGCGCTGTACAAAGCCCTGGGTGGTGGGTGGTACAGCACACAGCCGACAGTCGATCAAAACACTCGCCAACAAATGGAACAACGTACCGACTGGGGCAACCTGCTGAATGAGCCAGCCCCGTCGCAAGCCTCCTATCCCGAGCCGAAAGGTTAAAGCCGATGACTGAACCCTCGCCGCCCGTTACTGAGGCGCCCTCCCCCAAGGCATCCGAACCTGCCGCCGATCCTGCGAAAAAGGGCATCAGATGGGTATTGCTGTTGATCGTCCTGAGCCTGGCCTGGTACCTGTTGGCGGACCGTTTCACACCGTATACCCAACAGGCTCGGGTGGGTGCGTTTGTCATTCCGGTGGCTTCCGAGGTGGCCGGCCGGGTGACCCGAGTGAATGTGAGCAACAATCAGGATGTCAAGGCGGGCGATGTGCTGTTTGAAGTGGACCAGCAGCCCTATCAAATAGCCGTCGACCGTGCACGTGCAGACCTTGAATCCACACGCCGCCAGATCGGCGCCAGCACCGCCGGCATTGCTTCGGCTCAAGCCAATTTGCGCGCAGCCCAGGCCAATGAGCTCAAGGCCCGGCAGGATAACGAACGCCTCGAAGGCTTGTACCGGGAAGACCGGGGAACCATTTCCTTGCGCTTGCTCGAAGTCTCTCGAGCCACCCGTGAACAGGCTATCAGTCAGGTCGCCGCAGCCCGTGCCGAAGTCCAGCGGGCACGGGAACAGGAAGGCGGCAGCGAGGAAGACAACGCGCTGTTGCGCAGCGCCGCCACGGCGTTGTCAAAAGCTGAACTGGACTTGTCCAACACGCAGATACGCGCACGGTCAGCGGGATTGATCACCGACCTGCGCACCGATGTCGGACAGTTCGCCACTGCCGGCAGCCCGGTCATGACCCTGATTGCCATCCATGATGTATGGATCAGTGCAGACATGACCGAAAACAACCTGGGCCTGGTCGAGGTCGGCACCCCGGTTTCGATCGTGCTGGATGCCCTGCCGGGGAAGATTTTCGAAGGCCGTGTACGCAGTGTCGGTTACGGTGTCAGCGTCGGTCAGAGCACTGCGCCCGGTACCCTTCCCAGTGTGCAGAACAGCCGCGACTGGCTGCGTCCGGCCCAGCGTTTTCCGGTGATTATCGAGTTCTCCGAGGCCTCACGGAAAACGCTGTTCGACAGCCGCGCCATCCGTGCCGGTGGGCAGGCCGAAGTGATGGCATTCCCGACTCAAGACAACCCGTTGAACCTGCTCGGTCGTTTGTTCGTGGGGTTCATGAGCTGGCTGAGCTATGCCTATTAAGCGCTCGCCGACCCAGCGCACGCCCCGGGTTCAGCGGGCGTTGCGTATGGGCACAGGCACTGCATTGTGCTTGGCGGTCAGCTTCGGCCTGGGCTTGCCGATCCCTTTTCTCGCGCCGGTGCTGGCCGTGTTACTGCTGGCTTCTCTCAACCGGCCGTTGCCATTGAAGGCCGGTTTGATTCTCGCTCTGGCTGCGATGCTCACCACCGGCGTCGGCCTGTTGTTGATTCCGGTCCTGCGTTACTACCCGATTACCGGCGTGCTGCTGATTGGCATCAGTATGTTCCTGGCATTTCGTTTTGGCCTGCGCGGCGGCAATGCCTTGATCATGACCTTCATGATCATTGGCCTGACGATGATTTCTTCGGCCGGCGTCGCCGAGTTCGATCTGGCGATGATGGTCATCGGTGCCCTGGTCAAGGGGTTGATCCTCGCCGTTCTCGTTGTGGGGATTAGTCACTGGCTGTTTCCCGACCCCGCCAATGCGCCGTCCCCACCCGCCGCCAGCGCTTTGCCGGAGCAAGAAGTGGGGAGGGTTGCACTGCGTGCGACCCTGATTGTCATACCGGCATTCCTGTTGGCCCTGATTGACCCGGCGAGCTATCTGCCGATCATTTTGAAAGCGGTCAGTCTCGGCCAACAGAGTTCGACGACAACGACACGCAACGCTGCCCATGAACTGCTCGGTTCGACCTTCATGGGCGGGCTGTTGGCTGTTGGGTTCTGGTGCGCGCTCAGCCTGTTCGTGCACTTGTGGATGTTCTTTCTGTGGATGCTCCTGTTCGGCTTGCTGTTGGCGCGCAAACTCTATGCCCTCAGCCCGACCCGACAAACCCCGGGGTTCTGGCTCAACAGTCTGGTCACGCTAATCATCCTGCTGGGCCAGTCGGTTCAGGACAGCCTCGCCGGGAAAGACGTCTATACCGCCTTCGCCGTGCGCATGGGATTGTTTATCGCCCTCACGCTCTATGCCTTGCTGATGGTCCACCTACTTGATCGGCGGCAGCGCAATCCACGTGTCACTCAGCTCACGGAGTGACCTGATAACCCCGCCCTTGCAGGCAGTCGTGATAGTGCTGTTTTACATCGACCTCGACCTGCTCATAAAACTCGTCGTGTTGACGTCCTCGTACCTGCGTAGCATCCATCGCAGCACCCTCCGAGGGTGGCGGGCTCGAGGTGCCCTGACTGGTCGTAACGTTGTTGCAATCGTTGATGTCCAGCTGGATTTGTTGCGAGCTCTGCCCATTCAAGGGCACGACCGTTTCGGCCAGAACCTGGGTATAGGCCATCGACATGACGGCAGACAGACTGAAAAACACTAACCGACTCATGATGACCTCCGACACGCTCCGCTGTGTTTGCGGGCCAGCGTCTGGCTGGGAAGTTCCTGGAACAACGCTCGATAGCTGTTGGAAAACCGTCCCAAATGCCAGAACGACCAATTCATCGCCACTTGCGCGACCGTCGTTTCCCCGGCCGTTTGCCTGAGCAATTCGCGGCGGGCGCTGTTGAGCCGACGCAAGCGCAACCACTGCGTGGGGGTCATTGCGGTATACGCCTTGAACGCATGCTGCAACTGGCGCAGCGAAACCCCGGCCACCTGGGACAGCTCCAGCAAATTGAGGGTTTCTTCCGGTGTATCGGCAGCCCATTCGGCGACGCGTTTCATGATCGTTCGTCCCTGCGCCCGGCGCTGCAAACCTGCATGATCCAGGCACATACAGGCGTTATCGAGGATGTACAAACAGTCTTCCAGCAGTTGCTGGGTCAACGCCTCTTTGCTCGGCGGATCCAGCGTCTGCGTCAGCCGCGTCAACGTCCCGCTCAACCAGCGGCTGAACAGCGCGTTCTGACCTGAATTGAGCGGCGACATGAACAAACCTTCAAGTTGCGCCACGTCCAGGCCATGCCGCTGAACAAATTCGGGACCGAACACCACGGCGATTTCCTGGTAGTTCTCCGGGGTGATCCAGATATTGCGGCTTTCACCATTCAACACGTACAGCGAGTTGTCGCTGCGATCGAAACAGAATGCCAGCGAGCCTTGCGGGGCGCTGAAATTCTGCTCGACCCGGGTGTTCATCTGTTCTTCGTAAATCTCGACGCCTTGCAAATCCAGATAGCGCACCCTGCCGGCGAAATGCCCCGGGGACATTTGCTGATAGTGCTGCACCCAACCCGGTGTGGCGCGGATTTGCTCGGCCACATCGGCGGTGTTGAACGCTTGAACCTGCAACGGATTGCACGTTGTCATGGGCAGTCTCGCGCACTCTTTTGGTGCGTTGTGTGCGATTTAAAGTGGATAGATGGAACGGCAAGGCTCACCCAAGATAGTCGTCAACGCGCCACAGGGGAAGTGTCCGGTGGATGAAGCCGCCCTCCCCGGCGTCAATCAGACCAACAATGAGGTTTTTATGAATGCCCCTTTCGATCAGCTGTTCACGTGGCTGAAAGATCACAAGATTACCGAGGTCGAGTGTGTGGTCAGCGACTTGACCGGCATTGCTCGCGGCAAGATTGCACCTACCAACAAGTTCCTGCATGAGCGAGGCATGCGCCTGCCGGAAAGTGTGCTGCTGCAAACGGTAACCGGGGATTTTGTCGACGACGACATCTACTACGACCTGCTCGACCCGGCCGACATCGACATGGTTTGCAAGCCCGTCGCCGACGCGGTTTACGTCATTCCATGGGCCATCGAACCAACCGCCATCGTGATCCATGACACGTTCGACAAGTTCGGCAACCCCATCGAACTGTCGCCGCGCAACGTGCTGAAGAAAGTGCTGCAGCTCTACACCGACAAAGGCTGGAAGCCGATTGTCGCGCCAGAAATGGAGTTTTACCTGACCCAACGCTGCGAAGACCCGGACTTGCCGCTCAAGGCGCCACTGGGACGCTCCGGCCGTGCGGAAAGCGGTCGTCAGTCATTCTCCATCGACGCCGCCAACGAGTTCGATCCACTGTTTGAAGACGTTTACGACTGGTGTGAACTCCAGGGCCTGGACCTCGACACGCTGATCCATGAAGACGGCCCGGCACAGATGGAAATCAATTTCCGTCACGGCGACGCGCTGGATCTGGCGGACCAGATCACCGTGTTCAAACGCACCCTGCGCGAGGCGGCACTCAAGCACAACGTTACCGCGACCTTCATGGCCAAACCGATCGGCGACGAACCCGGCAGTGCCATGCACCTGCACCAGAGCGTGGTGGACATTGCCACTGGCCGGCCGATTTTCGCCGATGCCGACGGGCAGATGAGCGAGCTGTTCCTGCACCACATCGGCGGCTTGCAAAAATACATTCCCCAAGTGCTGCCGATGTTTGCGCCCAACGTCAATTCCTTCCGCCGCTTCCTGCCCGACACCTCGGCGCCGGTCAACGTTGAATGGGGCGAAGAAAATCGCACCGTCGGCTTGCGCGTACCGACCTCCAGCCCCGACGCCATGCGCGTGGAAAACCGCTTGCCGGGTGCCGACGCCAACCCTTATCTGGCGATTGCCGCGAGCCTTTTGTGCGGTTATCTGGGCATGGTCGAAAAAGTCGAACCGAGCGCCGCGGTGCAGGGCCGCGCCTATGAGCGACGCAATCTGCGCCTGCCGATCACCATCGAGGACGCACTGACGCGCATGGAAGAGTGCGAAACCGTCGAGCGCTATCTGGGCAGCAAATTCGTGCGCGGTTACGTCGCGGTCAAACGGGCCGAACACGAAAACTTCAAACGCGTGATCAGCTCCTGGGAGCGCGAGTTCCTGCTGCTCAGCGTCTGATCCTGATCGTTTCCATGCTCCGCGTGGGCACGCAGCCCGGGACGCTCTGCGTCCTAGAAGCGGACGCGGAGCGTCCGTCGAGGCATTCCCACGCAGAGCGTGGGAACGATCAGGAAACGCCTGAACAAATCCAATAATTAAAAGAAGTGTCGATATGCGTCTATTGAAAACGGTGGTTCCGGCCTCGCTGGCCTTGCTCTTCAGCGTAACTGCACACGCTCAATCAAGTGTGAGCGTCTACAACTGGACCGATTACATCGGCGAGACCACCCTCGCCGACTTCCAGGCCAAAACCGGGACCAAAGTGATCTACGACGTATTCGATTCCAACGAAACCCTGGAAGGCAAACTGCTCGCCGGCCGCACGGGTTATGACGTGGTGGTGCCCTCCAACCACTTCCTGGCGCGCCAGGTGAAGGCCGGCGCGTTCCTCAAACTGGATCGCTCGCAGTTGCCCAACTGGAAAAACCTCGACCCGAAACTGCTGGCCTTGCTGGAAAAAAACGATCCGGGCAATGAACATTCGGTGCCGTATCTGTGGGGCACCAACGGCATTGGCTACAACGTCGACAAGGTCAAGCAAGTGCTGGGCATCGATCGCATCGATTCCTGGGCAGTGTTTTTCGAGCCGCAGAACCTGAAGAAGCTCAGTCAGTGCGGCGTATCGATGATGGATTCGGCCGACGAAGTGTTCCCGGCGGTCTTGAATTACATGGGCATGGACCCACGCAGCGAAAATCCCGAGGACTTTAAAAAGGCCGAAGCCAAACTGCTGACCATCCGGCCTTACATCACCTATTTCCATTCGTCCAAATACGTGTCGGACTTGGCCAATGGCGATATTTGCGTCGCGTTCGGCTACTCGGGCGATGTGTTCCAGGCGGCGAACCGTGCCAAGGAAGCGAAGAATGGCGTGAATATCGCCTACTCGATTCCCAAGGAAGGCAGTAACCTTTGGTTCGACCTGCTGGCGATTCCTGCTGACGCCAGCAACCCGAAAGAGGCTCACGCATTCGTCAACAACCTGCTGGATCCGCAGGTAATCGCCAAAGTGAGCGCTTCGGTCGGTTACGCCAATCCAAACCCGGCGGCCAAGCAATACATGGACCCGGAGCTGGTCAGTAATCCAGAGGTCTATCCTCCTCAGGAAGTGCTCGACAAACTCTACATCTCCACCACCCCGCCCCAGCCAATCATGCGCCTGATGACCCGCTCCTGGAGCAAAGTGAAGTCCAGCCAATGAATCAGTACGATCATCAACACGCTCATTCCTATTACGCTGCCTCGGCCAAGGGCATGACACCTTACCCAGCGCTGGGCTCGGATCTTGAAGCCGATGTCTGCGTGGTGGGCGGTGGCTTCACCGGGGTCAATACCGCGATCGAACTGGCGCAGCGCGGACTCTCGGTGATTCTGCTGGAAGGCCGGCGAATCGGCTGGGGCGCCAGCGGGCGTAACGGCGGCCAGTTGATCCGCGGTATCGGTCACGACGTCGAAGGTTTCGCCCGTTATGTGGGTCAGGAAGGTGTGCGCTATCTAGAGCGCGCAGGCATCGAATCGGTGGAACTGGTGGGCAATCGCATCCGTGAGCATGGGATCGATTGCGACCTGCGCTGGGGCTTCTGTGAACTGGCTAACACCCCGGCGCAGTTCGAGGCGTTCAATGCGGAACTGCAAAAACTTGCCGAACTGGGTTACCGCCATGAAACCCGACTTGTCGGCCCCGAGCAGATCCGCCAGCAAGTGGTGGGCTCCGATGTTTATGCCGGCGGCCTGATCGACATGGGTTCGGGTCATTTGCATCCGCTGAATCTGGTGCTCGGCGAAGCGCACGTTGCCGAGTCTCTTGGGGTGCGAATATTCGAACAAAGCCCGGTGCTGGAATTGATTCATGGCAGCACCGTGCAGGTTCGTTGCGCTGGCGGCACGGTTCGCGCCGGCAGTCTGGTGCTCGGTTGTAATGCGCACCTGGAAGAACTCGAACCACGCCTGAGCGGCAAGGTGCTACCGGCAGGCAGTTACATCATCGCCACCGAGCCTTTGGCACCTGAGCTTGCCGCGCAATTGATCCCGCAGAACCTGGCGCTGTGCGACCAGAAAGTCGGCCTCGATTACTATCGGCTCTCGGCAGATCGACGCTTGCTGTTTGGCGGTGCCTGCCATTACTCCGGGCGCGATCCGAAAGACATCGGCGCATACATGCGGCCAAAAATGCTCGAGGTTTTTCCGCATTTGGCGGATGTGCGCATCGACTATCAATGGGGCGGCATGATCGGCATCACCGCCAACCGCTTCCCGCAGGCAGGACGGTTGAGCCAGTACCCGAACGTGTTTTATGCCCAGGGTTATTCCGGTCATGGCCTGAACGTGACCCACTGGTGCGCACGCTTGCTGGCTGAAGCGATTCATGCCGGACACAGCAAGGGCCTCGATGTGTTCAGCGCCGTCCCGCACATGACCTTCCCCGGTGGCAAAGCCCTGCGTTCACCGCTGTTGGCCCTTGGTATGTTCTGGTATCGCCTGCGCGAATTGCTTGGCTGAAGTTCGGGACAAGAACCTTACACAAACCTGTGGCGAGGGGGCTTGCCCCCGTTCGGCTGCGCAGCAGTCGTCAATATTCTTTATGCGGTATGCCTGACGGAATTAGATGGCAAATTGTGGGGCCGCTTCGCGACCCAACGTGGGCAAGCCCCTCGCCACAAATGGCTATCGGATCTTGATGGTGCCAGTGCATCCTTGATCAGGCTTTTATTTGCTCAATCGCAAGTCACTTCTATATTGAGGGTGTGCTCTGACTTCCCTGTCTTATGGCGAGTGCGGCCTATGGCTACGACTGACCAACTGATCATCTGCGAGCACTGCGACTGCGTGTATGAAAAAGTCACGCTTGCCAAACATCAGAAAGCCCTGTGTACCTGCTGCGGCGGCGTGCTGCAGCGTTATAACGGACTGTCGGTGGAGCAGCGTCTGGCCTTGGCCTTCACGGCAATGGTGCTGTGGATTTTCGCCAACTTCTATCCCGTCATGAGCATCAGCCTCAAGGGCCTGAAAAACAGTGCGACGCTGTGGGATTCGGTATTGGCATTGAGCCAGGGACCGATCACCTTTATTGCGCTGGTGGCGGCGATATCGATCATCATCGCGCCGCTTTTTCAACTGGCGTTGCTGATCTGGGTCCTGAGCTTCGCCCTCGCGCATCGGCGCTCGCCAGGCTTCAAGCTGTGCATGCGCTGGCTGGAAACCCTCAGGCCCTGGAGCATGCTCGAGGTTTGTCTGCTGGGGGCAATGGTGGCGGTGTTCAAACTGGCAGGCATGCTCGATGTCATACCCGGCCTTGGCCTGTTTGCCCTGGCGGTCCTCAGCCTGCTGCTGATCCGCATCGCCGGGCGCGATGTCCGTGAATTGTGGGACACCTTATGAACAGGCCACCGCTCGCCAGCGAACTTAACTTGTGCCTGTGCCATAGCTGCGGCCTGGCCTGCGACATAAAGGATAACCCTCACGAATGCCCGCGCTGCGGCGCGCCGCTGCATGCTCGCAAAACCAACTCATTGACCCGCACATGGGCTTACTTGCTGACCTCGCTGGTGTTTTATATTCCCGCCAATCTGCTTCCGGTCATGAACACCAGTCTGTTCGGCAGTGGCTCCGATAGCACCATCATGAGCGGTGTGCTGGAGTTCTGGGCACACGGTGCGTGGGACATTGCCCTGATTATTTTCATCGCCAGCATCGCGGTACCGGGCATCAAGTTCGTTGCCCTTTCCCTGCTGCTGATCACCGTGCAGCGCGGCAGCCACTGGGCGCGCAAGGAGCGTTCGAAGCTTTACCGTTTCGTCGAGCTGATCGGCTACTGGTCGATGCTCGATGTCATCGTTGTCGCGCTCGTCGCCGCGCTGGTGAAATTCCAGGCGCTGGGCGATATTCAGCCGCGCATGGGGATTTTGTTCTTTGGTCTGGTGGTGGTATTCACCATGCTGTCAGCCATGAGTTTCGACCCGCGGCTGATTTGGGATGAAAAGCGGGATAACGAGCGGGATGAAGTGCCGGCTAACGAGCGCAATAACCCACCAAACGAGGAGGTCATGGATGAAGTCGCAAGCCACTGATGGGCCGCAAGACCCTGGCCAGGCCAGTATCAAGACCCGTCGCTTCAGCGTTTCGCTGGTATGGATTGTGCCGCTCGTTGCGGTGCTGGTGGGGATCTCCCTGGTGATACACAGCGTGATGCAGGAAGGCCCGACCATCACCGTCACGTTCAAGACCGGTAGCGGTCTTACGGCCAACAAGACCGAGGTCAAATACCGCAACGTGGTCATCGGCCATGTTTCGGAAGTGAAGCTGAGCAACGATCAGAAAAGCGTTAACGCCACGATCAAGCTCGACAAACAGGCTGAAAACTTCACCCGCGAAGATTCGCAATTCTGGGTCGTGCGCCCGCGCATTGGTGCCGGCGGCGTATCGGGCATCGATACCCTGCTGTCAGGCGATTACATTGGTGCCGACATCGGCGTGGCCAATGCCCGTTCCAAACACTTCATTGGTCTGGAAAACCCGCCGCCCATTACCTATGGCGAGCCAGGCAAGCGTTTCATGTTGCGCACCCCGGACCTGGGCTCGCTGGACATCGGCTCCCCCGTCTATTACCGCAAGATTCCAGTCGGGCAAGTGGTGGCGTATGCGCTGGATGCCGACGGCAAAGGGGTGAACATCGAAATTTTCGTGCATTCGCCCCATGACGTCTTCGTCACGCAGAACACCCGGTTCTGGAACGCCAGTGGTATTGATGTGAACGTGGGTGCCAACGGTTTTGCGGTGAGTACCGAGTCGTTGTCTTCGTTGTTGGTGGGCGGTATCGCGTTTCGTGCGCCGGAATACAGCCCCGATGATCAGCCAGCCAGCGAGAATAAAGCCTTTGAGCTGTTCGAAGACCAGCAAACCGCCCTCGCGCCACCTTTTGGCAAGGGACAGTACCTGAGTTTGCGCTTCGATCAGGCAATGCGCGGGCTGAAGGTCGACGCGCCGGTGGAGTTCCTCGGCATCGAATTTGGCAGAGTCGTCTCGGTCAATCTGGATTTCGACGCGAAAAAGCGCAGCTTCCCGGTCAATGTCGGCATTGTGATCTATCCGCAACGCCTCGGTCAGGCTCATTTAAAGATGCTCGAGGCTTTGAAGCATGACCCGAATGACGAAGCCGCTGGCGTACGGCTGATGGGCAGCTTCATCGAAAACGGCCTGCGGGCCCAGGCCCGTAGCGGCAATCTGTTGACCGGTCAGCTCTACATCGCGCTCGACTTCTACCCCGACGCAGAGAAAGTCGTGTTCGATCCAACCGCCCGCCCCGTGACCATCCCCACCATCCCTGGCAGCCTCGAGCAGTTGCAGGAAAAACTGGAAAACATGGTCAACAAGATCAACCAGCTGCCGATCGATCGAATTGCCGGCAATCTGGACAGCAACCTCGTCGAACTGCGCAAGGGCCTCGTACAGTTCAACGCCAGGACCCTGCCCGGCGTGCAGACCACCTTGGGGGACGTCAGCAAGGCCTTGCAATCGGCCAGCTCGACCTTGGCTGATGATTCGCCGCAACGGGAGCAGTTGACCCAGACCCTGGACGAACTCGGGCGCATGTCACGCTCCTTGCGTGAACTTTCGGATTACCTGGGCCGGCATCCGGAATCGCTGATTCGCGGTCGTCCTGACAATGCCGCACCGATGGATATGAAGGCGCCACCGCGCAACTGACCACAGGAGCAATACCCATGGCTTTCCCGCTGAAGATCTCGCTGGTCACTGCGCTGTTACTGCTCACCGCTTGCCGCAGCGATCCGATTCAGTTCCATACCCTGACCCCGACCCAACTGAGCGGCGCAAGCGGCGGCGCGGAGATTCAGATCGAAAGCATCACCGTGCCGCCCCAGGTCGACCGCCCGCAGATTGTCATTCGCCAGGGCAACAGTGGCGTGGCAATCCTCGAAACCGAATGGTGGGCGGCGACGCTGGTGGATGAATTGCGCAGCGCCTTGGTCGATCAACTGGTCACCAGCAATCTGCAACGCAGAGTGTCGTTGCGACTGGACGTGCAGCGCTTTGATTCGATCCCCGGTCAATACGCCTTGATCGACGTCAGATGGCGCCTGCGCAGCCTCGGCCCCGGCGATGCGGCGGTGATCACCTGTCGCAGCACATTGCAGACCCCCACAGGCCCGAGCATCGATGAGCTGGTGCTCGCCCATCAGAACAATGTGAAACGGTTAGCTGCGCTGATCAGTCAGGCGATCGGCTCGCAAAAAGGCTGCCCTTCGGCGTAATGCCGGTAAGTTAAGAAATTTGAGCGACGAAAATCCTGTGGGAGCGTGGCTTGCCCGCGAAGAAGGCACCGCAGTTTTTCAGGTACTGCGCGTCATCGTTCTTCGCGGGCAAGCCACGCTCCCACAGGTTCTGTGTGGTCACAAATCGAAACGGTCCACTGCCCGACGGCGTTCATTGTCGTCGCGCACATCATAATGGGCGGTGGTCTGGATGTTGCTGTGGTGAGCCAGTTTCTGCGCGATCGACAGGTCATGCTCTTCGATCACTCGGGTGATGAACGACCGCCTAAAATCGTGCGGCATGATTTTCACCCCGACCTGTGCACCGCGTTGCCGGGCAATGTAGTAGATCGCATGCTTGGTGATGCGCTCACGGGTAATGTGGCTGCCACGGCGAATGCGGTTGAACAGGAACGGGTCGTCCGTTTCCCCCTCCTTTAACTGCGAACGTCGCAGTTCCAGCCAGGCGTCCAGTTTGGCGAAGGCCCACGCTGGCGCGTACTTGATCAACTGTTTGTTGCCCTTGGCGGTGACGCACAGGCTGCGCTCGGTGAAATCCACCTGGGCCAGGTCCAGATTCACCGATTCCGATTTGCGCATCCCCGACCCGTACAGAATCCCGATGATGGCCGCGTCCCGCAGCCCTTGTGGCCGAGGATCGGCGGCGCACACCTCCATCAAGTCGCGAATCAAGGTGCGCTTGAGGTTGCGCCCCTGGGACAGTCGTGTGCCGGCAATGCCTTTGACCGAGCGCATCTTCAGCAAGTGCTCCTGACTGATCAGGCTCATGCGCCACGCTTCGTTCATCACCCCGCGCACCGCATTGACATAAAGCGAGGAGGTATTGGGCGCGTAGCCGTCTTCGCGCAAGGTCGCGACCAGGGCAACGACATCCTCAGGTTGTAGCTCGTGCCAGGGAATCTCTTCGATGTTCATGTCTTCGAAGTCCAGACGGTCGGCGGCGTCCTGCATGACATAACGCATGGTCAACTGGCTGGACGGCGCCAGGCGCGCCAGGTACAGGGTTAACGGGTTGGCTTTGGAAACACTGGGTTCGGTAACAGGTAAGTCAATCAATGAAACGGCCTTGAAATGAATAAAGTTCAACAAAACAACTGAACAATGAAAATTACTTAAGATAAAAAAAGCACTTCAGCTTGATCAAATAAACAATTCGCCGCCGCGATGCCCTCTTTGTAGCAGCTGTCGAGCCTGCGAGGCTGCGTTCGGCTGCGAAGCACTCGTGAATCCGGCTGATGCGGTTTGCCTGATACACGGCAGGTTCTGGTTTGACGACTGCTTCGCAGCCGATCGCAGCCTTCGGCAGCTGCTACAGATCGCCTATGGCAATTGCATCAGGCACTGATGTCGGGCTTGCTAATGAGCGGGATAAGCGGCGCAAGTCTGAGCAGTGGCTATCATGAGCTTCAGATAAACAATTCACCCACCGGTTTCATGTTCCTTAGGCAAAAACGGGCGTGGCCTTCCCTTCATTCTATGAGCCCGAGGGGCCGTCACGCTGCCGGTCATGGCCGGAAAAGTCAATTAGTGGCTTCTTGGCTTATTGGCTAAGTCTTTGAAAAACTTAGTTTTCATGGATTTTGCCAGCACCGCTCAAGCCCTGGCTCGGGGCGCCTGAAACGCCCCGATGTGGCGTTACACAGCTCGATAGGCGAATTGAAATATGGCCTCGCCTATCCTCATTCAATAAAGCAGCGATTCGCGGACAAGGTGCACCCGTGCATGGGAAAAAAACCGCCAGAGGTTCGGTCGATGGTGATGCGGGTCAAGGGCAATGGCGTGCTGAAAAATCGAACGACCGGCCAAGGATGGCAAACGTTATGAGCAACCTGGGGATGCTGGCCTTTCCTCAGGGGGTGTCATGAGCCTGCTGCTCGTATTGGCCGCTTGCCTGCTGACCTGCCTGGGCCAGGTCGCCCAGAAGTACGCCGTGGAAAGTTGGCGCGGCAAGACGTCGGGCTGGGGCGAGAAACTGCGTTCGCCGTGGCTGTGGCTGGCGCTCGCCTCTCTCGGATTGGGCTTGCTGGTCTGGCTGCTGGTGTTGCAGCGCCTCGAGGTCGGCGTCGCCTATCCCATGCTCAGCCTGAATTTTGTGTTGATCACCTTGGTCGCCCGCTTCGTCTTTCACGAAACCATCGACCGCCGTCACTGGCTGGGCGTGGCGCTGGTGATCGCTGGCGTGGTGCTGCTGGGGCAACACGCATGAGCCTGCGTCGCGGACTCGCCTTCGCCCTGGGCAGCGTGCTGTTGGGCAGCGCCGCACAGTTGGGCATGCGCTGGAGCATGACCCGTTTGCCCCATCCCGAACAGTGGGTATCCGCCTTGAGCAACGGCAGCGTTGATGCGTTCGCTGTAGCCGTCGTGCTGGCGGCCATCCTCGCTTATGCCGTGTCGATGTTCACCTGGCTCGCCGCCCTGCGCGATTTGCCCCTGGGTCGGGCGTATTCACTGCTGAGCATCAGCTACGCGCTGGTGTATGTGCTGGCCGCCAGCCTGCCGCTGTTCAACGAAACCTTCAGCCTTTCGAAAACCCTGGGGGTGGCGCTGGTCATCCTCGGTGTCATCACCATCAACTCTCGACCTGCTCATGCGTCCACTATCAGGAGAGCCCCATGAAAATCAGCGTATTTGGTAGCGGTTATGTCGGCCTGGTGCAAGCTGCCGTCCTGGCTGAAGTCGGCCACGACGTGGTGTGCATGGACATTGACGAGAAGAAGGTTGCGTTGCTGCAACAAGGCCACGTCAGTATCTTCGAGCCGGGGCTGGCCAGCCTGGTGCGCGAAAGCCTGGAAGCCAAACGGTTGCAGTTCACCATCGACGAAAAATACGCGGTGCAACATGGCCAGGTGTTGTTCATCGCCGTCGGCACGCCGTCCCGGGACGATGGTTCAGCGGATCTGCGCCACGTGCTGTCAGTGGGTGAAGCGGTGGCACGTCACCGTGAACAACCGGTGATTCTGGTGGAGAAATCCACGGTGCCGGTGGGCACGGGCGATACGTTGCGCGCGCATATCGAAAAGTGCCTGCTCAAGGTCGGTCGACTGCTGCAGTTCGATATTGTCTCCAACCCCGAGTTTCTCAAGGAAGGTTCGGCCGTGGCTGACTGCCGGCGCCCGGACCGCATCATCATCGGCTGTGAACGTGACGACGTACGTGATGTGATGCGCGACCTCTACGCCCCGTTCAACCGTAACCATGACCGCATCATGTTCATGGACCTGCGCAGCGCCGAGCTGACCAAATACGCCGCCAACTGCATGTTGGCGACCAAGATCAGCTTCATCAACCAGATCGCCGAACTGGCCGAACACCTGGGCGCCGACATCGAATCGGTGCGGCTGGGCATCGGCGCCGATTCACGCATCGGTTATCACTTCATTTATCCCGGATGCGGTTACGGTGGCTCGTGTTTCCCCAAGGACATGCGCGCGCTGATTCACAGTGCCGAAACGGCCCACTGCTCCAGCGACCTGTTGCAAGCGGTGGAGGCCATCAACCAGCGGCAGAAACACAAACTGTTCGAACGCATCAACGCCTTCTACAAGGGCGACTTGCGCGGCAGAACCTTCGCCGTGTGGGGGCTAGCGTTCAAGCCCAACACCGACGACATGCGCGATGCGCCGAGCCGGGCGCTGCTGGAATCGCTATGGGCGGCCGGGGCCCATGTGCGGGCGTTCGACCCGCAGGCCATGCAGGAAACCCAACACCTCTATCCTGACCAATCGAAGCTGATGCTCATGGGCACGCCGGAATCGGTGCTCGCGGGTGCGGATGCATTGATCATCTGCACCGAATGGCAGCAATTCAAGGCGCCAGACTTCGATCTGATCCAGCAACGGCTCAACGCGCCGGTGATCTTCGACGGGCGTAACCTGTACGACGCCGAACGCCTGGCCCGCAGTGGCTTCCTGTACTTCCCGATGGGCCGTGGTGAATCGCGCAACCTGCCGATTCCCCATCAGCAATGGCCAGCGGCCTCGGTCGTTGCTTGACGCGCCCATTTGCGGCCTCCCTTTGTAGGAACTGCCGCAGGCTGCGATCTTTGGCGGCTTCAAAGTTGCCGAAAATCAAGATCAAAAGATCGCAGCCTGCGGCAGTTCCTACACAAAGCTCGGTGTACGCAGGCTTGTAGCCGCCGCCGAAGGCCGTGATCTTTTGGCGGCTTCGAAGTTGCCGAAGTGTGGCAGTTCCTACATAGAAGTATTGTCTGTTGGTTATTATTGTTTGCCATGCTTGAACACTTGCGCTTGAGGTCAAACCGACGCCTTCAGATCCACCCCCAACGCTTGGGCAAACGCCTTCACCAACGGACTGCGCACGGTGTTGTGGCGCAGAATCAGATTGAACGGCGTGACGATATTGATCAGGTCCGGTCGTACCGCCCGAAACTGCCCCTGAGCCACCAGATTGGCGGCGTAATGCTGGGGCAGAAAACCCACGAAACGGCCGGTTTTAACCAACAGCGCTACGGCTTCGACCTGAGTCGCCGACGCGGAAAAGCTGTCGTAGCGGGCAAAATTCAGTTTGTCTCGATGGATCGCATAGCGGTGATTGATGCACTCGTGATCCTGCAGCACGTTGCTGCCCATCTCCGCCTCTGGCACCGAGAACAGCGGATGGCCGACAGCGCAATACACATACGAGTGTTCTTCATAAAGCGGGAAGTAATCGAACTCCTCTCGTTTCTGATAAACCGGCACGATCCCGGCCACTAAGCGCCCCTCGACTACGCCTCGTTCCACCTCATCTAACTGAGACGCCTGAAGTTGAAATCTTACTTTTGGCGACTCTTCATTCAGCTTTCTAAGCGCCGCAACTAACGGTGAATTATCGTCGGTAATCGTATTATCGATAACCCCCACCCCAAGGTCGCCAATAAGTTCGTTCTGCGCCGAACTAAGCCGGTCTCGAAAGTTGTCGACCGAGGCAAACAGATCGATTGACGCCTGGTACACCAACCGGCCTTCTTCGGTCAGGTGAAAACCTTCCCGTCCTCGGGTGCACAGGCGCATACCGATCCGAATCTCGAGGTCGGAGATCTGTTTGCTGATGGCCGCCAGGCCCACATTCAGCTCATTCTGCGCCGCACTGAAGCCACCGGCCTCGACCACGGCCTTGAACACTTTGAGCAGTTTGAAGTCTAGACCACTGAGGGCCAGCGGTGCCCGATGTACCGTTTTTGGCGGCGGGTTTCCGGAATTGGAAAGTGGGGTTTCCATAATGCTTATTTACCTCTGGCGCCCTATTCAACACTCTGTGTCCAACAACAAAAACAGTGCTGGCTAATAATAATGAACACAGAAAACAAAGCTTGGCAACCGTTTATAAATCCCGCAGATCAGTGCCAACTCACTGATTTCGAACTATTAAAAGCTGACACTTCAACGTAGGAGTTGCCGCAGGCTGCGATCTTTTGATCTTGATCTTTTATGGGTCAACCAAGATCAAAAGATCGCAGCCTTCGGCAGCTCCTACATGAGATATCGCTTCGATCTGACGGCACACCGATTTCAGTTCGCGTTACCGACGAGGAAAACAACAATGTCTCAAACCACCGACCGTCTCTGGGGTGCCCGCTTCAAGAGCGGCCCGTCCGAAGCCCTGGCGGCCTTGTCCCGTTGCCCCGAGCGCTACTTTCGCCTCACCCCGTATGACCTCGCCGGTTCCAAGGCGCATGCCCGGGAATTGCAACGCGCAGGGCTTCTGAGCGAGCAGGAAACCCAGACCATGCTCGACGCCCTGGAGCGTATCGGTGAGGACTTCCGTGCCGGCAGCATCGCGCCGACGCTGGACGACGAAGACGTCCACACGTTCATCGAGCGCCTGCTGACCGAACGCCTCGGCGCCCTGGGCGGCAAGCTGCGCGCCGGCCGTTCGCGCAACGACCAGACCGCCAACGACCTGCGCCTGTTCCTGCGTGATCATGTGCGTACCCTGGCCGTTGAAGTGCTGGCCCTGCAACAAGCGTTGGTGGATCAAGCCGAGCAACACATCGAGAGCATCTGCCCTGGGTTCACCCACTTGCAACAGGCCCAGCCAATCGTCTTTGCTCATCACTTGCTGGCCCACGCCCAATCGATGTTGCGTGACGTGCAGCGCCTGGTGGATTGGGATGTGCGCACCTCGCTGTCGCCACTCGGTGCGGCGGCCATGGCCGGTTCCGCCATCGCGCGTTTGCCGCAGCAGTCGGCCAGGGAAATGGGCTACAGCGGCGTGTGCGAAAACTCCATTGACGCGGTGGCCAGCCGCGATCACGTAGCCGAGTTCCTGTTTATCGCCAGCATGCTGGGGATCAACATTTCCCGCCTCGCCGAAGAGTTCTGCCTGTGGTCGTCGCGACAATTTCGCTGGGTCGCGCTGGACGATGCCTATGCCACCGGCAGTTCGATCATGCCGCAGAAGAAAAACCCGGACATCGCCGAACTGGCCCGGGGCAAGGCTGGCCGCCTGATCGGTAACCTGACCGGTTTGCTGTCGACCCTCAAATCCCTGCCGCTGTCGTACAACCGCGACTTGAGTGAAGACAAGAACGGCGTGCTGGACAGCGTCGACACCCTGCTGCTGGTGCTGCCGGCCATGGCTGGAATGGTCGCAACCATGAAGGTCAACGTCGAAGAGTTGCGTCGTCAGGCACCACTGGGTTTCACCCTCGCTACCGAAGTGGCCGACTGGCTGGCAGTGCGCGGCGTGCCGTTCAAGGAAGCTCACGAAATCACCGGCGCACTGGTCCAGGCCTGTGAGAAACATGAGATCGAATTGTGGGAAGCCTCCCCGGCGCTGCTGGCCGAGATCGATTCGCGCCTCAAACCTGAAGTGCGCGACAGCCTGACCCTGGAAGCCGCCATCGCCGCCCGCAGCGGCTGGGGCGGCACCGCACCGCAACAGGTGCGCGAGCAGATCGGCCGACTGAAAACCGCCCTTGCGGCGCAGCAGCAGTGGACCGAGAACTATCAGGGCTTTCGCCTTTAAGTCAGAGCACAAAACCTGTGGGAGCGGGCTTGCCCGCGATGAGGCCATCACATCCACATTTTTGTTGACTGACAGTCCGCTATCGCGGGCAAGCCCGCTCCCACAGGGACTGTGCTGACCTGAAATATCAGAGTACGGAGAAACAACATGAGCCAGACTCAGGCAGAACGACTCCAGGCGGAGCGCAAACTGGCGGAAAACCAGTTCGATATCACCCAGTACCAACATGTGCCACGGCGTTACTACGGGCGGATTTTCTTCGCCACAGTGATCGTGATTGCGATTGTCGGCCTGGTGCGGGCCTTCGCCGAAGGCAAGATCGAATGGTCGTACATCGGCCAGTTCCTGACCTCACAGGCCATTATGTGGGGCCTGCTCAACACCATCGTCATGGCGGTACTGGCGATGGCGCTGGGCATCGTGTTCGGGGTGATCACGGCGATCATGCGCATGTCGGCCAACCCGATCCTGCGCTATGTGGCGCTGACCTACACCTGGCTGTTTCGCGGCACGCCGCTGATTCTGCAACTGCTGCTGTGGTTTAACCTGGCGCTGATTTTCCCCACCATCGGCATCCCCGGCCTGTTCGAAATGGACACGGTGAGCCTGATGACGCCGTTCGTGGCCGCCCTCCTCGGCTTGAGCATCAACCAGGGCGCCTACACCGCCGAAGTGGTGCGCGCCGGCCTGCTCTCGGTGGACACCGGGCAGTACGAAGCCGCCAAGTCGATCGGCATGCCGCGCCTGCAAGCCCTGCGCCGGATCATCCTGCCCCAGGCCATGCGGATCATCATTCCGCCGGTGGGCAACGAGTTCATCAGCATGGTGAAAATGACCTCCCTGGCGAGTGTCATCCAGTACTCGGAACTGCTCTACAACGCCCAGAACATCTACTACGCCAACGCCCGCGTGATGGAGCTGCTGATCGTCGCCGGTATCTGGTACCTGGCCACCGTTACCGTGCTGTCCTTTGGTCAAAGCCGATTGGAGCGTCGTTTCGCTCGCGGCGCCGGCAAGCGTTCTTGAGGAGTTCAACATGAGAAGCATCGTCAAGGCCGTGGGCCTGAACAAGTACTACGACCATTTCCACGCGCTCAAGGACATCAACATCGAGGTCGAGCAAGGTGAAGTGCTGTGCATCATCGGCCCGTCCGGCTCCGGCAAAAGCACGCTGCTGCGCTGCGTCAATCAGCTGGAAAAAATCGACAAGGGCGGCCTGTGGGTCGACGGCGAGCTGGTGGGTTACCGCATCGCCGGCAACAAACTGCACGAGCTCAACGAAACACAGATCGCTCGCCAACGCCTGGCCACCGGCATGGTGTTCCAGCGCTTCAACCTGTTTCCGCACATGACTGTGCTGCAAAACATCATCGAAGGGCCGTGCCAGGTGCTCAAGCGTTCGCCCAAAGAAGCGCACGAAGAAGCCTTGGAGTTGCTCGCTCGCGTCGGCCTGGCCGACAAACGCAACAGCTACCCGATCGAACTGTCGGGTGGTCAGCAACAACGGGTGGCGATTGCCCGCGCGTTGGCCATGCGACCCAAGCTGATGCTGTTCGATGAACCCACTTCGGCACTCGACCCGGAACTGGTCGGAGAGGTGCTGTCGGTGATGCGCGATCTGGCGCAGACCGGCATGACCATGATCGTCGTCACTCATGAACTGGGCTTCGCTCGCGAGGTTTCCAACCGCATGGTGTTCATGGACGAAGGACAGATCGTGGAGGCTGGAAGCCCCGAAGAAATACTAATAAGTCCGCAAAACCCACGCACCCAAAGCTTCATTTCTGCCGTTCGAACCTAAGCGCCAGCCTGGGAAACCAAGCGCTGCGTAACAACACTCATAAGAGAACGACCATGAAGAACTTCGTTATCCCCGCAGTACTCGCAGGCCTGATGACTTCCACTGTCAGCTTTGCCGCCCAATTGCCGGCCAGCATCAAGGACAAGGGCGAGGTCGTGGTGGCAATCATGCCGAACTACCCGCCGATGGATTTCAAGGACCCGGCCACCAATACCCTCACAGGGCTCGACTATGACCTGGGCAACGCCCTGGCCGAACGTCTGGGCGTGAAGATCAAATGGCAGGAAACCGGCTTCGAGCAAATGATCAACGCGCTGACCACCGACCGCGTCGACATGGTGATGTCGGGCATGACCGACACCGCCGAGCGTCAGGCCAGCGTGACCTTCGTTGACTACTTCACCAGCGGCCCGCAGTTCTACACCTTGCAGAAAAACAAGGACACCAACGAGATCATCGACCTGTGCGGCAAAAAAGTCGGCACCAGCCGGCGTACGACTTTCCCGGCGGAAATCGCCGAGTGGAGCAAGGCCAACTGCGAAGCCGCCGGCAAGCCTGCGATCAACGTGATCGGCACCGAAGGCTCGGCCGACGCCCGCGCGCAACTGCGTCAAAGCCGTATCGACGCGGCCATGCAAGGCAGCGAAACCCTGCCGTACCTCAAGACCCAGGAAAAGGACATGTACAAAACCGTGGGCCTGCCAATTTCCAAGCAATTCACCGGGCTGGGTGTGAGCAAGAAGAAGCCTGAGCTCAGTGAAGCGGTGAAAGTGGCGATGCAGAGCCTGGTCGATGACGGCAGCTACCAGGCGATCCTGAAGAAATGGGATTTGGAACTGGGCGCGATCAAGACCGTGACCATCAACGCCGGCAAGTAACACGTCTCGTAGCAGCTGCCGAGCCTGCGAGGCTGCGTTCGGCGGCGCAGCCGTCGTGAATTCAGACTACGCGGTGTTTCAGGGAAACCTCGTGTGCAGTGTTTACGACGGCTGCGCCGCCGAACGCAGCCTCGCAGGCTCGGCAGCTGCTACAGGTGTTTCAACTATAAATTCTGGAGCGCCATACGATGTCCTCCTCACCGCAACCCACCTGGCCCGATCAGCACAGAGCCTGCCTCGCTCTGGCCTTCGACCTCGATGGCCCGACCGGCGATGCGATGCTCAACGGTTCGATCTGGCGCAAGCCCGAGTATTTCGGCTTCGGTGGTTACGGCCCCTATCGGGCGCTGCCGCGGATTCTCGATTTGCTGGATGAGTTCCGGATTCCGACCACGTTTTTCGTCCCGGCCTGGGTCGTGGAGAACTGGCCGAAACAGTGCCAGGCAATCGTCGAGCGCGGGCACGAGGTGGCTTACCACGGTTACAAACATGAATCCTTTTACGCCCTGACGCTGGATCAGCAAAAGGACGTGATGCACACATGCCGCGAGGTGTTCTGGAAGCATCTGAACATCCGCGCCGAAGGTTTCCGCACGCCATCCGGCGACTGGCGGGCCGAAACACCGGCCATGCTGGTGGAAGCCGGCGTGATCTATTCCAGCAGCATGCGCGGTGATGATCGGCCGTATCTGGTCAACGTGCCGGGCTTCCATACGCCGCTGGTGGAAATCCCCGGCCGCTGGGAACTGGACGATTACGCCTCCCTCGCCTACACCCGCGCGCCAGACTTCCCGTCGGGGCTGGACCGCACGGCGAGCTACGAATTGACCCTCGACAATTGGTGCCGCGAGTTCGGCGGTGCCATGGACGAAGGGTTGTGCCTGACCACCCTCTTCCACCCCAAGATCACCGGCAAACCGGGGCGCATCCTGCTGTTGGAAAAACTCTTCGAACACATGCGCCAACGCGACGACGTTTGGTTCGCCACCTGCCGCGACGTCGCTCACTGGTGGCTGAAGGAGCATCACCGTGGCTGATTCCATCGTCTGGCCCAACGGCTACCGCTGCGCCGTGGTGCTGACCGTCGATTACAACGACATTCACGGCATCCTTACCCAGGCCCCGGAAGTCGCCGGGCGCGACAAGACCTTATCGGTGTGGCGCTACGGCACCCAACGGGGTGTCGAGCGTTTGCTCAGGCTTTTCGAAGAACTGGGCGTTTCCAGCAGTTGGTTCATTCCCGGCATCGTCGCCGAGGAAAACCCGCAGCACATCCAAGCGATCCAGGCTGGCGGGCATGAGATTGCCTGCGCCGGGTATCGCCATCAGAACTACGACAAGCTGACGCTGGCCGAGCAAAGCGCCGAGGTCGCCAAGGGTTGTGCGGCGTTGAGTGCGCTGACCGGTCAGCGTCCGACAGGCTTTCGTATCCCGGCCGGCAACGGTGCGCCAGGCTTCATCGAGGCGTTAAGGGAACATGGCATGCGCTGGAGCTCTTCATGGCGCGGCGATGATTTGCCCTTCGCTCACCCGACGGCGCCCGAAGTGATCGAGCTGCCGTTGCACTACGAACTGGAAGACGAACCCTACTTTGCCTTTAACCTCAGCCCGGCAGTGCCGCCGGCGCAATCGCGGATCGCCTCTTACAGCCACACGCTGGGCAACCTGCAAATGGACTTCGCCGGGTTTCACCGGTTCGGGTTGTGCTACGTGTTGCGGTTGCACCCGGAGATCATTGCCACGCCGGGGCGAATCGGCGTATTGCGCGAATTGCTGCAAAGTATCCAGCAGCATGACGATGTGTGGCTCGCTACCGGTGCCGAGATCGCTCAATGGTGGGCTGAATCGGCAGCGCCCGTGACCGAGGATCATCCGGTGGCGGTGTATGAACGTCATTACCGGGATGACGGCGTATGAAAGTTCAAGATCAAGAGATCGCAGCCTTCGGCAGCGCCTACGGTGGGGTGATGCGGATGGAGCGATTGGCGCAGTTTTGTGTGGACACTTGTTTTGAAGATTTACCTCCCGCGTTGGTTGCGCAAGCCAGGCGACACATCCTCGACACTTTCGGCGTAACCCTGGCCGGGGCTGGCAGTGAGGTGGCGAAGCAGGCACGTCAGGTTTTTGAGGGTGAGGTCGGCAGCACGTTGGTCTGGGGCACCGATCAGCGCGTCGGCGCGGCGCAGGCGGCCCTGCTCAATGGCATCGCCGCGCATGCCCTGGAGCTGGACGACACCGGTGGCTGCGATCACTCCGGCGCAGTGATGCTGCCGGCGGTGCTGGCTGCACTCTCGATATCGGTAAAACCCGTGAGCGGCCGCGAATTGATTACCGCCGTGGTGATCGGCTACGACATCAGCCGTCGGGTACTCGAAGCCTGCGGCGGTTACTCGGCCCACAACGGCGCCGGTTGGCATTCCACGGCGACGTGCGGGGTGTTTGGCGCAGCGGCGGCCAGTGCACGGATTCTGGGTCTGGATGCACAGCAAACACTGTCGGCGCTGGGCATTGCCGGCAGCTTCAGCGGCGGTCTTTGGGCGTTCATTCATGATGGCTCGCAAAGCAAAAAACTCCACAGCGGTCGGGCTGCCGAAGGTGGATTGTTGGCGGCGCGGTTCGCGCAACAAGGCATCACCGGGCCGACAAAATTGTTCGATGATGCCTGGGGCGGTTTTCTCAAGACCCTCGCGGCGGATACCTCCGTGCCCGAGGCACTGGATGCCGGATTGGGCCAGGTATGGAAACTCGCCCGCTGCTCGATCAAACCCTACGCGGCATGCCGGGGGACGCATTCGGCAATCGATGCATTGGGCCTGTTGCTGGACCAATTGCAGGTTGACGTTCATCAGATCGAAGACGTTCAGGTTTCGTTGTGCGCATTCCTTCAGGGCATGTGTGGTGGTCAGGACATCAATACCCTGCCAGCGGCGCAGATGAGTTTGCGTTATGCCCTCGCCGCCCGGCTGGTCCATGGGCATTGCCGGTTGGAAGCCTACGATGACGAACAGCGCCAGCATCCGCGAATTGCTCACTGGATGTCGTGTATTCATCTTGAAGTCGACCCGCTACTGTCCGAGGATGGCGAGCCTGTGGTCAGTGTGCGGACAGTGGATGGTCGGCAAGCGAGCCTGTGCGTCGAGGTGCCGCTGGGTGCGCCGGGCAATCCGCTGAGTGATGAGGCGCTGGAGGAGAAGTTCTTCAGTCTGGCGGGACGGGTGATGCCGCGACAGCGGGCGCAAGGATTGATTGAGCAGTTATGGAAGCTTGAAGAACTGGAGTCGGTTCGGGCGCTTGATAGGTGGCTGACTTGAGTATGGCGTTGTCTGTGCGGGCCTCATCGCGGGCAAGCCCGCTCCCACAAGGTTCGCGTCGAGCCACGATTAAATGATCGACACAAAACCTGTGGGAGCGGGCTTGCCCGCGATTAGCAGCGACTCGATATCCCGGCGAACACTACAGAATCTAAAATAAGGACATTTGCCCCACCGTGGCCACTTACTCCCTCGTTATTCGCCGCTTGATGATCGTTTCCCTGACCATCGTCGTCAGCCGCGCCATTACCAGCCCGTTGCTCACGCTGTTCCTGAGCAACAAACTCGGCCTCAACCAACAGGACGTCGGCCTGTTGCTGGGCATCGCGGTGTTCATCGCCACGCTGCTCGCACTTTACGGTGGTTACATCATCGACCGCCTTGAAAAACGTCGGCTACTGATTCTGACCATGCTCTCCAGCGCCATCGGTTTCGTGTTGCTGACCTTCGCCGAAAACCTCTACCTGACCACCGCCACCCTGGTGATCACGGAAACCGCCTCGGCACTGTTTTTGATCGGGTCCAAGGCGATCCTCAGCGAAAACCTGCCCGTGGGCCAGCGCGCCAAGGCGTTTTCGCTGCGCTACACCCTGACCAACATCGGCTACGCCACCGGCCCGATGCTCGGCGTGGTGATCGCCGGGGTGCAGCCGCTGGCGCCGTTCCTGATCGCCGGCGGCATCGCGTTCTTCAGTATTTTCCTGATGAGTGGAATTCCCAAAGACCCGACCCAGACACCCGCCATCGGCCAGCCCCAGAGTTTCCTCAAAACCCTGATCACCCTGAAGAACGACCGCACGCTGATCATGTTCACCTTTGGCTGCCTGCTCAGCACCGTGGTGCACGGTCGTTTCACCCTGTACTTGTCGCAATACCTGCTAGTCACCCAAGACACCCAACGCGCCCTGGAAACCATGGCCGCCCTGCTCGCTTGCAACGCCATCAGCGTGATCCTGCTGCAATACCAGATCGGGCGGTTTCTCAAGCGCGAACAACTGCGTTACTGGATTGCCGGCGGCACCAGCCTGTTCATCCTCGGGTTGATCGGTTTCAGCCTGGCTGACAGCCTGGTGAGCTGGTGCGTGGCGATGTTCATCTTCACGCTCGGCGAAATGATCATTTACCCGGCTGAATTCCTCTTCGTCGATACCCTGGCCCCGGAAGCACTGCGGGGCAGTTACTACGGCGCGCAGAATCTCGCGGCCCTCGGTGGGGCGCTGAGCCCGGTGATCTGTGGTTATCTGCTGCTGCACACCCCCGCGCCCACCATGTTTTATGCGCTGAGTGCATTGACGGCGATGGGCGGTTTACTGTGCTTCATGAGCGGTCGGCGCGTGGCAATACTGCAAAAATAATGCACTGAAACAGCATTAATATGAATTTGTCAGCATAAGGAATGATCGGCACACTGTGCGCCGTTCCTCCCCCAATAGTTGGAACTACTTCAAGGGCTTTCTGGGTATCCCAGCTAAGCCTTTTTTTTGCCTCGATTTTTATACGGACCGTTTGCCTCATGTTTGCTCGCTGGTTACCTGCCGCCATCAACACCCGCCCTTCAGAATGGAGCCGCGCCGCCATCGGCATGTCACTGGGCACGATGTTCAGCGTCTGGGTCTGCAGTCAGGTATTCGGCATGCAGGTGGCGCTGCATCTGATCGGGCCACTGGGTGCTTCGGCGGTGCTGTTGTTCGCCGTGTCCTCGGGCGCGCTTGCCCAGCCGTGGTCGATTCTTGGCGGCTACCTGTGTGCGGGCGTGGTCTCGCTGCTGGTCGCTCATGTGCTCGGACGCACCCTCGGCAGCGCTTGCCTGGCGGCGGGCATGGCACTGATTCTGATGTGTTGGTTGCGTTGTTTGCACCCGCCGGCCGGTGCCTTGGCGTTGCTTATGGTGGTGGCAGACCCGGCGACCATCGCCCTGGAGTGGAAGGCCCTCGGCCCGGTGATGCTCAGTGCCTCGACGATGCTGCTCAGCGCATTGGCGTACAACAATCTGACGCGCATTCGTTATCCCAAACGCCCCACTGAACCGGCGCCGATGATGCCGGTACCCGACAGCCAGGCGATCACGGCCGCGGATCTGAAACTGGCCCTCGCCGACATGGAGGCCTTCTACGACGTCACTCCCGAAGACCTCGAGCAGTTGATCCATGCCAGCGAGCTGCATGCCAAGCGCCGTAGTATTGGTGAAGTGCTGAGCAGCAGAACCTGACACCTTGTAGCAGCTGCCGAGCCTGCGAGGCTGCGTTCGGCGGCGAAGCCGTCGTGAAGTCAGGCTATGCGGTGTTTCAGGAGATCCGCGTATACAGGATTGACGACGGCTTCGCCGCCGAACGCAGCCTCGCAGGCTCGGCAGCTGCTACAGTCGCATTTCGCCACAGGGTTTCACTATGCAGCAGACTGCTGGCGCGCCGGCACTGCCAGGCTCACCGCGCGCACCGACGACCCGGCACTCAAGCCCAACGTTTTCGCCGTTTGCGCATCGACGATCAAGGTCCCGGCGGCAACGCGTGCAGGAGCAGCGGTAATCCGGCATTCGGCAAACTGGCGGTTGTGGATCAGGTACGTCGCCGCCTGCTCTCCCGGTGTGCTGATGCTCAGTTGCAGCACCTGACTGTCGCGCACCGCGCGGATGTTGCCCGTGGCGCATTCGATCAGCGGCCCGCCGTCAAAGATGTCGATGTAATCCCGGTGCTCGAACCCTTCTGCCTTGAGCATGCCCAGTGCCGGTTCGGTGTTGGGGTGCACGCGCCCAATGACCGCTCGCGCCGCCTCAGGCAACAGGCAGGTCGGCAGCGGAAACTTGGGCATCAGTTCAGCGATGAAGGTTTTGTTGCCAAGGCCTGTGAGGTAGTCGGCGTCAGCGAAATTCATCTTGAAGAAGTGCCGCCCCAGACCTTCCCAGAACGGTGAAACGCCGTCTTCGTCCGAATAGCCCCGCATCTCCGCGATCACCTTGTCACCGAAGTGCTGGCGAAACTCTGCCAGAAACAGGAAACGTGCCTTCGACAACAAACGACCATTCAGACCGCTGCGGTGATCGGCATGCAAAAACAGCGAACACAGTTCCGAGTGGCCGGTCATGTCATTGCCCAGGAACAACGTCGGCAGTTGCTGATTGATCCCGAGGTTTTTCGACGCGGCAACAAACAGGCCCAGTCGATAGTTGTACCAGGGCTCGCGCAAACCGACAGCGCCTGCCAACGCGCAAATACCGACCGCTTGCTGCTGATCGTTTTCCAGCACGAACAGGTAATCGGCATCGCCGCGCTCGGCCTCGCCTGCAAAGGTTTTCGCCGCCCATTCCAGGCGTTGGCTCAAACGCGCCGCATCGGCTGGCAAGGTGGTCAAACCGGTTCCGGCGCTATGGGCCAGGGCTAACAGGGCCGGCAAATCTGCCGGTGTTGCGGGACGGACAATCATTGCATTGGCTCCTGGGCAGGTTTGGACTGACGTTTCGATAGGTACACTTCGGCCAACATGCAGCGGGCGCTGCCGCCGCCGATGCGTTCAATGGTGTCGATATTCACCGGCAGCGGCGTGCTGTGTGATTCGATCAAACGGCGCTGACCAGCATTCAGCGATTGCCAGGCGGTACGCGACATCACCAACAAGGATTCACCCGCGGCGTTGTGGACTTCCAGCATGTTGCCGGCGAACGATTCCAGCTGCGCCCAGTCCAGCGCGATCACTTCTTTACCGCTATCTTCCAGACGTTTACGCAGGGCCAGACGTTCGCCCGGATGGGTGACGGAGGCCAGGCACGCAATCGCCAGCCGCGTGCCGACACTCATCATCACGTTGGTGTGATAGATCGCCACGCCCTGACGGTCCACTGCGTTGAAGGCGCACAGCTCGTAACCCAAATGATCGACCAGTTGGTCCAGCGCCCTAGCGTGGGTGCGTGTGGAATAGCCGGCGTAACAAACCCGCTGCTGTCGATCCAGCACCATGCTGCCGGTGCCTTCGAGGAACACTTCCTGCTGTTCGAGGCTGGAAAGGTCCAGCAACTGCTCGACGTGGTACTCGTCCCGCAGCCAGTCGAGCACCCCTTTATCGCGCTCCAGGCGCCGGTTATGGCCTTGCATCGGGTACAGCACCAACGTGCCGTCAGGATGGCTGCTCCACCAGTTGTTGGGAAAGATCGAATCGGGGGTGTGCGGGGCTTCGAGGTCGTTATGCACCAGCACTTCGACGCCGTGGCTGCGCAGCGCGGCGACGTAGCCATCGAACTCTTGCAAGGCCTTGAGCTGCACGTCCTCGGACACATCGGCCGGGCGCTGGAAACGGTTGTTTGCCGCCGTGTCCTGATTGAACGAGAAACGTGTCGGGCGAATCATCAAAACGGTATTGGTGGTTTGCATGGGCACAGATTCAATGAGGGTTGAGAGGTGCTCATTGTCTGTTTCGGCGGCGGAAAAACCCGGTTGATAAGGGCTTTGATGGTGATGAAAATGGCTGAAAAAAGTGGTTGGCCCAGCCGATTCGGCGAGGGCCTGTAGCAGCTGCCGAGCCCGCGAGGCTGCGTTCGGCGGCGCAGCCGTCGTCAAACCATGCAACGCGGTGGGTCAGACAAATCGCGTACACGGATTGACGAGGACTTCATCCTCGAACGCAGCCTCGCGGGCTCGGCAGCTGCTACGAAGCAGCGGTTATCCCATGGTGGTCTTGACCATCGCCAATTCCGGATGGCTGACCAGTTTGTCGATGTGCAACTCCGGGTCGTCAAACCAGACTTCGGTCAGCACCCGATAATGCTCCATGTCCCGGCAACGCATGCGCAGGCTGTAGTCGAACGCACCGCTGATCAAACGGCATTCCAGCACCTCTGGACAGCCACGAACCTTGGCCTCAAAAGCTTTTTGCGCTGCCCGCCCGCTTTGGTTCGACAGTGCAACCAACACCAGCAGCGACAGGCCCGGCGTCAGTTTCTTTTCGTCCAGAATAGCCCCGTAACCACGGATAACCCCGAGCTGTTCGAGTTTGCGCACCCGCTCCAGGCACGGCCTGGGCGTGAGGTGTACGCGCTCGGAAAGCTTTTGATAAGTAATGCGCCCTTCGTGGCGCAGCACTTCGATAATTGCCTGATCGATACGATCAAGCACGATCGACAGATCGCGGATATCCGCCATGTACGTCTTGCCTCACTTCAAACGACCCGATAGGAATTGCTGTAAACGTTCACTCTTTGGCTGGTCGAGGATGGTTGCATCACCTTGCTCTTCGACCCGCCCCTGATGCAGGAACAGCACCTGGCTGGAGACTTGCCGGGCAAAGCCCATTTCATGGGTCACCATCAACATGGTCCGGCCTTCTTCGGCCAGCGCCTGAATCACCTTCAACACCTCGCCCACCAGTTCCGGATCGAGGGCCGAGGTCGGCTCGTCGAACAACAGAATCTCCGGTTCCACGGCCAACGCCCGGGCAATCGCCACGCGCTGTTGTTGCCCGCCGGACAGAAACGCCGGGTATTGATCGGCCACCCGTTGTGGCAAACCGACCTTGTCCAGATACGCCCGCGCGCTCTCTTCGGCGGCCTTGCGGCTGACACCCAGCACCCGACACGGCGCCAGTATGATGTTTTCCAGCACGGTCAGATGGCTCCACAGATTGAAATGCTGGAACACCATCGCCAGGCGTGTGCGCAAGCGCTGCAACTGCGCCGGGTTGGCGACTCGCATGCCGCCTGCGCCTGGGCGAGTGATGACTCGCTCACCGTCCAGCACAATCGCGCCTTCGTCCGCCCGCTCCAGAAAATTGATGCAACGCAGCATGGTGCTTTTACCCGAACCGCTGGCACCGATCATGCTCACTACATCGCCAGCCCGTGCGTTCAACGAGACGCCCTTGAGCACTTCATTGTCACCAAAACGTTTATACAGATTTTCAACCGTGAGTTTGTACATGCGTAAGTCTCCAGCAGCGCGTGCTTGGGCGCTGCTCTGGATGAAAAGAGGAATTAGTGCGCCGGCCCGAGGAAGCTCAACCAGCGCTTCTCCGCCAGACGAAACGCACCGACCAGGCCGAATGACAGTGCGAGGTACAGCAGGCCGGCAATACCGAAGGCCTGAAACGTCATGAAGGTCGCGGCATTGGCGTCCCGGGCGACTTTTAGAATGTCGGGAATGGTCGCGGTGAACGCCACCGACGTGGCATGCAACATCAGGATCACTTCGTTGCTGTAATACGGCAGCGCCCGGCGCAATGCCGAAGGCAGGATCAGCCGCAAGTACAGGCGCCAGCCGCTCAAGCCATAGGCATGGGCCGCTTCGATCTCCCCGTAAGGAATGCTGCGGATCGCCCCGGCGAAGATTTCCACGGTGTAGGCACAGGTGTTGAGCGTGAACGCCAGCAAGGTGCAGTTCATCGCATCGCGAAAGAACGCTTCGAGCAACGGTTGCGAGCGGACCACGGCGATGCCGTAGATCCCGCTGTAGCAAATCAGCAACTGGATATACAGCGGTGTGCCGCGAAACACATACGTGAACAGCTGGACCGGCCAGCGCAGCAGGCCCCAGCGCGAAGTGCGCATAATCGCCATTGGCAACGACAGGAAGAACCCCATCACGATGCTCGCCACCAGCAGCCACAAGGTCATTGCCAAGCCGGTGAGGCTGTAGCCGTCGCTGAACAGAAAGGGTTTCCAGTATTCGGCAATCAACTCGATCATCGCGCCATCCCCCGAACGCCCTGGTTATAACGCCGCTCGAGCACTCGCAAGACGTAGTTCGACGCGCTGGTGATCAGCAGGTACAGCGCCCCCGCCAGCAGCAGGAAATCGAGCATGTTGAAGGTACTTTTACCGGCTTCCTGCGCGACTTTGACCAGGTCCGACAAACCGATGATCGACACCAGCGCCGTGGCCTTGAGCAATACCAGCCAGTTGTTGCCCAGGCTCGGCAAGGCGAACCGCATCATTTGCGGGAACACCACGAAGCGAAACCGCTGCCAGCGGTTCAGACCAAAGCACGCGGCGGCTTCCTGCTGGCCGCGCGGCACGCTCATGATTGCCCCGCGAAAAGTCTCGGTGAAATACGCGCCGTAGATGAAGCCCAGAGTGATGACCCCGGCCACAAACGGATCGATTTCCATGTAAGGCCAGTTCATCGCTTCGGTCAGGCTGCTCAGCCAGCCCTGCAAGCTGTAGAAAATCAGCAGCATCAGCACCAGGTCAGGCACCCCGCGAATCAGGGTCGTGTAGAAGGTCGCGGGCAGGTTCAACAGTTTCAGCGGCGACAGCTTGGCCGCCGCGCCGAGCAGCCCCAAGGCCATGCTCACCAGCAGCGACAGCGCCGATAATTTGAGAGTGACCCAGGTGCCATGCAGCAACAAAGGGCCATAGCCTTGCAGGGACGAAAGATCGACCCCGATCAGATTCAGAAAGGAATTCACGCCAGTCACCTGTCTTGAGGCGCCCGTTTGCAAGCGCTGCGCCTGTTGTCAGGGCGCAGCGCTCGGGGCGCGAGGATCAGTTGTTGTAGAGGTCCAGATCGCCGAAATGCTTCTGCTGGATCTGTGCGTAGATGCCCTTTTCATGCAGGGCCTTGATGGCGGCATTGAGCATGCCTTTGAGCTCTTCGTTGTCCTTGCGGATGCCGATGGCGATTTCCGAAGGCACCAACGGGTCGCTGATGCCTTCGCTGTTCTGGAAATCCGCCCCTTGGGGAGACATCAGAAAGCTCATCTGCGCTTGCAGCTTGTCCTGGATCGACGCATCGAGACGCCCGAAAACCAGGTCGGCGTAAACCTGGTCCTGGTTCTGATAAGCGCGCAATTTCACCCCGCCCGGTCCCAATTTGGCCTTGGCGTAGGTTTCCTGGATGGTGCCCTGCATGTAACCGATGGTCTTGCCTCGCAGCGATTCGGCTGTGGGCAACAGGCCGGAGTCCTTGCGGGTGACGATGGCGGTCGGCCCGGCATACAGGCGATTGGTAAAGTCGATTTGTTTTTTGCGCGCATCGGTGACGGTCATCGAGGACTCGATGGCGTCGAACTTTCCTGCCTTCAGGGCTGGGATCAACCCATCGAAGTCATTACTGATCCACACGCACTTCAACTTAAGCTCGGCACAGATTGCATTGCCCAAGTCCACGCCAAACCCCTGCACGCCGCCATCGGCGGTGGTGGATTCAAAAGGCGGGTAACTGGGGTTGACGCCGAATCGCAGCTCTTTCCACTCCTTGGCGCTGGCAACCGTGGAACAGCACAGCAATGCCAGTAGCGATACGCTCAGCCATCTAGTCTTCATCTTCTTGAATCCCGATTTATTTGGAATTATCGCGGCCGGGCTAACCAGGCCACCTTTATGGGCAGGAACAGAGAGTCGATGCGGTTCACACCGCAACAGCGTTCTTATTGTTTTGCACAAGGTGCTTGTTACAGACCGGCACCTGGCCGAAACCCCTCGACACAAGGTTTCAAACCCGCGTCCAGAATGCCAACAGAAGCTCGGCGGCAGGTGTCGTTAGGACCGATGCAGACCCCCCTATTACGCTGATAAGGTGGTTTTCACAGCCGAATCGGTCGTGAGCGCCCGTACCTGTGCGTTTTGAGGAATACATTCGCGCCCGACATCACAAAAATGCAAACAGCACCTGCACGTATCCCGGTTGTACATCACAAATTTGCACTGATACGATCCAGCATCGCTCGCGCGCGAGCCTCTATAAAGAACAATAAAAGCAGGGAGTTAGTGATGACTGCTCAAGTTTCATCCCCGACCACACAGTCCATGGATGCCACGCAAAACGAGGTGTTGGCCGAGGTTCGCAATCACATCGGTCACCTCACCCTCAATCGCCCCGCCGGCCTCAACGCCATTACCCTGGACATGGTTCGCAGCCTGCAACAGCACCTGGATGCATGGGCCGAAGATCCGCAGGTAAACGCAGTGGTGTTGCGCGGCGCAGGTGAGAAAGCTTTCTGTGCCGGCGGCGATATTCGTTCGCTGTACGACAGTTTCAAAAACGGCGATACCCTGCACGAGGACTTCTTCGTCGAAGAGTACGCCCTCGACCTTGCCCTCCATCACTATCGCAAACCGGTCCTGGCCTTGATGGACGGCTTTGTGCTGGGCGGTGGCATGGGCCTGGTGCAAGGCGCCGATTTGCGGGTGGTCACCGAACGCAGTCGCCTGGCGATGCCGGAAGTGGCCATCGGTTATTTCCCGGACGTTGGCGGCAGCTACTTCCTGCCGCGCATCCCCGGTGAGCTGGGCATTTATCTGGGGGTCAGCGGCGTGCAGATTCGTGCCGCCGATGCGCTCTATTGCGGCCTGGCCGACTGGTATCTGGAAAGCGCCAGCCTGAGCGCGCTGGACGAGCAACTTGATCACCTCCAATGGCACGACACGCCACTCAAGGACCTGCAAGGCGTGCTGGCCAAACTCGCCGTGCAGCAATTACCGGTAGCGCCCCTGGCGGCGTTGCGGCCGGCCATCGATCACTTCTTCGCCCTGCCCGATGTGCCGAGTATGGTGGAACAACTGCGTGCAGTGACCGTCGCCGACACTCATGAGTGGGCCACGGCCACCGCCGACCTGCTCGAAAGCCGTTCGCCGCTGGCCATGGGCGTGACTTTGGAAATGCTGCGACGGGGTCGGCAGTTGAGCCTGGAACAGTGCTTCGCCCTCGAGTTGCATCTGGATCGCCAGTGGTTCGAACGCGGCGATCTGATTGAAGGCGTGCGCGCCTTGTTGATCGATAAAGACAAGAACCCGCGCTGGAATCCGCCGACTCTGCAGGCGCTGGACGCCGGGCACGTGGCGAGTTTTTTCACCGGGTTCGACCCAAGCTGGAGCTGAGCCATGCACGATATCGAATTGAGCGAAGAGCAAGTCATGATCCGCGACATGGCCCGGGATTTTGCCCGCGGCGAAATCGCGCCCCACGCACAAGCCTGGGAAAAGGCCGGCTGGATCGATGACGGTCTGGTGGCGAAGATGGGTGAACTGGGTCTGCTGGGCATGGTGGTGCCCGAGGAATGGGGCGGTACTTATGTCGACTACGTCGCCTACGCCTTGGCGGTGGAAGAGATTTCCGCCGGTGACGGCGCCACCGGCGCGCTGATGAGCATCCACAATTCCGTGGGCTGCGGGCCGGTGCTCAACTACGGCACCGAAGAGCAAAAACAGCAATGGCTGCCGGATCTCGCCAGCGGCCAGGCCATCGGCTGCTTCTGCCTTACCGAACCCCAGGCCGGGTCCGAGGCGCATAACCTGCGTACCCGCGCCGAATTGCGCGACGGCCAGTGGGTGATCAACGGCGCCAAGCAATTCGTCAGCAACGGCAAACGGGCGAAACTGGCGATTGTGTTTGCCGTGACCGATCCGGAGCTGGGCAAGCGCGGCATTTCGGCGTTTCTTGTGCCGACCGAAACCGCGGGTTTCATTGTCGATCGCAGTGAACACAAGATGGGCATCCGCGCTTCCGACACCTGCGCCGTGACCCTGAACAATTGCACGGTTCCCCAAGCTAATTTGCTGGGCGAACGTGGCAAAGGCCTGGCCATCGCCCTCTCCAACCTCGAAGGCGGCCGCATCGGCATCGCCGCGCAAGCCTTGGGCATCGCCCGGGCAGCGTTCGAAGCGGCGCTGGTTTATGCGCGGGATCGGGTGCAGTTCGACAAGCCGATCATCGAGCACCAAAGCATCGCCAACATGCTGGCCGACATGCACACCCGCTTGAACGCGGCGCGCTTGCTGATCCTGCATGCCGCACGGTTGCGCAGTGCTGGCAAACCGTGTCTGTCGGAGGCTTCACAGGCCAAGCTGTTTGCCTCGGAAATGGCCGAGAAGGTTTGCTCCTCGGCGATACAGATTCATGGCGGGTATGGCTACCTGGAAGACTACCCGGTGGAGCGTTACTACCGGGATGCGCGGATCACGCAGATTTATGAAGGGTCGAGCGAGATACAGCGGATGGTGATTGCCCGGGAACTCAAGCACTACCTGGTCTAAGAAGATCGTTCCCACGCAGAGCGTGGGAATGATCGGTGAAAGCATCGCGAGCAGGCTCGCTCCCACAGTGGATCTCCAGTGTTCATGAGATCCCTTGTGGGAGCGAGCCTGCTCGCGATGGCGTCAATCAGAACGTTGTATTACTTGCCTTGAAACTCGGCCTCACGCTTGGCAATAAACGCCGCCATCCCTTCCTTCTGATCCTGCGTGGCAAACGCCGCATGGAACACCCGGCGCTCAAAGCGCACGCCTTCCGACAGGCTGACTTCAAAGGCGCGATTGACGCTTTCCTTGACCATCATCGCAATCGGCAGCGACTTCCTGGCAATCAGTGCCGCGACTTTCAGCGCTTCTTCCAATAACTCGTCCGCCGGCACGATGCGCGCAACAATGCCGCAACGTTCCGCTTCCACCGCATCGATCAAACGACCGCTCAGGCACATTTCCATGGCCTTGGCCTTGCCCACCGCACGGGTCAGGCGCTGGGTGCCGCCCATGCCCGGCAACACGCCGAGGTTGATTTCCGGCTGACCGAACTTGGCGTTGTCGCCCGCCAGGATGAAGTCGCACATCAACGCCAGTTCACAACCACCGCCCAAAGCGAAACCGCTGACCGCAGCGATGATCGGCTTGCGGCGGTTGGCCACGCGATCGCTGTCGCTGAACAGGTCATCGAGGTAGATCTGCGGATACGTAAGCTCCGCCATTTCCTTGATGTCGGCACCGGCGGCGAAGGCTTTTTTCGAGCCGGTCAGCACGATGCAACCGATGTTCGAATCGGCTTCCATCCCATCAAGGGCGTGGTTCAGTTCGCTGACAATTTGCGCATTCAACGCATTCAAGGCTTGCGGACGGTTGAGGGTAATCAGGCCGACGCGGCCGTGGGTTTCCAGCAAAATCGTTTCGTAGCTCATAGGTGGACTCCTTCTCAAAGATTGCGCGAAATGACCATGCGCTGAATATCGCTGGTGCCTTCATAGATCTGGCATACCCGCACGTCGCGGTAGATCCGCTCCAGCGGGAAGTCGTTCAGGTAACCGTAACCGCCAAGGGTTTGCAACGCCGACGAGCAAACCTTCTCGGCCATTTCCGAAGCGAACAGCTTGGCCATGGACGCTTCGACCAGCGCCGGTTTACCGCTGTCGCGCAACGCCGCCGCGTAATGCACCATCTGCCGGGCGACGGCGATCTGGGTGGCCATGTCCGCTAACCGGAAGGCCACCGCCTGGTGTTCGATGATCGGCTTGCCGAAGCTCTCGCGTTCACGAGCATAGTCGCGGGCCGCTTCAAATGCGGCGCGGGCCATGCCCACCGATTGCGAGGCGATGCCGACACGACCGCCTTCGAGGTTGGCCAGGGCGATCTTGTAGCCTTCGCCCTCCTCGCCCAGTCGATTGGCCACCGGGACTTTCACACCCTCGAAGAGGATCTGGCAGGTGTCTGAGGCGTGCTGACCGAGCTTGTCTTCGACTCGCGCGACTTTATAACCCGGTGAATCGGTCGGCACGATCAGCGCCGTGATGCCGCGCTTGCCGGCACTCGGGTCAGTCACTGCAAACACAATCACCACCCCGGCGTTTTGCCCGGAAGTGATGAACTGCTTGCAGCCGTTGAGCACGTAGTGATCGCCGTCCAGCCGAGCCCGGGTTTTCAAGCTGCTGGCATCAGAACCGGCTTGCGGTTCGGTCAGGGCAAACGCACCGAGCATCGCGCCGCTGGCCAGTGGCTTGAGGAAGCGCTCTTTCTGCTCGTCGTTGCCGAACTTGAGGATCGGCACGCAACCCACCGAGTTGTGCACGCTCATGATGGTCGAGCAGGCGCCATCACCCGCAGCAATTTCTTCCAGCGCCATGGCGTACGCCAGGTAACCGGTGTCGCAACCGCCCCACTGCTCCGGCACCAGCATGCCGAAGAAGCCCAGGTCGGCCATCTCGCCGATGGCCTCCTTGGGGAAGCGGTGTTCGCGGTCCCATTCGGCGGCGAACGGTTTCAGCCGTTCCTGGGCAAACTGCCGGGCCGCGTCGCTGATCTGAAGTTGTTCGTCATTGGGAATCATGCCAAGTCCTTAAAAATTTGCCTTCGTACAAAATGCCTGTCAGTTGAAACACAGGACCTGTGGGAGCGGGCTTGCCCGCGATAGCGATCTGTCAGGCAACATCCTTGGCGCCTGTAAAACCGTCATCGCGGGCAAGCCCGCTCCCACAAGGATTGGCGTCAGCCCTTAATACAGGCATTCCACAGCCATGGCCGTGGCTTCGCCGCCGCCGATGCAGATCGCTGCAACACCGCGTTTCAAACCTTTCTGGCGCAAGGCCGAGAGCAAAGTCACGAGGATCCGCGCACCGGATGCACCAATCGGGTGACCCAACGCGCAGGCACCGCCGTGGACGTTGATCTTCTCGTGGGGGATTTCCAGCCTGGTCATGGTCACCAGGCTGACCACAGCGAAGGCTTCATTGACTTCAAACAATTCGACTTCGTCCAGAGACCAGCCGGTTTTCTTCATCAGCTTATTGATCGCGCCCACCGGTGCCACCGGGAACAGCCCCGGTGTGTCGGCAAACGCGGCATGACCGTGAATCACGGCCAGCGGTTTCAGGCCTTGTTTCTCGGCTTCTGAACGGCGCATCAACACCAATGCCGCCGCGCCGTCGGAAATCGAACTGGAGTTCGCCGCGGTCACGGTGCCACCGTCGCGGAACGCCGGTTTCAGCGAGGCGATCTTGTCCAGTTTGGCTTTTGGCGGTTGTTCGTCGTGGCTGATCAGCACCTGCTCTTTGCCGACGGTCACGGTAAGCGGCACGATCTCGGCGGTGAAACTGCCGTCCTTGATCGCCTGTTGAGCGCGGGTGGTCGAAGCGACGGCAAACGCGTCCTGAGCTTCGCGGGTAAAGCCATTGGTTTCAGCGCAATCCTCGGCGAAGGTGCCCATCAGGCGCCCCTTGTCGTACGCGTCTTCGAGGCCGTCGAGGAACATGTGATCGAGTACCCGGCCATGGCCCATGCGGTAACCGCTGCGGGCGCGGTCCAGCAGGTATGGCGCGTTGGACATGCTTTCCATGCCCCCGGCGACGACCACATCGGCACTTCCGGCGATCAGCTTGTCGTGAGCCAGAATCGTGGCTTCCATGCCCGAGCCGCACATCTTGTTCAGTGTCGTGCAACGGGTCGATTTATCCAGCCCGGCACCCAGCGCCGCTTGCCGCGCTGGCGCCTGGCCGAGGCCGGCGGAGAGCACGCAGCCGAACAGCACTTCTTCTACGGCTTCAGGGGCGATACCGGCGCGTTCGACGGCCGCACGAATCGCTGCGGCACCCAACTGCGGTGCGGTCAGGCTCTTCAATTCGCCCTGAAAACCGCCCATCGGGGTACGGACGGCGCTGACAATAACAATCGGGTCGTTGGAAAGTGTCATGACAAATCCTCCTTATTTGGCGGCCATGCGCAAGGCACCGTCGAGACGGATCACCTCGCCGTTGAGCATGCTGTTTTCTATGATATGCCTGACCAGCGCGGCGTACTCGCCCGGCTTGCCCAGACGCGGCGGGAATGGCACACCTGCGGCCAGAGACTGGCGAACTTCCGGGGTCATGCCGGCCATCATCGGCGTTTCGAAAATGCCGGGAGCGATGGTCATCACGCGGATGCCGAAGCGCGCCAGTTCACGGGCGGCGGGCAAGGTCAGGCTGACGATCGCACCTTTCGAAGCCGAATACGCGGCCTGACCGATCTGGCCGTCGAAGGCCGCCGCCGAGGCGGTGTTGATGATCACACCACGCTCGCCATCTTCATCGGCTTCGGTGTCGGCAATCGCCGCCGCCGCCAGACGCAGCATGTTGAAACTGCCGATCAGGTTGACGTTGATCACCTGGCTGAAACTGTCCAGTGCATGCGGACCGTTCTTGCCGAGGATTTTCTCGCCACGCACGATACCGGCGCAATTGACCAGCCCATTGAGGCCACCAAACGCTTTGACCGTCGCCTGCACCGCCGCTTGCGCAGCCGCTTCATTGCTGATGTCGGCCACCACGCTTTGCGCGCCCAGTCGTGCAGCCTGCGCCGCGACGGCTTCGGCGTTCATGTCCACCAGCATTACCTTGGCGCCGGCGGCGATCAGCATTTCAGCGGTGGCGGCCCCGAGGCCGGATGCACCGCCGGTGACGAGGAAAACCTTGTTTTCGATCTGCATCATTGTTTCCTTGGGTTCAAGCTGAAACGTTCTTCGCGGCGGCCTCTTGAGCCTTGGCGATTTCCTGGTTGCGCAAGATAAAGCGCTGCAATTTGCCGCTTGGGGTTTTCGGCAACTCGCTGACAAATTCGATTTCACGGGGGTACGCGTGCGCCGCCAGACGCTTGCGCACGTGTTGGCGCAGCTCTTCGGCCAGTGCAGGTTCGCCACGGTAATGCGGGCTGAGCACGACGAAGGCTTTCACCAGCTCAGTGCGCTCCGGATCGGGCTTGCCGACCACCGCCGCTTCGACCACCGCCGGGTGTTCGACCAACGCGCTTTCCACGTCGAACGGGCCGACGCGGTAGCCGGAGGTGGTGATCACGTCGTCGCTGCGGCCGACGAAGCTGATGCTGCCGTCAGGATTCCATTCGACGGTGTCGCCGCTCAGGTAATAGTTACCGACAAAGGCTTTGGTTGGCACGCCTTCGTAACCGCCAAACCAGCACATCGGCGACTGGGTCCGGTCGATGGCCAGAATGCCTGGCTGACCGACGCCCAATTCTTTGTATTCGTCGTCGAGCACTACCACGCGATGGCCCGGCGAGGCGAAACCGGCAGCGCCGACGTGTACCGGATGCTCGAGGCCATGGTGATTGCACAGAACCATGCCCAATTCGGTCTGGCCGTAATGGTCGTGGATCACCACACCGAGGTTATCGGCGAACCAGCGAATCACTTCCGGGTTCAGCGGTTCGCCGGCGCTGCTGACGATGCGCAACTTGCCCTTGATCGAGCGAGAGAATTCATCGCCACCGGCAATCAGCAAGCGATAGGCCGTCGGCGAACCGGTGAGGTTGGTGATCCCGTATTTGTTGATCACCCGGCAGGTGCTTTCGAGGGTGAACGGGCCATCGTAAAAGGTAATCGGGTGCCCCATCGCCATCGGCCCGGTGACGCCGAAATAGATGCCGTAGGCCCAGCCCGGATCGGCGACGTTCCAGAACGCGTCTTCGGGGCGCAGGTCCACCGCGTCACGGGTGTAACTCTGGAACGCGACGATCGCCTTGAGCGGCACCGACAGCGCTTTCGACGGCCCGGTGGTGCCCGAGGTGAACATCAGCAGGAACGGGTCTTCGCCGGTCAGCAATACCGGTTCGCAGACGCTTGAGTAGTTGGCCAGTTCGGCCCAGAAACTGAAATCACCCCGAACAATACCTTGGCCTTTCGGGCCGCCAACCGTGACGATGGTCGGGCAGTCGGCGACTTCAGCGAGCTTCGGGCGATTGACGGCATCGGTTACCACGACTGCGGCGCCAGAGCTGTTGAGGCGATGTTCGATGGCTTTCGGGCCGAAGGCGGTAAACAGCGGCTGATAGACCGCGCCGATGCGCCAGGTGGCGAACACGGTGATCAGTAATTCAATGTTGCGGGGCAGGAGGCCGGCGACTTTATCGCCCTTCTTCACGCCTTGGGCCAGCAGGAAATTGGCAAACCGCGCAGCTTTGTCCTGCAAGTCACTGAACGTGTAAGTCGCGCTGCTGCCATCGCGACCTTCCCAGAACAACGCGATGCGTCCCGGCAAGGCATGCCGGTCGCAACACTCGACGCAGGCATTGAGCGCGCTTAACGACCCGGAGAGCGCGGCATCGACGGTGTGCTGATAATTGAACTGTGACGTAGCAGACAAGTAATCGCGCATTGCCAGAATCCCTGTGTGTTTTTATTAGGTTGGGGGAACCGTAAACAACAGGGAAATACTCGCTCTGCGCGGGGCGCGGGACAATGGTCAAAGCTATCAAGTTGGGTGACTGGTTTGGCCAAGGTTCAAGGGATGTGGCGCCTGTAGGTGATCCCTGTAGGAGCTGCCGAAGGCTGCGATCTTTTGATTTTGATCTTCTGGCTGTATCGAGAGCCGCACAAAATCAAGATCAAAAGATCGCAGCCTTCGGCAGCTCCTACGGGAGCGAATTCCGTCAAGTGGATTCGTTAAGAATCAAACTCCGATAATGCCCAGGATTGGACCCCGACCACTTGCGAAAGGCCTTGTAGAACGAGCTGGTGTCGGCAAACCCCAAACGGGTGGCGATTTCGGCGAAGCTGATGGCAGGCTCGGCCAGCCAGACGATCGCCAGCTCCTTGCGCACACTGTCTTTGAGCCCTTGATAAGTCTGGCCCTCTTCGGCCAGGCGGCGGCGCAGGGTCGAGGCGGACATGCACAATCGCTGCGCCAGCGCCTCGGTTTCCGGCCAGTGCTCGGCGGGCAATTGCCGCAAATTGTATTTGATTCGGCTGGCCAGGCTCTCGGGATCGCGGTACTTGACCAGGATATTCGCTGGCGCATGAGCGAGGAATCGCTTCAGTTCTTCAGGGCTGCGCTTGATCGGCAAATCCAGGCAGTCAGCCGAGAAAATCATCCGCGTGCGCGGCCGGTCGAACCGCAGGTTCTCGGAGAACATCACCCGATAGTCATCGCAAAAATCCGGCGCCGGGCAGCGCAACTCGATGGCCAGGATCGGTATCCGCCGCCCCGCCAGCCAGCAGGCCACGCCGTGTACGATCATCCAGTAAGTGAAGTAGGTGAAGGCACGGCGCGGGTCTTCGTCGTCCTCCAGCAGGACGATTTCCGCCAGGCTTTGCTGGCGCACCAATTGCGCGGGCAAGCGCTCGAGCATCAACGACAGAAAGCTCAAGCCCGAGGTCAGCGCGGCGGACAGGGTCGGCTGAGCCATGGAGCAGCGACACAGAAACTCCAGACTGCCGGACTTGAGTTTGCGCGGGTCCATGCCAAAGAATTCATCGTCCCCGCGCCGGGCCAGCAAGCGCCACAGCCGTGCATAAGCAGTGGCCGGAACACGGGCGTCGCTGGTTTGCAGCAGCGCAGGATCGATGCCGACCTTATTCAACACCTCTGCGGTGGCAGCGCCCGGGGCGCAACTTTGCAACAGCGCTTCACGCACCAGTTGAACGGCGATGGTGTCTTTTTCCGACATTGACCGAGGCGAGCCTTGTTGTTTGAGTGGTGAGCATATTAACGCACAGGCACCACACCTGCCTCGCCGTGCGGGGACCTACAAAATCCGATACAACAACCGCTCGATCCGTACCCGGCTCACACGCTTGAGAAACTTGGCCACCCCCGCCGGATAATCCGGCAGCGTTTCCAGATCCTGATACCGCTCGATGCGGCGGGTGTGCAGGAAAATCTCCGCCAGCTCTTTGTCACGCGGCGCCAGTAATTCGCCTTTCGGATCATCGATCAGCAACGCGTTTTCCAGGTCGAGACGGAATGCACGCGGGTTGAGGTTGTTGCCGGTCAGCAAGGTGTAGCGCTGATCGATCCACATGCCCTTCAGGTGATAGGTGTTGTCATCATCTTTCCACAAATGCAGGTTCAGCCTGCCACTGTCGATGCTGCGCTGATGGCGTTTGGCGAAGCGCCGCAGGCTGATTTCGTAAAGGTAGGGCAGCGCCGCGATCACCTTGAACGGTTCGCTGGGCGGGATGTAGAAATCGTTGGCGGTTTTGTCGCCGACGATGATGTCGATCTTCACCCCCCGCGCCAGCGCCCGGTTGATTTCCCGGGTTACGGCCAGCGGCAGGTTGAAGTACGGCGTGCAGATGGTCAGCTGATGCTGGGTGCTGGCAATCAGCTCGCAAATCACCCGACTCAACGGGTTGTTCTTGCCCACACCGAGCAATGGACTGACCGATAAACCGCCCTTCACCGTGCTGCCTGCCGTGGTGTCGTATGCCGCATGCTTTAAACGGCTGCGCAAATCGCCAATGTCGTGACGCAAGCTGCGGGTGGTCGGCAGGTTCGGCAGGTCTAGGCGATGCACCGCTTGGGAGGCGATCAGGCCGTGCTGAATCAGGTGCTGCATCGAATCGGCCAGCGCCTGATTCTGCAATAAGTGATAACGATCGAAGCGGTACTTGCCGAATTTATGCAGGTAAACATTGTTCAGGCTCGCGCCGCTGTAGAGCACGCAATCATCGATCACGAAGCCCTTCAAATGCAGCACGCCGAACAGCTCGCGAGTCTGCACCGGTACGCCGTACACCGGCACAACGCTTTCGTGGGTCCGGGTCATCTCCTGATACCAGGCCGCGTTGCCCGGCTGCTTGCCGGCACCGATCAAACCGCGCTGGGCGCGCAACCAGTCCACGACCACCACCACGTCCAGTTCCGGGCGCGCCAGTTTGGCGGCATGCAGGGCATCGAGAATTTCCTGCCCGGCCTCATCCTGTTGCAGGTACAGCGCGACGATATAGATGCGCCGGGTTGCCTGAGCGATTTGCTCCAGCAGGCAACGACGGAATTCGGCAGCGCCGGAGAGGATGGTGACGGCATCGGCGGTCAGCGGAAAACTGCGCAGTTTAGGCAGCAGAGAGCGTTTGAAAAGCGACGGCATAGGGCTCGCAAAGGGTCGAATCCGAAGAACCCGAGAGCTTACACCATGGATGGGTTTGGGTCTTGTTACTGTCTGTAATGGCCTCTTCGCGGGCAAGCCTCGTTCTGCGGTTGATTGCATTCCCCTGTAGGAGCGAGGCTTGCCCGCGAAGACAATCTGACAACCACCACAAATAACTTCTTGACCAAGGAGAACGATCATTCTACTGTTCGCTACATGAACGAAATCACTAGCAACGACACACGCGACATCATTCTGGATGTCACCGAAAAGTTGATCTACAAAAGTGGCATCGCGGCCACTGGCATGGATCTTCTGGTGAAAACCGCCGGCGTTTCCAGAAAAAGTATTTACCGCTACTTCGCCAACAAGGAGGAGCTTACCGTCGCGGCCCTGCAACGCCGTGATGTGCGCTGGATGCAGTGGTACCGAACGGAAGTCGGCAAGGCAAAAACCCCGGCCGAGCGGCTGCTCAACCTGTTTACCGTGCTCAGGACCTGGTTCGATTCCGAAGGCTTTCGCGGTTGCGCCTTCATTAACACCAGCGGCGAAACCGGCGATGCCCAAGACCCGGTTCGCCTGGTTGCCAAAGACCACAAACAGAAACTGCTCGACTACCTGTGCGAGCTCTGTACCGAACATGGCGCTACAGACCCGGAGACGCTGGCCAGACAGCTGCTGATCCTGATCGACGGTGCCATTACCGTAGCGCTTGTGATGGGTGATCACAGTGCCGCCGATAATGCGCAATGCATGGCGCGAAAGTTATTGGACCTGTAACACTTTAAATAAGCCGACAACTTGCTGGAACATTAATTTGATAGGGAGACTTGATATGTCTACTGCCGAAGTTCGTCCGCCATTGCCACCCTTTACCCGGGAATCGGCCATCGAAAAAGTTCGCTTGGCCGAAGATGGCTGGAACTCCCGCGACCCGGAACGGGTGTCGCTGGCCTATACCCTGGACACACAATGGCGTAATCGCGCCGAGTTCGCTCACAACCGCGAAGAAGCCAAAAGCTTTCTGACCCGTAAATGGGCCAAGGAATTGGACTACCGGCTGATCAAGGAGCTTTGGGCCCATGGCGACAACCGTATCGCCGTGCGTTATGCCTACGAATGGCATGACGATTCGGGCAACTGGTTCCGTTCCTACGGTAACGAGAACTGGGAGTTCGACGAGAACGGCTTGATGTTCAACCGTTACGCCTGCATCAACGATATGCCGATCAAGGAAAGCGACCGCAAGTTCCACTGGCCGCTGGGTCGCCGACCGGATGATCACCCGGGCTTGTCCGATCTGGGTCTGTAACTTCACCTCACCTCGATGATCGTTCCCACGCTCCGCGTGGGAATGCATCCCATGACGCTCCGCGCCACATCCGAAGCGCACATACCGGCATTCCCACGTAAGGCGTGGGAACGATCGGCTGTATCAGGATAACTTTATGGGTAAGATACCGGCCTTCCCCGCAGCCCATCTTCTGCGCCCTGCCGAATAAGCCGATTCCATGCCTTTCGAACTCAGCGTTGACCTCACTACCCTGGCCGTTCTGGCTCTCGTCGCTTTCATTGCCGGTTTTATCGATGCCATCGCTGGCGGTGGCGGTCTGTTGACCACCCCGGCGCTGCTGACCGCCGGCCTGCCGCCGCACTTGGTACTGGGCACCAACAAACTCAGTTCGACCTTCGGCTCGGCCACCGCCAGTTTCACCTTCTACCGGCGCAAGCTGTTTCATCCAAGGCAATGGATGCACGCCATTGTCGGCACGCTGGTGGGCGCACTCACCGGTGCCGTGGTCGCTCATTACCTGCCGGCGGAATGGCTGAACAAGATGCTGCCGGTGATCGTGTTCGCCTGCGGTCTGTACCTGTTGTTCGGCGGCACACCAAAGGCGCCACTGGACAGCGACGCACCGATCAAGAAGAAGTGGCAGTCGAGCCAGGGCTTCAGCCTCGGCTTCTACGACGGTGTGGCCGGTCCGGGAACGGGGGCGTTCTGGACCGTCAGCAGCCTGCTGCTCTACCCCATCGACCTGGTCAAGGCCAGCGGCGTGGCACGCAGCATGAACTTCGTCAGCAACATCGCGGCGCTGTCGGTGTTCATCTTTTCCGGGCAGGTGGACTGGATCATCGGCCTGAGCATGGGCCTGTCGGTGATGGTCGGCGCCTTCTTCGGCGCGCGCACCGCCATCAGCGGCGGTGCGAAATTCATTCGCCCTGTGTTCATCACCGTGGTGCTCGGCCTGACCGTCCGGTTAGCCTGGCAGCACTGGTTCAGCGTGGCCTAAGCGCCGCGCCACATAGACGTCGATGAGGTAACGGGCAATCGAGCGCGACGCCGGCAACGGCGGCAGCTCATGCACGTTGAACCACTGGGCGTCTTCGATCTCGTCCTCCTGACAGACAATCTCGCCACCGGCGTACTCGGCATGAAAACCGAGCATCATCGAATGCGGGAACGGCCAGCACTGACTGCCCATGTACTGGATGTTCTTGACCTCGATCTGCACCTCTTCGCGGACCTCGCGAATCAGGCAATCCTCGGCCGATTCACCCGGCTCGGCAAACCCCGCCAGCGTGCTGTAGACCCCGGTGACAAAACGCGGCGAGCGAGCCAGCAGAACCTCGTCGCCACGGGTCACCAGCACAATCATGCTCGGTGAAATGCGCGGATAGTGGCGAATATCACAAGGTTCACAGTACATCGCTCGCTCACGGGGCACCTGGTTCATCACCTGCCCGCAATTGCCACAAAAACGGTGTTCACGGGCCCATGTACCGATTTGCGCCGCGTAGCCAAGCACCTTGTAGACGGTGTGATCGTCCTCGAGCATGAACGCTCGCAAGCCTTTCCAGTTACAGCCTGGCACGTCGCTGTGACTACGCAGCTCCAGCAAGTAGACCGGTTCGCCATCCAGAAGACCAATGCCATGCTCGCCGAGAATCGACAGGTCCTGGCGCTTGAGCCATTCGCGCGGAAACAGCGCGCCATTGTCATCGAACAAAAAACCTTCAGGGCTGCGCGCCACGGCCCAGCCGCCGGGTTGATCGGTGTCCAGTACTGCGGTGGTCCAGCGTGAAATCATGGTTAATCAATCCAGAAATTCGGGTTTCTGTTTGCTCAAATGGGCGGCCATGGCCACGCGCAGATCGGTGGATTGCAGCATGGCGGCGTTCCAGGTAGCGACGTATTCGAGGCCGTCGTCGATGCGATGGTCACGCATGTAGCTGATCATTTCCTTGGTGCCGGCGACGGCAATCGGCGACTTGCTGGCGATCTCGCGGGCAATGCCCATCACACCTTCAAGCAGGCTGACGGTGTCGCTGTAGACGCGGTTGACCAAGCCGATGGAACGCGCTTCGTCGGCGCCAAAGGTGCGACCAGTGTAAGCCAGTTCACGCAGCATGCCGTCACCGATTATCCGTGGCAAGCGTTGCAAAGTGCCTACATCGGCCGCCATGCCGAGGTCGATTTCCTTGATGGAAAATTGCGCATCCTGGGCCGCGTAACGCATGTCGCAGGCTGAAATCAGGTCGATGGCGCCGCCCAGGCAATAACCCTGAATCGCCGCCAGCACCGGCTTGCGGCAGTTGTCGACGGCATTGAACGAAGCTTGCAGCCTGAGGACCGTGCGCCGCAGGATACGTGCATTGCGCCCGACATCCTTGCCCAACTCGTTGGCCACGCCGGCGAGCATCATCAGGTCGATCCCGGAAGAAAAATGCTTGCCGGCACCGCCGAGCACCACCACCCGGACTTCATCGGTGTCGTCGATCCACCGGAAAATTTCGATGATCTCGCTCCAGAACGCGGCGTTCATCGAATTGATCTTTTCCGGACGATTGATCTGCACATGGGCGATGTTATCGGCCAGTTCGACGCTGAAGGCGGTGTATTGAGGCATGGCAGTGATCCTTTACCGGGTAGAAAACGAGGCCCGAACTATAACAAGGCATCCGTACTGGCAGTAAGGCTGCGGTTCGGCCAAATGCGGGACTGTTCCGGGTTCTGTGGTGTCTGCACCGGTCTCTTCGCGGGCAAGCCTCGCTCCTACGGGTTATGTGTCGGTCGCACGTTATGTATCCGATACCATTCCCCTGTAGGAGCGAGGCTTGCCCGAAGCTGAACGCTCACCAAGACTGGTAATTCTTGTGGCGAGGGGGACGGTGAAAGAATTCAAACAAGTGTCGGCAACCAAAGCCGAAACCGCGCGCCCCCCAGCGGCGAAGCTTGCACGGTGAGTGTGCCGCTCTGTGCTTCCAGCGCCCGGCGGCTGATCGCCAGCCCCAGACCAAACCCGCCAGTGGCGCGGTCCCGGCTGCGGTCCAGCCGATAAAACGGCTCGAAAATCCGCTCCCGCTCTTCTTCCGGAATGCCGATACCATCGTCATCCACCCAGATCTCACAGCCTTTGGGACACACCTGCACGCCGATCTGAATCCGTTTTTCGCAGTACCGCATGGCGTTGCGCAGCAGGTTCTGGATCGCCCGCGCGGTCAAGCGCGGGTCCAGTGAGAAGCGTTCGAGCTGGCCGTTGAGCAGCACATCGATGACGATTTGCGGTGATTCAAGTTCTTCGTCGACGCTGCCCAAAATGCTGTCGATGAACTCATCCAGCGACACATCGACCTGTTCCGGCAGTTGCCCCGGGTTTTGCAAACGGCTGTAAGACAGCAACTCCAGCACCAGCTCATCCAGCTCTCGAATGTGCGCGACCAGGCCTTGCAGGCGTTCGCGGCTGGTGGCCGGCAAGTCATCGGACAGCGCCAGGGCCAGGCCGAAATCCAGCCGCGTCAGTGGCGTGCGCAACTCATGGGACACGGCGTTGAGCAGATCGCGTTGCTGGTTGAGCAAGTTTTCGATGTCGCCGGCCATGGTGTCGAAAACATTGGCCAGGTTGCCGATGTTGGAGCTGGGGGAAATCTGTGTGCGCTCGCTCAGGTGTCCCCTGCCAAAGCGTTCGGCGGTACTTTTGAGGCGCTCCAGGTCGCGCCAGTGAGGGCGCAACCACAGCAACAGACAGGCAAGCATGGTCGCGCCGATCAGCACGTTGATGCTCCAGTACAACCAGCTGACGTCCGTCGGGTCCGGCGGCACGACCATCTTGACGACCAGTTTCTCGTTCAGCGGTGCCACGGCCAAGGTACGCCAGCCCCAATCACCGATGCGCACGACGTTTTCCCCGCGCTGCAAGCGCGCACGTTCATCCAGCGTAAATTCGGCATCATTGTTCCGGGCCAACACAATGTTCAGCGGCTGGAATTCCTTGTCCATTTCGTCTGCCAGCGCCGGCCACTGCTCAGTAGGCACCGCGCGAAACTGCTTGACGATCAGCGTTTGCAAACCTCGGGAATAATCGAGGTTGTAGGTGACAAAACGCTCATGGAACACCTGGATCACCAGGTCCGGCACCAGGTAGATCGCCGCGCTGAACGAGACGATAGTCACCAGGTAGAGGCGAAACAGGATTCTGAACATCGACTCAGCATTCCCACTCGGAGCGGCTGAACAGGTAGCCTTTGCCCCACACGGTCTTGATCTTGCGTGCCTCGCCAGCGTGATCGTCGAATTTGCGCCGCAGCTTGGAGATGGCGACATCCACCGAGCGGTCGGTGCCGTTGAATTCGATACCGCGCAAGCGTTGCAGAATCTGGTCGCGGCTCAGTACTTCGCCGGCATGCCGGGCCAGCACCACCAGCAAGTTGTATTCACCGCTGGACAGTTCGACCGGTTGCTCGCGCCAGGTCACGGTGCGCTCGGACAGGTCGATGCACAGATTGCCCATCAGAATGCGGTCGTTGGCGGTCATCGGTTCACTGAGGCTGCTTCGGCGCAGCAACGTGCGTACCCTGGCCAGCAAAACGCGTGGTTCGCATGGTTTGGTGACGTAATCGTCGGCCCCCATTTCCAGGCCCAACACTTGATCGTGGCTGTCGTCGCGAGCGGTGAGCATCAGGATCGGCAAAGTCGCCGAATCGGCGCGCAGCAAGCGGCAGACCTGCAAACCGTCGAGCCCCGGCAGCATCAGGTCGAGAATCACCAGGTCCGGAGGATTGAGCCGCGCCCGTTCGCGCACATGATCGCCACGGCTGATCACGCTGACGCAATAACCGTTGCGCTCCAGGTAGCTGGCAATCAGTTCCGAAAGCGCGGAGTCGTCTTCGACCAGGAGGATGTTGGGCATGGGGTGTTTCCAGAAAGTGCTGTGGTGACCATTAGGGCCTCTTCGCGGGCAAGCCTCGTTCCTACAGGGTTGCGGTTGGTCGGCGGATTGGCGTCCGGCACAAATCCTGTAGGAGCGAGGCTTGCCCGCGATCGAGCGCGAAGCGGCCGCCAAGGATATACGCCCTCACGCCCGCGTGAGCAAAACCCTTACACAATTTCACACAGCGCCTACAAAGCTTCACCGCTACCCTCGTCGGCCCCCCGTAGGATAAGGGGGTCAATATTGGGGTGTTTACATGTCAAAGAATCTGCTTGCCCGGCTCAGCCTGATTGCACTGGCGTTGATGCTGAGTGCTTGTGATCAGTCCTCGACCGCCGAAGAACAGGCGCCGCTGGCCACCGTGCGGGTTGAAACCGTCGAAGCCCGGCCGCTGTCGATCAGCAGCGAACTGAGCGGGCGGATTGTCGCACCCCGCATTGCCGAAGTGCGCGCCCGTGTGGCCGGCGTGGTATTGCAGCAGGCCTTCCGTGAAGGCAGCGACGTTAAAAAAGGCGACGTTCTCTTCCGCATCGACCCCGCACCGTTCAAGGCTGACCTGGACAGCGCCGAAGCCGCGCTGCGAAAGGCCCAGGCCAATGCATTCCAGGCCAGATTGCAAGAACAGCGTTACGCCCAGTTGATCGAAGGCAATGCCATCAGCGGTCAGGATTACGACAACGCCCGGGCCAATGCCCGGCAGACCGCCGCCGATGTCGCCGCCAACAAAGCTGCCGTGGAGCGGGCGAAACTGAACCTGGGTTACGCCACCGTCACCGCGCCGATTTCCGGGCGCATCGGTCGCGCACTCGTGACCGAAGGCGCGCTGGTCGGGCAGAACGAAACTACGCCGCTGGCATTGATTCAGCAGTTGAACCCGATCCACGCCGACCTGACCCAATCGACCCGTGAACTCAACGATCTGCGCCGAGCGTTCCGTTCCGGTCAATTAATGCAAGTGGGCCAAGGTCAGGCCAAAGCCACCTTGATTCAGGACGACGGCAGCCTCTACCCGCTGCCGGGCAAATTGCTGTTCACCGACATCACCGTCGACCCGGGCACTGGTCAGATCATCCTGCGCAGCGAGTTCCCCAACCCGGACCTCGACTTGTTGCCGGGCAGCTTCGTGCGCGTGCGCCTGGAGCAAGCGTTTAACCAGCAAGGCATCAGCGTGCCGCAACGGGCTATCCAGCGTGACAGTGCCGGCATCGCCCAAGTGCTGGTGCTCGACGCCGAACAGCGCGTTGGCCAGCAACCGGTCGAACTGGGCGCGGTGCAGAACGATCGCTGGATCGTCACCCACGGCCTCAAACCCGGCGACCGCATCGTCACTGAAGGCCTGCAACATGCGCGCCCCGGTGAAAAAGTCCAGGTAGATGACACCCCTCTTCCCCTTGCCCAGGTTTCTGGTCAGTAAGCAGGACGCTTTTTTATGCCGCAGTTCTTTATCGACCGTCCGGTGTTCGCCTGGGTGATCGCCTTGTTCATCCTGCTGGCCGGTGCGCTGGCCATTGTGCAGTTGCCGGTGGCGCAGTACCCGAACGTTGCGCCGCCAAAAGTCGAAATCTATGCCACCTACCCCGGCGCCTCGGCGCAGACCGTGGACGAAAGCGTGGTCAGCCTGATCGAGGAAGAGCTCAACGGCGCCGACCATCTGCTGTACTTCGAATCCCAGAGCAGCCTCGGCAGCGCGACCATCACCGCAACGTTCCAGCCGGGCACTGACCCGGAAATGGCGCAGGTCGATGTGCAAAACCGCCTCAAAGTGGTCGAGTCGCGTTTGCCGCAAGCGGTCACTCAGCAAGGCTTGCAGGTGGAGAAAGTCTCCGCCGGTTTCCTGTTGCTGATCACCCTCACCTCCAGCGATGGCAAGCTCGACGACGTGGCGCTCAGCGATTACCTCGCGCGCAACGTGATGAACGAGATCAAGCGTCTGGACGGCGTCGGCAAGGCCCAGTTGTACGGTGCCGAACGAGCGATGCGGATCTGGATCGACCCGCGCAAGCTGATCGGGTTCAACCTGACCCCGGCCGATGTCAACGCCGCCATCGTTGCGCAGAATGCTCAGGTTTCGGCGGGCAGCATCGGCGACTTGCCGACCCGCACCACCCAAGAAATCACCGCGACCATTCTGGTCAAAGGTCAGCTGTCGACACCTGAGGAATTCGCCGACATCGTGCTCAAAGCCAATCCGGACGGTTCAACCGTGCGCATCGGTGATGTGGCGCGGGTCGAGATCGGCAGCCAGGAATATCAGTTCTCCACGCGCCTGAACGGCAAACCGTCGACCGCCGTCAGCGTGCAACTATCGCCAGGCGCCAATGCCCTGAACACCGCGACGCTGGTGCGGGCGAAGATGGACGAACTGGCGCGCTACTTCCCGGCCGGGGTGGAATACAAGATTCCGTATGACACCTCGCCTTTCGTCAAAGTCTCGATCACCAAAGTGGTCTACACCCTCCTCGAGGCGATGGTGCTGGTGTTTGCGGTGATGTTCCTGTTCCTGCAAAACATACGCTACACGCTGATTCCGACGTTGGTGGTGCCGGTGGCGTTGATGGGCACTTTCGCGACCATGCTCGCGCTGGGCTTCTCGATCAACGTGCTGACCATGTTCGGCATGGTGCTGGCCATCGGCATTCTGGTGGATGACGCGATTGTGGTGGTGGAGAACGTCGAGCGGATCATGGCCACCGAAGGCCTGTCGCCCAAGGACGCGACGCGCAAGGCGATGAAGCAGATCACCGGGGCGATCATCGGTATAACCCTGGTGCTGGTGGCGGTGTTCATTCCGATGGCGTTCATGCAGGGCTCGGTCGGGGTGATTTACCAGCAGTTCTCGCTCTCCATGGCCACGTCGATTCTGTTCTCGGCATTCCTCGCCCTGACTTTGACTCCGGCCCTGTGTGCAACCCTGCTCAAGCCAATTGCCAAGGGTGAACACCACGCCAAGGGCGGTTTCTTCGGCTGGTTCAACCGGCACTTCGAACAACTGACCGAGCGTTATCATGGCTGGGTCGCCTATGCGCTGAAACGCACCGGTCGTTATCTGTTGATCTACGGTGTGCTGCTGGTCGGCCTGGGCCTGTGTTTCATTCGCCTGCCCTCCTCGTTCCTGCCGGTGGAAGACCAGGGTTACACCATCACCGACATTCAACTGCCACCCGGCGCGAGCAAGAATCGCACGGTGCAGGTGGTCGAGCAGATCGAAGCGCACAACGCCACCGAATCAGGCGTCGGCGACAGCACGGTGATTCTCGGTTTCAGCTTTTCCGGCAGCGGGCAGAACGCCGCGCTGGCGTTTACCACGCTCAAGGACTGGTCGGATCGGGGCAGTGACGACTCGGCGAGCTCGATTGCCGACCGCGCCAACATCGCGCTCAGTCAGATCAAGGATGCCATGGCCTTTGCGGTCTTGCCGCCGCCGGTCGATGGCCTCGGCACTTCCAGTGGTTTCGAGTTCCGCCTGCAAGACCGTGGCGGCCTGGGCCATGCCACGCTGATGCAGGCGCGCAGCCAATTACTGGCCGCCGCCGAGAAGAGCCCGGTCCTGATGAACGTGCGCGAAAGCGCCCTCGCCGAAGCACCGCAGGTACAACTGGAAGTGGACCGCAAGCAAGCCAACGCCTTGGGCATTTCCTTTGCCGATATCGGTAACGTGCTGTCCACCGCCGTAGGTTCGGCCTACATCAATGACTTCCCCAACCAGGGGCGGATGCAGCGAGTGGTGGTCCAGGCTGAAGGCGATCAGCGCAGTCAGGTCGACGACCTGCTGAAGATTCATGTACGCAACAACGGCGAGAAGATGGTGCCGTTGTCGGCTTTCGTTCGGGCCAACTGGACCCAGGGCCCGGCGCAATTAACCCGTTACAACGGCTACCCGGCCATCAGCATTTCCGGCGAACCGGCGCCCGGTTACAGCACCGGCGAAGCCATGGCGGAAATCGAACGGCTGGTGGCGCAAGGCCCGGCGGGGTTGGGTCAGGAATGGACCGGGTTATCGTTGCAGGAGCGTTTGTCCGGCAGTCAGGCTCCAATTCTGCTTGGGCTGTCGCTGCTGATCGTGTTCCTGTGCCTGGCGGCGCTGTATGAGAGTTGGTCGATTCCGACCTCGGTATTGCTGGTGGTGCCGCTGGGTGTACTCGGTGCGGTATTGGCCGTGACGTTGCGCGGGATGCCCAACGATGTGTTTTTCAAGGTCGGGCTGGTCACCATTATCGGTCTGTCGGCGAAAAACGCGATCCTGATCATTGAATTCGCCAAGAGCTTGTACGACGAAGGTCACGACCTGATCGACGCCACCCTGCAAGCCGCGCGCCTGCGCCTGCGGCCGATTGTCATGACGTCGCTGGCATTCATCCTTGGCGTGGTACCGCTGGCAATCGCCACCGGGGCTAGCTCGGCGAGCCAGCAAGCCATTGGCACCGGCGTAATCGGCGGGATGATCACCGCGACCCTGGCAGTGGTATTTGTCCCAGTCTTCTTCGTCGTGGTGATGAAACTCGTACGCAAGCGCCACAAAAACATCTAAGCCACAACACATCCCCTGTAGGAGCGAGGCTTGCCCGCGAAGACAGTGCGTCAGTCGACATCAATGTTGAATGTGACGGCCTCTTCGCGGGCAAGCCTCGCTCCTACAAGGGATTATCGTTGTGGTCACAACCTGGGCTAAGGTATTTAGACACCCAGGCCCATCGAGTTCCCATGCCCCTGCTCGCCCGCACCCACCCACGCCTGTCCGCCGCGGCCACATTCGGCCTCGCGGTCGGCATTCTGGCCCCCGCCGACTCGATCATCAGCAAAATCCTCATTGGCTGGAACACCGGGGTCTGGACGTATCTGGTGCTGATGCTCTGGCTCACCATGCGGGCCAAGGCACCGGACGTGAAACGCATTGCCGAAGTCGAAGATGAAAACGCCGGTCTGGTGTTGCTGCTGGTGAGCATCGCGGCGCTGGCCAGCCTCGCCACCATCACTTTCGAACTCGCCGGCAGCCGGGATCTGGAAACCACCGGCAAACTGCTGCGTTATGGCGTCACGGCGTTGACGGTAATCGGATCGTGGCTGCTGATCGGAGTGATTTTCAGCGTGCACTATGCAAGGTTGTATTACACCTGGGACGGCAAGGAACCGGCGCTGCGTTTTGCCGAGGGCCTGACAACGCCCAATTACTGGGACTTTCTGTACTTCTCGTTCACCATCGGCGTGGCGGTGCAGACGGCCGACGTCGGCGTGGCGACGCGGGATTTGCGCAAGATCGTGCTGGCGCAATCGTTAATCGGATTTGTGTTCAATACGGCGATTCTGGGGTTTTCGATCAATATTGCGGCGGGGTTGTTTGGTTGACCTGTCAACTCTGATAGTTATCGGGCTTTTTTATTGCGAGTACTCTGTGCTTTCACTGCTCATAGTGAATCTCGACATCGGCCCAAGGCCAAGGAGCACTGCGATGAATAATGGAACCCCCCACAATACCACCGGCACCATGTCGGCTAACGTCAGCTATTACAACGAAAACTTTGTCGCAAATAGCAAGTTCGCGATCGTGAAGTACTCTGACAGATTCTTTCTGCAGGCTTGCATGGCGTTTGAAGGTGTTAGCCAATATATCGATTTCTGGATTCCCGCTAACATTCCCGGTGACGGTTCCATAATTGAACTGTCATTGGCTGCAAATGGCGGCAATCTCGCATCCTACAGCCGATTCCCGGACGGTGTCGCTTTACGTGCGAGGAGCGGCACACTTCTAATGAAATATGACTGGCAAACAAAAAGGATGGAGGGCAACTTCAGTTTTGAAATCCAAAACGGTTCCACTATCGTACAAATCAGCGATGGCACTTTCGATTTGACCGGTATTGTCGACGGGGTCAGTAACTCTTCCATTCATGGCGTCGGTACATTCACAGCCTACAGTGATCAATTGGGCAGCTTCGAGGCCCAAGAGGTCAGCATTGAACTCAAGGATAGATCCCACGTCGGTCTCCCGAATTACTGGCAGATCATTGGCCGGATGGAGAAGCCTGAGTTTCCCCATCCACAAAGGTCACATATTGCACTTCAAGTTGTGGAACATGTTGAAACCAAAATACATACACTGGGAAACAACCCGGATGCATGGGCCAGTTATTTTCAGGAACCCGATGTAGGTATTATCCCTGCTGTTAACGGGACGCTGGAATTCACCACCCTTCCCAATACCGGGCACACTGAAGGCAGATTGGACGCGGATTTCCGGACCGCTGAGAACGTCCTTATACATGTCAGCGGCATTTTTGACATCAAACAGGCAAAACGCTGATCCGTGAACCGCGCCGAAAACCGGCAGAGCAGACACGCACTGCCCGTGCCGGCATGGCAATTATCCGGGCGTTATCGAGCAAGATGATTTTTGCTGGGGTGCTTTCAACCCCTATCAGAAATCGGCATGGGGGACGGCCTTCATAGGCCGCTCCCCTGCCATACCCTCCCGGGTCCGCACCGCACTTGCAACAACGCTTGCTGGATCGAGCGGGCGGTGACCGTCGGAATACCCAACTCGCGTTCGCCGCCGTCAGGTTTGGAAGGACTACGCGTCGTACCGGACTGGGCCGGTACTTACATCAAAAGAAATAGCTCACTCTCAAACTACCGCTCCAGTCCTGACTGACTGTGGTGCCTTTACTGCCACCCACCTGACCGGAAACCTGCCAATTACGTTGAGCCGGAGTCCACTTCAAACCCGCCCCATACTCAATCGAGCTACTGGCGCGGTCATCATCGAAACTGTCGTCATTGATCTTGACCTCATTGCTTTTCACAAACTCGTGATTGACCGCCGTCATCAGGCTGGGCTCCACCAGGCTGCCATTATCGAGGATGATGACTCGCCCGCCTTTGACCCCCACTTTGCCCTGCACTGAACGCATGGTGTCGCTTTTCACTTCCAGGCCATTGTCGAGCCGGTACTTGTCGCTTTGAGTAACGCCGGTCGATAGCTGCACTTGAGGTTCGACAAAGTAGTCGTTTTTCAAACGAATATGCTTGCCCAACGCAACCGAGCCGCTGGCGCCCAAGGCTTTGTAATCGCCCTTGGTGCGTGTGCCATCGCTCATGGTGACTTTGGCCTTGTTATCGAACTGATTGATCTTGGCCATGACATTGACGAACACCCCGCTCTCAACGTCGAAGGTGCTGCCGTAGACACCGGCATTCAGACTGTCAACAGTGGCGCTGGAGCCGTATTTGAGGTCCATTTTGGTGTGGCTGGTCCCGACGAATCCGCCCAACACCCACAACCTGCCGCCCAGGTCCACCGTTGTGTCGGCACCGCCAGTAATACCCGTCTGGTTCTGGGTGTATCCATCACCGTAGGCGTTATCGACGTTGTACTGATTGCCGTAAGTGCGAACCCAGACACTGTTGCTGAGATTTTTCACCGAGCTGTCGTTCATCGTGCGCATCGATGCTTCGGGTCGGACGCTCATGCTGCGATCACCCAACTGATCGCTGAGCATGGCCATTTCAGCATTCAGCACACTGCGTGCGCTGCCTGCCAGAGCCAGTGCCGTATTGGCCGAGGTACTGACTGTTTCCTTGTCCGGGTTCAGGTACAAGCCCTGGCCTTCCTTCGCCAGTCTGTAGACAAACGTACCCGCATCCACTGTTTCGCGATTGCCCAACGAGAAGCTCGCATCACCGGAAGCGATATTACCGACCTTCACCGCCTCGGCAGTTACCGGATTGGTACCCGTTGCGGAAATTTGCAGTTGATGTTGTCCGCTGGCGTTGCCAGTCACGTTCAGGAAGTCGGTGTTGCCGTTGCCCAGGTCGGTGCCCATTACAAAGGTACCGTTACCGGAAAGATCGCCCACATTCAGTTGCTGGAACTGTTCGTTGGTGCCCATCTGAACCACGCCGCCATTCAGGGCAAGACGCTGGGCGTTGCTGTCTGCGGTCATCACCCATTGAGCTGCGTTGTTGATATTCAGGTTGCCTGAATTGTTGATCTGACCGGTCAGCACCGAGCCGTTGTCCAGCTGCACGCTGCCATTGGTGTCGGTGGTCACGTCACCGGTCATGCTGCTGCCATTGTTCAATGACAAGCTGAAGACATCCTCGACATTGCCGTTGATCACCGATCCGTTGTCGAGACTGACCGTGGCTCCGGTGCCTGCAACCGCCAACACATTGCCGTTCAAGGTACTACGGGTATCGAGATTAACCTGAGTGACGTTCTGCAAATTGCCGTCAAGGGAGGCCGCGTTTTGCATCAGCAGCGCAACAGTGCTGCCGGTATCGGCGATGACATTGCCACTCACGTTGCTTGCATCGACTTTAAGGTTGGCCGTGGAACGATTGGTCGCTTGCAACAATGTGCCGTTGCCGCCGATCAGTTCGGAACCAGCGAGAACATTGATGTTGGCGGCGGTTCCGGCACTGCCGGACGAACCCAGCACGATCGCCGACCCTGTACCGCCCGTTACGCGAGTGCTGTTGAGCGTAACAGTGCTGGCATTGACGCCCGTGCTGTCAGTAACGATTTGCAGGCCATCCTGCCCGCCAGAAATGGTGCTGCCTGTCGACGAGAGTGTTGCGCCGCCCAATTGCACACCGTAGCTGGTTGCACCGGTGCCAAGTACGGTTGAATTTTCGAGATTCAACACCGCAAAACCAACGGCATTCGCGCCTCCCGGAACGCCGGTGATTACGCTATTGCCAGTAACCGTCGCACTGGACGACGTCGGAGTATTGATGTCACGTCCCAACAGAAGCCCAAAACTATTGGTGCTCGTGATGATGCTGCTATCAATAGTGGCAGAACTGTCGCTAAGCGAAATGGCGCCTCTTCCCGATGCGCTGTTTACTGTTGCACCTGTCAGTGCAAGCCTGGATCCCTCACGGGCATCGACCCGCTGACTCTGACCACCGTTGAAAATGACACTGGCGTTTTGTGAAAAGATCGTCAGTGCTTCGGCATTATCGACCGTCAGTATTCCGCCTTGGGATACCGACCATGCTTCTGGCGCAGGTGGATTGGTTACGGTCGCGTTCTCACCGGGCAAGAGTATCCTGCCGTACACCGCAGGGGCGCACAGCATGATGGCGGCGAATAGAAATCCGGTTGTTTTGCAGCGTTTGAAGCTCGATAGAAGTGGCATGAGGGTTCCCTATTAATGCTCCAATTCGAAAGCGAGCTTTCTTGCACCAAGAAATACCGCCCCCAAAAACGTCCGACAGACTAATCACCAATCTGCAAGTTAGATGTAGGAATAGTCCTCCTCCCTGTGGGATTTATCTGCAAATTGAGCGGGATTTTTGGGTGTCAATCTTCCACAGAACATCAAAAGCCCGGGGAGAACAATCTCCCCGGCGATTGACCTTATTGAATATTAAACAGCAGCAGGAACAGGTAACCGGTCACAGTACTCACTGCTGGAAGTAATGGAGTCCAGCGGCATGGTGATCGGCTCGGAAGTTTGTGTGCCACCTATATCGGCCGTATACCAGTACTTGCCAAAAGCTTTCGTACCTGTCACCGGCTGCGCCGCCTTGAAATTATCAGCTTCGCCAACTGCACCGAGATTTCCCATGAAAGAGATTTCAGGCTTACCGGTCCGAGCAGGTGTAACTACGAGTTTTACAGCCGCTTTGATGGTATAGGGAGCCGAGGCCTCGGTACGTAGAATCAAGTCGGTACCTTCGGGGTCTCTGTAGGCAGCAAAATGTACGGTGATTACTTTACCTATTGGCAAATTGATTAGATCTTCGGGAATCAAAACCCCCAACTGCCAAGTGGTCGTGGCATTAATCATTGCAAAGCAATCAATTTGATTTTTGAGTTCCGGATTACGCACTTTCACGGCCGGTGCCAGCAAATCGATTTTTTTACCACTGACCGTCACAGTTTTCGGATTGGAACTAATTACGTTCTTGTCGATTCCCGATTTCTGGCGCGTCCAGTGGGCCGGCACTGTTGGGGTCGGTAGCGCGGCGATGATAAGAGCAGAGATGGGGACAGAAAACTCAGTGGCGTCAGTAAAGGGCGAAAAGTCCCCCACGAATTGATTATTGACATAACACTTGGCCGTTTCACTGGGTGTAATGGGCGGATCAGTCAGGGCGAGGGTCACTGTGAATTTACCTGGCTTGTCGCGATCGCCAGGTAGCAGTTGGTCTGTCGTATTAGAGGCCCCGGTCACCACGGGCAAAGCGAAAGCCGGGTTTGTCAAATCAGGCAATTCCGGATAAATCCCTCCTGAAGGGTAGAGATTCGTTGTGAAAAAAAACGCCGGAGAGCGAAATAAGTCCATGCCCCGGACGAGATCAAAATAGACTTTTATTTGTTTATCGCTTTGCGCCGTGCCATAGATTTCATTAAGTTGCGAGTAAGTAACAGTAAATGGCACATCCGCATCTGCAAGCGGTTGAGTACCAATTTCCACAAAAATCGTTGGATCGTTCGGATCTTCTATAGTTAGAGTGATCTCATCGCCCGGCTCGGCGTTGTCAATGGATGCACGCTCGACAATTGCAGTCAGGCCTGCAATGTTATCAAGATAGATCGTGGTCGTTGCGTTCGGATCAGTGAACGGCACCAGAGGTGCTTTGTTCAATTTCGGATCAAGTGCAAGCCCCAAAGTCAAAACGGCGGCAGGCGTAGAGCTCGCGCTTCTGTTGCCAGGAAGGTCTGTCCAGAAATAATGGATCATGACCCGCCCGTTCGGCAGTTTCCGCAGTTCAGTGCTCGGCACCGTAAATGCACCGGTGGCGTCCACCACACCTTTGAATACCTGTATGCTCACGCCGGCTGATGTCAAATGAACTTCAAGGTCATCATCGAGCCGGCGCAATGGATAACCGACATTCACGGTGAATCTCAGTTCCGCATTCGCGGGATCTTTCATCCATGCTTCATTAACAAGCCTTTGAGCATCCGCTGGGGCATTGGTAAACGTGGGGGCAGGCGTCGGAGGATTTTTGATGCGCGACGGATACTTGACCTCGAACGGCGCGGTACGGTCAATATTGAACGTTACGATGTTCGAAGGGTCATCGGTACCGCCGCCGCCCTTGTAGACAATCAGTTGCACTTGATAAGGAGTCGGCGTGGCCGGCTGCGCGTCCTCGACAAACATATCTGTCGGAACCTTGATCTCAATCGCAGCCGGATCACGGCCCGCGATCGGTCCCAGTGGAATAAATCCCTGCAACAACTCTAAGCTGCCAGTCCCTTTCGCAAAGTACACATCTACTTCGTCGGCATCATCTTCTTCAGTGAAGCGAGCCAACTTGAAAGTTAATTCCCCCGACTCCAGAACACTGATAGCAATAGACTCATCAGCCAACTTGTCGATGTTGACCGATGTAGCCAAAACACCGAACGGTTCTTGACCGAGACTTTCAGGGCGAGGCCTTGGTTGCCGTACAATCTTTTCTTGAGCTGTCATATTTATTTCTCCATCGTTAAGGCCGGACGGGCCACTTTCACCAGGTGTTACTCTGTCAATTTTCACCAAGCCTTTGTTTGACTCCGCAATGAGTCGCCCGCCCCTGAACAATTGGCAAATCACAACGGCCGAATCATCATTGAATAAGAGACTTATATGCGACAGAAATGGCACCACATGATCAAATCCGTTTGTTATATCTGCAGCGGAGAGCGGTTTATCCCAAACACCGTAAGTCCCCGGGACCTCTGGCCCACTGCCGTTGAGACTGCTGTATCCCCGCCAGTGGATTTTTGCAACATCGCCGGGCACAGCGATGTTTATAAAAGCGGGAATTACAACCGTGGCGCCATTTGTCAGAGGAGGATCCGTATTGTTATTCAGATAACCCCAAAGTGTGGCATGCCGAAACCGGGGTTCTGCCAAAGTTAAAGGTGGCCTGTGATCGATGGTCAGTTGTCTTTCCGGTGAAGGGTCATCGGTACCGCCCGAACCTTTCCAGATTTTGTAATACAGGAATGCGATGCCGTCAGTTGCCAAGTGTAGTGCTGTCAAATCGAAATACAAGAACGGGACGGTCAGAGGCGCTGGATAAAACTCCGTGTAGAGCCTGCGCTCCACACCGTTTTGACGCAATACCACCCACAGTTCATCGTTAGGTACCGGATCAATCCAATACGGAATAACGATACGAGTCCCCATAATCAGAAAGTCGCGGGGAATATGTCCGGTCGGATCGTTGTCGTCGACGCCCTCCACTGAAAGCGGCTTTGCCAATACGCCTGCATTTCGTGATTGATAAAATGTCATCGAGGTCATTCTTCTATCACCGACTCATACAAAACATTCGAAAGGCTTTTTTTTAAACTTGCTGTCCAGTCGAGGGAATTAGGCGCGTCAACGTGGTTATTTCCAACTGTCAGATCTGACAGGTTTTGCTACCGTCTGTCGGATATAGTGACTTTTTACCCTGCAGCCGGAAGCATCTTCACTTGACGCGACCAAAGAGACTGGTGTTAGCTGAAACCGGTTTCAGATAACAAGAAGACTCAGACTTTGAACGATTTCTCAGCCGCCCAACGCAGCCGCGTGACCATGCTTGACGTCGCCGAACACGCGGGCGTGTCCAAGGCCAGCGTCTCGCGGTTCATCGGCGACGACCGCGCCCTGCTCTCCGATGCCATTGCCCTGCGCATCGAGCAGGCGATCAGCGAACTGGGCTATCGCCCGAACCAGATGGCCCGCGGCCTAAAACGTGGGCGCACGCGTCTGATCGGCATGCTGGTGGCCGATATCCGTAACCCTTATTCGATTGCCGTGATGCACGGGGTGGAAACCGCCTGTCGTCAGCACGGTTACAGCCTGGTGGTGTGCAATACCGATCGCGATGATGAGCAGGAACGGCAGCACCTGGCGTTGCTGCGCTCGTACAACATCGAAGGCCTGATCGTGAACACCCTCGGCCACCACCTGGATGAGTTGCATGAACTTCATCAGGAAATGCCTATGGTGCTGGTGGATCGCAAGGTCGAGCAGCTCGAGAGCGATCTGGTGGGGCTGGATAATCCGGCCGCTGTCGAGATGGCCATTGCCCACCTTGAACAACGCGGTTATCGCGATGTGTTGTTGGTCACCGAACCTTATGACGGCACCAGTTCGCGGATCGAACGGGTCAGCAGTTTCAAGGCGCAGATCGAGCGGCGTCCGGCGCTCTCCGGCGCGGTAGTTGAAACTGGCGACGATCTGACCGCTCGTTTGAAACATTTTCTGAAGACGCCTGGTCGCGGGCCGAAAGCGCTGTTTTGCGCCAACGGTATCGCCGCACTGGCCAGCACCCATTCGTTGCGTGAGTTGCAGTGCAACCTGTTCGAGGATGTCGGGCTGATTGCCCTGGATGATCTGGATTGGTATCCATTGGTAGGCAGCGGGATTACCGCGCTGGCCCAGCCGACGACCGAGATTGGCGCGAGTGCGTTCGAGTGTTTGCTCAAGCGGCTGCGTGGGGATGAGGGGCCTGTGCGGAACCTGGATTTTTCGGCGCGGTTGATAGTGCGGGGGTCGACTCTTGGAAATCTTCGGTGAATGTTCGGGCCTCTTCGCGGGCAAGCCTCGCTCCTACAGGGATCTGTGGTGTTCACAAGACCCGTAGGAGCGAGGCTTGCCCGCGAAGAGTCCCCAAAGACCACCCCGCAACTCACATCAATATTTTTTTGACCAAAAATGAAACCGGTTTCAGAGGTGAATAACAATGAACAAACCACCCGTTTCCATCAGTCTGTCCAGCTACGGCGCCGACCTCGTCCGCCAACGAGGCCAAGGCAGTTTTGTCGAGGTTTTGTCCGCCGCCGGCGCCACCCACATTGAATGGCGCGAAGAGCTGCTGACGCTCGAAGACCCTGCGCATTTGGCTGCTGCCACGCAATCCCGGGGCCTGGAAAGTGTGTATTCCTCACCGATGGAATTGTGGCTGGCCGGGCAGTCGGCCCCCAATCCTGAACTGGTCCCGACCCTGAAGCGAGCCGAGTCATTCGGCGCCCAATGGCTGAAAGTCTCCCTGGGCTATTTCACCGACAACAACGATCTGCAAACGCTGGCGCTGCAGTTGCAACAGAGCGCGGTGCAGTTGCTGGTGGAGAACGATCAGACCTTGCACGGTGGCCGCATCGAACCGTTCCAGCGCTTCTTCGCCGAAGTGGAACAGCACAACCTGCCGATCAAAATGACTTTCGATATCGGCAACTGGCAATGGCAGGATCAGTCCGCCACCAACGCCGCACGGCTGCTTGGTCGATACGTCGGCTATGTGCATTGCAAAGCCGTGGCGCGCCGGGCCGACGGCAAACGGGTCGCGGTGCCGCCGGCCGCCAGCGACTTGCGTCTGTGGAGCCAACTGCTGCAGCACATGGATCAAGGCGTGATGCGCGCGGCGGAGTATCCGCTGCAAGGCGATGATCTGGTGCAGTTGACCACCGAGCACGTCGCCACCCTCGCCCGCCTCGGTCAATCCCGTCTGGAGCCCGCTCATGTCTGAGATCGATATTCTGTCGTTCGGTGAAACCATGGCGATGTTCGTCGCCGAACAGAACGGAGATCTGGCTGACGTAGGCCAGTTCCACAAACGCATTGCCGGAGCCGACAGTAATGTCGCCATTGGTTTGTCGCGGTTGGGGTTTAACGTCACCTGGCTGAGCCGGGTTGGCGCGGACTCGTTGGGTCGGTTCGTGATCGATACGCTGGAGAAAGAAGGCCTGGATTGCAGCCACGTTGAGATTGACCCGGCGCACCCTACCGGTTTTCAGCTCAAGTCCCGTAGCGACGATGGCAGCGATCCGGTTGTCGAGTACTTCCGGCGCGGCTCGGCGGCCAGTCATTTGTCGGTACAGACCATTGCACCGCAACTGCTCGAGGCCAGGCACTTGCACGCCACGGGCATTCCCCCGGCGCTGTCTGCGTCGGCCCGGGAAATGTCTTTCGAGCTGATGACCCGCATGCGCAATGCCGGGCGCAGCGTGTCGTTCGACCCCAACCTGCGCCCGAGTCTATGGGCCAGCGAACAACAGATGATCGGCGAGATCAACCGTCTCGCCGCCCTCGCCCATTGGGTGCTGCCGGGTTTGAGCGAAGGACGTTTACTGACCGGCTTCGAAGCCCCCGCCGACATTGCGGCGTTTTATCTCGACCAAGGCGCTGAAGCCGTGGCGATCAAACTCGGGCCGGCCGGTGCGTATTACCGAACCCATCTGGATGAAGGCTTCGTTGCAGGCGTGCCGGTGGCAACGGTGGTCGATACGGTCGGCGCCGGTGACGGGTTTGCCGTCGGCCTGATCAGCGCCCTGCTGGAAAACCACAGCGTTGCCCAAGCGGTGCAACGTGCCAACTGGATCGGTAGCCGCGCGGTGCAGAGCCGTGGGGATATGGAGGGATTGCCGACCCGAGCTGAAATGGACGCTGAATTTGAGGCCGCCTTCGCGGGCAAGCCTCGCTCCTACAGGTCTTGCGCGGTCCCGTAGGAACGAGGCTTGCCCGCGAAGAGGCCATAACAGTCACTGCAAAAAGTTGATTCACCCCCGTTACCTGCTGCGACAAAAACAACAAGCTCAGGAGCATCACTATGAAAACCGCAACACTGGCCACCCGCCGCTGGTGGTACATCATGCCGATCGTGTTCATCACCTACAGCCTGGCGTATCTGGACCGCGCCAATTATGGATTTGCCGCCGCCTCCGGAATGGCGGCGGACTTGATGATCACTCCCGGGCTATCGTCCCTGCTCGGCGCGTTGTTCTTCCTTGGTTATTTTTTCTTCCAGATTCCGGGCGCGATCTATGCCCAGAAGCACAGCGTGAAGAAGCTGATTTTCGTCAGCCTGATCCTCTGGGGCAGCCTGGCGACCTTGACTGGCGTTGTTTCCAACGCCTACTGGCTGATCGTGATTCGCTTCATGCTTGGCGTGGTCGAAGCGGCCGTGATGCCGGCGATGCTGGTGTACCTGTGTCATTGGTTCACCCGTGCCGAACGTTCGCGCGCCAATACTTTCCTGATCCTTGGCAACCCGGTGACCATGCTCTGGATGTCGGTGGTCTCAGGCTACCTGATCGAGCATTTCAGCTGGCGCTGGATGTTCATCATCGAAGGCTTGCCGGCGGTGCTGTGGGCGTTTATCTGGTGGCGGCTGGCCGATGATCGTCCGGCCCAGGCCAAGTGGCTGAGCGAGCAGGAAAAGCAAGACCTGGAAAGCGCCCTGGCCGCCGAACAGGTTGGCATCAAAGCGGTGAAAAACTACGCCGAAGCCTTCCGCTCGCCAAAAGTGATCATCCTTGCCTTGCAGTTTTTCTGCTGGAGCATCGGCGTCTACGGTTTCGTGTTGTGGCTGCCATCGATTCTCAAGGCCGGCGCGCAGATGGACATGATCGAAGCCGGTTGGCTGTCGGCGTTGCCCTACCTGGCCGCAGTGATCGGCATGCTGCTGGTGTCCTGGGGCTCGGACAAGCTGCAAAAACGCAAGCGCTTCGTCTGGCCACCGCTGTTGATCGCCTCGATTGCGTTCTATGGCTCCTACGTTTTGGGCGCGGAACATTTCTGGTGGTCCTACACGCTGCTGGTGATCGCCGGCGCCTGCATGTACGCCCCGTACGGGCCGTTTTTTGCCATCGTCCCGGAAATCCTCCCGGCCAACGTCGCCGGTGGGGCCATGGCGTTGATCAACAGCATGGGCGCACTCGGTTCGTTTGGTGGCTCTTATCTGGTGGGTTACCTGAACAGCTCCACCGGATCGCCCGGCGCTTCCTATTTGCTGATGAGCGGCGCGTTGCTGCTGTCAGTGGTGCTGACGATTTTCCTCAAGCCCGGTGCCAGTGACCGGGTCGCTGTGCGCCGGCCGATGGCGGCTCATTCCTGAATGGATGTTGATATGACGACGATGAAAAAACAGGTTGTGCTGTACAAGAAACTCTCGCCGCTGCTGATGGCTCGCCTGCATGAGCAGACCGAGGTGACGCTGATCGACAATCTCGACGCCGAGGGGCTGGCTAAGCTGCGCCAGGTCCTGCCCCACGCTCAAGGTCTGCTTGGCGCCAGTCTGAAACTGGATGCCGGGTTACTGGATCTGGCGCCGAACCTGGAAGCCATTGCCAGCGTGTCCGTCGGTGTCGACAACTACGACATCGAGTACCTGACCGAGCGGCGGGTCCTGCTCAGCAACACCCCCGATGTGTTGACTGAAACCACCGCCGACACCGGTTTCGCGCTGATCCTGGCCACCGCCCGGCGCGTGGTCGAATTGGCGAACATGGTTCGTGCCGGCCAGTGGAACCGCAACATCGGTCCGACGCAATTCGGCAGCGATGTACACGGCAAGACGCTGGGCATTATTGGCATGGGGCGAATTGGTGAAGCCTTGGCGCAACGTGGATATTTCGGTTTTGGCATGCCGGTTTTGTATCACAGCCATTCGCCGAAACCGGCGGTGGAGCAGCGTTTCAACGCGCAATACCGCAGCCTGAGGGATCTGCTGCAACAGGCCGATTTCGTTTGCCTGACGTTGCCACTGACCGCTGAAACCGAAGGGTTGATTGGCGCTGAACAGTTCGCCCTGATGCGTCCCGAGACGATCTTCATCAACATTTCCCGAGGCAAGGTGGTGGATGAGGCGGCGCTGATCGAGGCGTTGCAGCACAAGCGGATTCGCGCGGCGGGGCTGGATGTGTTCGAACATGAGCCGCTGGGGAATGACTCGCCGTTGTTGCAGTTGAACAACGTGGTGGCGACGCCGCACATCGGGTCGGCGACGCATGAGACGCGGGAGGCGATGGCCCGGTGTGCGGTGGATAATCTATTGGCGGCGTTGGCTGGGGAGCGACCGGCTAATCTGGTGAATGCCGGGGCGTGGAAGGGCTGAGGACATTTGGCGTCTGTGAGTCAGTCTTCGCGGGCAAGCCTCGCTCCTACAGGGTTTTGTGAACGCCAAAAATCCCCTGTAGGAGCGAGGCTTGCCCGCGAAGAGGCCATCAAATTCAACACAAATCGATCAGGCCCTTTTATCAGAAGGCAGGTAAATCGCCGCGCACCAAACGCGCAAGGGTCCGCTCGATGTCGCACAGGTGCGCATACGCAAGGTTTGCACCGCTTGGCGCATGGCCTCGTTCAAAGGCATGCGGCAGCCCGGTTCGATAGCAACCCGCGTCACCTTTCGGTTATCCATTTAAAGTCATGGAGCAAGCTCCTCGATGGCTTTTCCAACCAGTTCGGACAGATCGATGGTGTTGCTGGCGTGCAAGATGCTATTGCTAGTGAAGGCCTGAATGCCGGCCGCTTGCAAATCCCGTTCGGCGTGTTCTGCATACACTCCATGTACCGCCAGGGCCACCGGTGGGCGCATACCTGCTCGTTGCAGATGACTGGCGGTTTCGAGCAGGGTACGCCCCGTCGAGATGATGTCGTCGATCAGCACCGGAGTGTGTTCACGCCAACGCTCGATATCGGGCACGGAGACCGCGACCTCCCGATCACCGAGTCGCACTTTCTGCAGCACGATGAATGGCGCTTTCGCCAGCCGGGCGACCTCCGACACCCATTGCTCGCTTTCGCTGTCGGGACCGATCAACAACGGCTGCGCGATCTCACTGGTAACCCAGGCGGCCAGGGCCGGTGCGGCATGTACGACTCGATGCGGTACCGGGTACAGAGTGCCCAGATCATGGATACGATGCAGGTGCGGGTCCACCGTCACTAACCAGTCGATGTGCGGTGCCAACAGGGCGGCGAACAGGCGCGCGCTGACGGCCTCCCCCGGATGAAAACGCTGGTCCTGACGCATATAGGCCAAATAGGGAGCAACCAGGCCCACGGAGCGGGCACCCAACTCGCGCAGGGTTTCCATGAGCAAGCACAGCGGTATGAACAGGGTGTCCGGGCGGTGCAGGCTGCACAAAACCACCGCATCGCGGCCCTGCACGTCGCTCAACACACGCACATAGCTTTCCTCGTCGGGAAACTGCCGCAGCTGGCAGGCAGCGGGTTGCAGCCGCGCATGGGTCGCGAGCCCGGTCTGTAAGGCCAGGTTACCGTCGAGACAAAACAGCAGGGGATTCATGGTGCGTCCTCCTCGATGAAGAAGAGTTCCGAGTGCTGCTGCGCATATTCCAACGCATAAGCCAGTTCGCCCGGGCTTTCAGCATGCACGGTATAGAGCGGCTGATCGGCCTCGACCCGTTGTCCGAGCGCGGTACCGAGTACCAGCCCGGCTGCGGGGGCCGCCGGCGCCCCAGCCAATTTGCCAATGCGCGACAGTATGCGGTTGTCGATGCGACACACACGGCCGTCGCGGTCAGCCAAAACCGGGTGCCTATAGCGCGCCTGCGGCGGCTCGCGCAGCCCGCCTTGGGCGTTCGCGATGGCCTGGAATTTCCGCCAGGCGCTGCCACTCGCCAAAGTTGCGGCGGCGAGCGTATAGCCACGACCGGTCGGCACTTTGCCGGCCATTTCCAGCAACAGGCCGGCGAGGTCGAGGGCACGCTCACGCAAGTCCTGTGGCGCCTGCGCATCGCCGCGCAGCACCGCCAGCACATCGAGTGCTTCCAGTGCCGGGCCAATGCCCCGCCCCACTGGGCCATCGCCGTTCGATACATGTGCCTGGACGTTGAGGCCAAGCAGGCTGCCGACTTCGACCAACAACGTTTGCAGTTGGATCGCTGCTGGCATATCGCGTACTTTCGCGGTAGCGCCGACAGGGATGTCGATCAATACATGACTCGCACCGGCCGCCAGTTTCTTCGACAACACCGAGGCTACCAACTGGCCCTGGCTGTCCAGGTCCAAGGCTCGTTCGACCCGGATCAGAACATCATCGGTCGGACTCAGTTGCACGGCCCTGCCCCAGACGACGCAACCACCCTCTTGTTCCACGACCCTGCGCATCGTTGGCAAATCGAGATCAACCGGGGCCAGGGTCTCCATGGCGTCGGCTGTGCCCGCTGGGGAGGTAATCGCTCGCGAGGAGGTCTTGGGTATGCACAGGCCGTTGGCCGCGACGATGGCCACCACAATGGGAGTGGTCCGATTCCCCGGCAGCCCACCCACGCAGTGCTTGTCCAGAATCAGCGGTCGGTCCCAGTGCAGACGCTCGCCGACTTCAACCATGGCGTCGGTCAGGTAGCGGATTTCGGTGAGCGACATTTGGTTGCCGGCACAACCGGTTAGAAAGGCCGCCAGCTCCACGTCGCTGAATCGGCCGGCATCGATGTCATTCACGATCGCCGTCAGCGCCTCCCGCGACAACGCACTTCCATGGATCTTCCCGCGCACGGCACTCATCGACTCTACCGGCGCCGGGTGATGCACGGTAACGCTTTCGCCCTCCTGCGCACCGAGCAGCCTCCACGCCGACTCCGATAGTCCAACTTCGCCGCCGCCTAGCCACTGTCCATCTACCACCATCAGCGTCGCGATCACGCGGTGCGTGCCTTTGACCAGCTCGATGCGTGACAAGGCGGAAAAACCTTCCGAGCGGCAGACGTGGCAATCACGCGGCATGAACGCCACCGGCTGCTGGTGGGTATCAATGCCAAGCCGGCGCACGCGCAATTCAAGAACACTGTGTATCGGCATGATCACGCTCCCTTCGGCGGTTTGCCGCAGCAAGTCGATTCAACAGGAAGTACGCGGCAATGGCGAGGAAGCCGAGGAAGAACCCGTTGATGCGGCCGGCGCTGCGAACGGGAACGTAATGGGGTTTCATGGCAGATTCTTCCTTTGCAGTTTGCGACGGGCCTCTTCCATGTCCTTATCGAATTGGCGCACACCGCGAAAAAGTTGCACCCCGACCAAGACCGGGCACATCAGGAAAATCGCTGCTATAGCGAACGATTTGCCAGTCAGCCCCAACAGGTAAACCACCGTTGCAATGCCCACGATGCTCACCAGAAGACAGATAATTAAAACTTCGCGGTTCATGAATTAGCCTCCTGACCCAAGCCAATGCGGGCACGCTTGAGCAGCGCGGAGTTGGCGATTACCGATAGGGAGCTGAGTGCCATAGCGGCGGCAGCGATGATGGGATTAAGCAGCCCAAAGGCCGCGATTGGAATGCCGATACTGTTGTAGATGAATGCCCAGAACAGGTTTTGCTTGATCTTGACCATGGTTGCGCGCGACAGCTTGATCGCGTTGACCACGTCGCGCACATCGTTCTTGAGCAGGATGATGCCGCCGGTTTCCTTCGCTACATCGGAACCCGAGCCAATGGCGATGCCGATGTCAGCGGTGGCCAGGGCCGGTGCATCGTTGACACCATCGCCAACCATGGCCACGACCTGCCCTTCGCTTTGCAATTGACGGATCACTGCGACCTTGTCGTCCGGCAAGACCTCGGCAATCACTCGCTCAATGCCGACCTGTCGCGCGACCGCTTCGGCAGTACGGTGGTTGTCACCGCTCAGAAGCACGACCTTGATACCGCTTGCCTTTAATGCCGCAACGGCTTCAGCCGCTTCGGGTTTAATGGTGTCGGCCACCGCAATCACCCCGACCAAACGGTCGTCGACACCGACCAGCATGGCGGTCTTGCCATCGGCTTCCAGGCGGATAAGGTGCTCCTCGGCAGCTTCGGTCGAAATGCCTTGGCGGGCGAATAAGCGCCGATTGCCCAGCCAGATTTTACGACTGTCGATACTGCCTTCGATGCCGTGACCGGCGATCCCGTTGATGTCGGTCGCTTTCGGCAGGTTGATGTCACGATGCCGGGCGGCGCGCACTATCGCAACTCCAAGCGGATGTTCTGAACCGGACTCCACGGCGGCAGCGAGCTTCAAGACCTCGTTTTCCAACGCTGAGCCTAACGAAATCACATCGGTTACATCGGGTTCGCCTCGGGTAATGGTGCCGGTTTTGTCGAACACCACCGTACTCAGTTTTTCTGCCCGCTCCAGTACTTCGCCGCCCCGGATAAGGATGCCGTTATCAGCCCCTTTGCCAACACCGACCATTAACGCGGCAGGCGTCGCCACGCCCAATGCGCAGGGACAGGAAATGATCAGAACCGCGATAAAGGCCAACAGCCCCTGCGGGAAATTCCCCGCAAGCGACCAGCCGACCAGCGCCAATAGCGCGACGGCCACCACCGCAGGCACAAAATAGCCAGTGACCTGATCGGCCAGGCGCTGGATCTGCGCGGTGCTGCTCTGTGCCTCCTCGACCATTTTGATGATCTGCGCCAGTGCGGTATCCGCACCGATCCTGCTTGCCTTGAAAGTGAACACCCCACTGCCATTGAGCGTACCTCCGATCACCGGACTGCCCGGATGCTTGTCGACCGGCATCGACTCGCCGGTCAGCATGGACTCGTCTACCGTTGACTGACCGTCACTGACATCGCCATCGGTAGGGATTTTTTCGCCCGGCTTGACTACCAGAAACTCGCCGGCCATGACGTTCTCAGCGGGCAAGTCGACCTCTTGCCCATCACGAATCACATGCGCGATCGCCGGTTTGAGATCGAGTAAGCGCCGTACCGCAGCCGAAGACTTTTTCTTGATGATCTCCTCCATGTACCTGCCCAGCAGTACGAAGGCGATGATGACCGCCGAGACCTCGAAATAGACGTCGCGCTCGGCCACCTTGACCGGCAGGACGTCGGGGAAGAATAGCACCGCGACACTGTAGAAATAGGCGACCGACGTGCCGAGGGCGATCAGGAAATCCATGTTGATGTTTCGGGTGCGAATGGCGTTCCACGCCCCCTTATAGAAACTCCAGCCACCGATGAACTGCACCGGAGTGACCAACAGGAAAAGCCATATACCCCACGTGAACCAAGGAAGCGCAGGGATCGGTACCCAAGTCAGTAGCGTGGCACCGGCGGCCAGCGCGATGAAGGCGCCCGCACGCAGAAGCGCCAGGGCCAGTACACCGGTGAGGGCGATAGTCACACGGGTTTTCATCGCCTTCAGTTCTCTTTCTGGCGACTCGAAGGTGCGCAGGCAGGTATCGCTGCAAAAGTAATAACTGCGCCCGCCACGTTCCCGTGACAATGCTGTGGTCTTATCGACCATCATCCCGCAGATCGGATCTTTCGCCATGTTCCCTGATGCAAACGCCGGCTGGTGCTGGCTGTGCTGAATGTGTGATTCGTTCATCACTGTCTCCCGCCTGATGCGGCTATCAAGACTTGCCGTGGAGCTTGCCGGACAGCCAGGCAAACAAGGTGCCGACTATCGCGCCCCATACGGTCAAGACCAGCAGTGGCCCGACGAAAGCCGTCAACCCGTAGTCTTGCGGAGCTTGAAGACGACCAAAGTCGAGTCCATGGAACAAGGCGTTGAGAAAAGCGATACCTTGCGCCGGCCAAAGCGCATAGAGCAGCGCACAGACCGTGTAGGAAATGGCCATGGTCAGGGCCAGAGCAATGCCGGTTTTCCAGGGAGCGTTCATGATTGTTTTCCTGAACTGGGAGGCGCGTCAGTAGGGATGTCGGGACTGCGGGGGGTTGACCAGGGCAGGAACGCCGGCGTCTGTTCACAGTAAGTGCGGTAGGCGTTGCCGAAGTGCGCAAACATCTCCCGTTCTTCCCGCTTCGCCAGCTTGGTGTAGACGAACAGGAGGATTGGAAACATCACCAGAGTGATCAATGTCGGCCACTGCAATAGAAAGCCGAACATGATCAGCACGAAGGCAACGTACTGCGGGTGACGGATCCGTGCATAGGGCCCCTCGAGCGCGAGTTGCCCACTACCTTGGGCCTTGTAGAGCACGCGCCACGCGGCCGCCAATAACCAGAAGCCGCCAGCGACCAGCAAGTTACTGATAATGTGAAATGGCCCCCAGTGCGGGTTGACCTTCCAGCCCAGAACTGTTTCGAGCAAATGCCCTGCATCGTGCGAGAGGAAGTCGATGCCGGGGAAGTTGCGAGTGAGCCAGGGCATCAACAGGTAGATCGTCAGCGGGAAACCGTACATTTCGGTAAACAGAGCCACCAGGAACGCCGAGAACATACCGAAGGAGCGCCAATCGCGACTCGTCTTAGGCCGGACGAAGCTGAAGGCGAACAAGATAAACACCAATGAGTTGATGATGACCAGCGACCAGAGACCGTAGGCCGATTCGGTAGGGTTCATGGTGGATACTCCTCTTTGTCCGGTGTGTTTGCTGTTCGCCTTTTTGTGAAGAGGTGAGCAGGAATAACCGAGTCGCGAAAAAACGACGCAGCAGGACAGAGCAACTCGTGCTCTGCCACTCTGAAATAGGGGAGTTAATCGTTGAAACGGACGAAAGTCAGGCGGACTGGGACTTCCGGCGGTGCGGGGCGCTTGAGTACAAGCGCGGCGAAGGAGAATTTTTTCTCGGGCTCAAGCACCCTTATTACTGCTGCAGTTAACAGCAAAAGGACGGCCCAGTGGACAGGATCCAATGCAGGAATCTGCGCAGCAGGTTTTATCGCGGTGGCAGTGTCCTCACAGTTTTGCAGGCAACCGCTGGCGTGGAGGGCATGGCCATCCACCCCATACAGCTCGGCATTGTGTGGCACGGTTATATTGTGATTCGTTTGTACCAGGCAACCCTGGATTGCCATCACGCTCACAGCTGACATCCACACCAAAAGGATAAGGTGCAACAGGCGTCGGCGGTGACGGCGGAACCAGTACATGGAGTACAACCTCGACTGACACGTCGTAGTGATATTCAGTCTAGCCAGCAAAGCAATGGAGAGGTTGATCAAAATCAAACTAATGGATGACTCAATCGAGATCGGCCTCGATATGCATGGCAAGACGCTGGGCATGTATGGCAGGCATCTGTTGGATACCAGGGCATGGAAGGCTCAAGACATTCGGCGTATGAGAGTCAGTCTTCGCGGGCAAGCCTCGCTCCTACAGGGTTTCGTGAACGCCAAAAATCCCCTGTAGGAGCGAGGCTTGCCCGCGAAGAGGCCATCAAATTCAACACAAATCGATCAGGCCCGCCGCACCTGCAGCAACTGCGCCGCACACGACGCAATCCGCTGGCACGCATCTGCCAGCCTCGCCTGATCCACCACCAGGCCAATGCGAATATGCCCCGCCGCGCTTGGCCCGAAGGCTTCGCCGGCCAGCACCGACACCCCGTACCCTTCCAGCAAACGCTCGGCAAAATCCTGCGCACCGAGCCCGGTCTGGCGCACATCGACCATCACGAACATCCCGCCATCCGGTTTGATCGGCCGGATACCCGGGCAACCGCTTAGCCTGGCGCACACCAGATCGCGACGCTGGCGATATTCCTCGCGCATCAGGGCCACTTCCGGCAAGTCTTTATCGAGCGCTACTTGTGCGGCGTTCTGGACGAAATCCGGAAGGCCGAACAGCATGCACAGCGACAGATGCATCAAATGTTCAGCCAACGGTTTGGGGCCGATCATCCAGCCCACCCGCCAACCGGTCATGGCATGGGATTTGGACAGACTGTTGATCGTCGCGGTGCGCTCGGCCATGCCCGGCAGACTGGCCGGGCTGATGTGCTCGCCCTCGAACAACAGGTCGCTGTAGACCTCGTCGCTGATCAGCCAAAGGTCATGCCGCACACACAATGCTGCCAACGCCTGCCAGCTCTTCAACGACAGACTGGCACCGGAGGGATTATTCGGGCTGTTGAGCAAAATGACGCGGGTCTTTGCGGTGATCAGCGCCGCGACATCCGCCGGTTCAACCCGAAAGCCATTTTCCGGATGCACCGCCACCGGCACCACGCTGGCTCCGCAGGCGCCGAACACGCCTTCATAGGTCACGTACATCGGTTCGGCGACGATCACTTCATCACCGGGGTCGAGCAGGCATTGGGCAACCGAATACACCGCGCACTGCGCGCCGGGCAGTACGATCACATTTTCGGCATCCACCAACTGGCCGCTGCGCCGCTGATGACGGCTGGCGATGCTGCTGCGCAGTGTGCGGGTGCCGCGTACATCCGAGTAATGGGTGTCACCCGCCAACAGGCTATCGATGGCCGCATGAATGATCGGCAACGGCGTATCAAAATCCGGGTCGCCGATAGAAAGCAGCAGCACATCGACGCCCTGCTCACGCAGCTCCAGCGCTCGATCATGAATCTTCCAGGCTGCCGCTCCGTCACCATCGATTCGTTGGGTCAAGGCTGAGTAGCGCATGTACTTCTCCTAACGCGCGAGTTCCAGTTTCAACCCTATCTCAAATCACGAAACGCGCCACCATCGCGTTCAAATCAACTGCTAATCGTGACAGCTCGTGGGTGGCGGCGCTGGTCTGGTTGGCACCGGCGGCAGACTGGGTAGCCAGGTCGCGAATGTTCACCAGATTGCGGTCGACTTCACGGGACACCTGAGCCTGTTGTTCCGAGGCGCTGGCGATCACCAGGTTGCGTTCGTTGATCAGTTGAATCGATTGGGTGATCTGCTCCAGGGCGATTCCCGCAGCACGAGCCATTTCCAGCGTGCTTTGGGTGCGCTGATTGCTTTGCTGCATCGATGAGACCGCTTCGCCGGTGCCGTTCTGGATACCGGCGACCATTTTCTCGATTTCCTGGGTCGACTGCGCGGTGCGATGGGCCAACGCCCGGACCTCGTCCGCCACCACCGCAAAGCCACGCCCTGCTTCCCCGGCACGGGCCGCTTCGATCGCGGCGTTGAGGGCCAGCAGGTTGGTTTGTTCGGCAATGGCACGAATCACATCCAGCACTTTGCCGATGTCGCGGCCCTGAGTCGCCAGCCCTTCGATCATCAACGCGGTATTTTGCACGTCGTGGGTCATGGTCTGGATCGCGTCAACGGTTTCCACCACCCGGTCACGACCTTCACGGGCCGCCTGGGTCGACTGGTTCGAGGCTTCGGAAGTCGACACCGCGTTGCGCGCCACTTCTTCCACGGCGGCCGTCATTTCGTTGACAGCGGTGGCGGCTTGTTCGATTTCGTTGTTTTGCTGCTGCAGGCCACGGGATGCTTCTTGCGTCACGGTGCTGAGTTCTTCTGCGGCGGCGCCCAGTTGCGTCGCGGAGCCGGCAATCTGTTCGATGGTTTTGCGCAGGTTGCTCTGCATGGCGGACAAGGCGCCGAGCAAACGCGCCGGTTCGTCATTGCCGTCGACTTCGATGACCTTGCTCAGGTTGCCGCCAGCAATGGTTTCGGCCGCGAGCACCGCACGGTTCAGCGGCGTGAGGATGCTGCGGGTCAACAGCCAGGCCAGCAGCACGGTCAGCAACGAAGCCATCACCGCCACGGTCACGATGCCGATAAAGGCTTCGCTGTAATGCTCGCCCGCCTTGGCTGACGCGGCTTTGGCATCGGCGGCGTTGAGCGCCACCAGTTTGTTCAATTGCTCGCCCATTTGATCGGTGCCTTCCTTGATCCGGGTATTGATCAGGGCGCGCATCTCCTCCAGTTTGTTCTGCCGCGACAGCTCCAGCATCTGGCTCTGGGCCTGCATGTAGTTATCGAGGGTTGTCGCGAAAGTTTTGTACAGTGCAGCTTCTTCGGGGCTGGCCGGCAAGGCGGCATAGCTTGTTTGGGAAGTGCGCACTTTGTCGACGAGCACGCCGATGCGGGTCTGGGCTTCCTGCAACGCCGCCGGATCTCGGTTGACCAGCACGCGGAACGAGAGAATCCGCAGCCGCAGGACGTTTTCCGTCACGTTGCCCAGAAACCCGATGCTGGGTAACTGTGTCGTTTCCATATCGACAGAGGCTTGGCGAATGATCGACATACGGTTCACGGCAAACACACCCAGCACAATCACCAGCAAGGCAATGAAGGCGAAACCCAGGAAAGCTCGAGGCGCGATTTTCAGATTACGCAGTGACATAGGATGATCTCGGTAATTGAGGCGGCGAGCATCCTTGCGGTAATCACTGTCGGGCGCGCGGGCGATAGCGCGCACCTTTCAGTTGGGCGCGACTGTTGTAATAGGTTTGTGCGCGCCTGTTAGCTGTATCGGCCGGGCTTGAGGTTTTTTGCAGGGGGTGGAGAAATATTTTTCAGGTGTAGCAGCTGCCGAGCCCGCGAGGCTGCGTTCGGCGGCGAAGCCGTCGTGAATCAAGCGGCGCGGTGTGTCAGGGAAACCTTGCTTGCAGGACCTACGACGGCTTCGCCGCCGAACGCAGCCTCGCTGGCTCGGCAGCTGCTACGGGGATTTTTGTCAGTCCTAGATTTTGCCGGCCGCCACCCGCCACACCCGCGCAATATCACGGGTGCGCTCGCGCAACAAACGCGGTGCGTCAGCGCAGGCCTGCTGCAATGTCATCGGTCCGCTGGCCAAGGCAAAAGCCGCATCGATGCCATGTTCATACAACGCCTGATACCCCTCGCCCAAGGTCCCGGCGATGACGATGACTGGCACGCCGTGCTGTCGTGCGAGGCGCGCCACGCCAAACGGGGTTTTGCCGCGCAACGTCTGGGCATCGAAACGACCTTCGCCCGTGATCACCAGATCGGCGCCTTTGACCGCCTCGGCCAGACCCACCAGCTCAGCGACCACTTCCACTCCGGCCTGAAACTGCGCACCGAGAAACGCCTTGGCGGCAAACCCCAGGCCACCCGCCGCGCCACTGCCAGGTTCGTCGCGCACGTCTTTATCCAGGGCTTGCGCGCAGCGTTCGGCAAAATGCCCAAGGGCCTGGTCCAGTTGCTCGACTTGCTCAGGCGATGCCCCTTTCTGCGGGCCGAAAATCGCTGAAGCACCGTGAGGGCCGCACAGCGGGTTATTGACGTCGGCGGCGATGTCGAAGCGCACCTTTGCCAGACGCGGATCTAGCTCACTCAGATCGAGGCGGGCCAGTTGCGCCAGGGCCAGGCCACCCGGCACCAGGGTTTGGCCTTGAGCGTCCAGCAGTTTCACACCCAAGGCCTGCATCGCCCCGGCGCCGCCGTCATTGGTGGCGCTGCCGCCAATCGCCAGGATCACCCGTTGCGCGCCGGCATCCAGCGCGGCGCGGATCAATTCACCGGTGCCATAGGTGCTGCTGGTGCAAGCATCGCGCAGGTTCGGCGCAACCAGCTGCAAGCCACTGGCCTCGGCCATTTCGATGATCGCGGTGTGGCTCTGTGGCAACCAGCCCCATGCGGCCTCGACCATGGCCCCCAGCGGCCCGCGAACAGGGGTACGGCGCAGTTCGCCGTCGCAGGCGGCCAGAATCGATTCGACTGTGCCTTCTCCACCATCAGCCATCGGGCACTTGAGCAATTGTGCATCCGGCCAGACGTCCGCCAAACCCTGCGCAATGGCCTCGGCCACCCCTTGGGCACTCAGGCTGTCCTTGAACGAATCGGGGGCAATGACGATTTTCATGTGAATTCTCCAGTTCCAATGCGTCCATGCTGCCAGCCGCCATGAACAATAACGCCGGTCCGTTGCACAAGCGGGCATGAGGATTATTGTTCATTTTCACAAAACCCGGCGTGAGCAGCGTCGTTCACAAATTTGTACACCACCACAAATCACTGTGGGAGCAGGCTTGCCCGCGATGGCGGTGTGTCAATCACCATGCATGTTGAATGTGATGGCCTCTTCGCGGGCAAGCCCGCTCCCACAGGCAATTGTGAGATTCATGGGTTGGCGTCTGCCTGGGGGAGCAGCTGGACGCCAAGGTAAAGCGCGAGCATGCCGTCCAGTTTCAGCGGATCGACACCGCTGAGTTCGGCAATTCTTTCCATGCGGTAACGCAGACTGTTGCGATGAATGCCCAACGCCTCGGCACAGGCCTGACTCTGACCGTCGTGCTCGCACCAACTGCGCAAGGTCGCCAGCAGTTGGCCGTTGCCATCCTTGGCGATGACTTTGCGCAGCGGCCGCAGCAGCTCATCCAGCGCATCGTCGTTGCGGTGTCGCCAGAGCATCACCGGCAGCCGATAACGATTCAGTGTCAACAAGCGTGAATGCGGCAACACATCACGACCATAGGCCAACAGGTCACCGACCCGACGATAGCAACGGCGCAATCCCGACAAGCCATCGGCCTGCCCGCCCACGGCAATGCGCAAAATATTCCAGCCGAGGCCATCGAGCTTCTCCAGCAGCCGCTCGTTCTCGATCGCTGGCGTTGCCGGTCGGCACCACAGCAAAGAAGACTTGGCCGAGGTCACGCACCAACTGTCCGGATAACGCGACATCAACCAGGCGCTGAGCGCTTCGACGGTCTGGCCCGGGCCGTGTTCCATGCCCAACTCGAACAGGTACGGCACCCGCGTCAACTGCGGCTTGAGCCCTAGCTGTTGCGCTTCGTCCAGCAAACGCGGCGAATCCCCCGCCTCGCTGAGCAGCAGCGCCAACAAATCATCACAACGCTGGCGTCGCCATTGCTGCTCGGCCTGCTGATTGCGCTGACCCACCAGCATCTCGGCGGTCATGCGCACCAGCTCGGCATAGGTGCGCAGTTGTTCGGGTTCGCCGGTGATGCCCAGCACACCGATCAAACGCTGATCGAGCAACAGCGGCAGGTTGATGCCGGGCTGCACGCCTTTGAGGTGAATCGCGGTGTGCGCGTCGATCTCGACCACGCGCCCGTTGGCCAACACCAGTTGCGCGCCTTCGTGGCGGGTGTTGATGCGCTCGGGTTCGCCGCTGCCCAGAATCAGCCCCTGGCTGTCCATGACATTGACGTTGTACGGCAGGATGGCCATCGCCCGGTCGACGATGTCCTGAGCCAGGTCGTGATCGAGTTCGAACATAGCGCGGTTCCTTGAAAACGTGATGGAACGGGTTGTTCACCCGCACAGGCCTTGGTCATAAACCCTGTGCTCAGGCACAAAGACAATCACCCAAGGGGTGGCCGAGACTCACTGGGCGATCAACGTTACCCTTGCGTCGCAAAAAATCATAATAAAGAGAGAGCCCGCCATGTCACAGAGCGCCACAGCTACCTTGGCCAACGCTGACGACAAAAATGCCGTCTACAAACGCATTACCCTGCGTTTGATCCCCTTCATTTTCATCTGCTACCTGTTCAACTACCTTGATCGGGTGAACGTCGGGTTTGCCAAACTGCAGATGCTCGACGCACTGAAATTCAGCGAAACCGTGTACGGCCTCGGCGCCGGGATCTTCTTTATCGGCTACGTACTCTGTGGCGTACCAAGCAACCTGGCCCTGACCAGATTCGGCCCGCGACGCTGGATCGCGCTGATGATGATCACTTGGGGAACCCTGTCGACCTGCCTGCTGTTCGTCACCACACCGACCGAGTTCTACACCCTGCGCCTGTTTACCGGTGCGGCCGAAGCCGGGTTCTTCCCGGGTGTGGTGCTTTATCTCTCGCAGTGGTTCCCGACGTTCCGTCGTGGCCGCATCATGGCGCTGTTCATGTCGGCGATCCCGGTGTCCGGCCTGCTCGGCAGCCCGTTTTCCGGCTGGATTCTCAACCATTTTGGCGCGGGACAAGGCGGTTTGGCCGGTTGGCAGTGGATGTTCCTGCTGCAAGGCATTCCGACCGTTATTCTCGGCGCCCTCGCCTACTTCCTGCTCAGCGACAGTTACGCCAACGCCAAGTGGCTGACCCCTTACGAGCGTTCGGTGCTTGAGGCCGATCACGCGCAAGACCTGGCCAGCAAACCGAAAACCGCTACCGATTCCCTGCTGGCGGTGTTCAAGAACCCGGCGATCTGGGCTTTCGGCCTGATTTATTTCTGCATTCAGAGCGGTGTCTACGCGATCAACTTCTGGCTGCCGTCGATCATCAAGAACCTGGGTTTCAGCGATAACCTGGTGATTGGTTGGCTTAGTGCGATTCCATATCTGCTGGCGGCGGTGTTCATGTTGATGGTCGGTCGTTCGGCGGACTTGCGCAAAGAACGCCGCTGGCACTTGGTGGTGCCGATGCTGATGGGTGCGGTGGGTCTGTTGATTGCGGTGAACTTCGCTGCCAACCCCGCCATTGCCATTCTCGGGCTGACCCTCGCCACCATGGGCGCCCTCACTGGCCTGCCGATGTTCTGGCCCGTGCCGACCGCCATGCTCAGCGCAGGTGCGGCAGCCGGTGGATTGGCGTTGATCAACTCCATGGGGCAGATGGCGGGTTTTCTCAGCCCGTACCTGGTGGGTTGGGTCAAGGACAGCACCGGGTCGACTGATGCGGCGCTTTATCTGCTGGCGGGCGTGATTGTTTGTGGGAGTTTGCTGGCGTTGCGCATGACGCGCACGTTGCGGGTTTAAAAGGCAAGATCAAAAGATGCTTTTGTGGCGAGGGGGCTTGCCCCCGTTGGGTCGCGAAGCGGCCCCGGCATTTCAAAGTTAAACCGCATGTAATGGGTTTACGACTGCTTCGCAGCCGAACGGGGGCAAGCCCCCTCGCCACAGGGTGCCCACGAGACTGCGCAATAATTCCGATTGCTCCCGGTCCCGGTTCTGGTATTTGATTAGGGCTTTCTGACCGGTAAAAGGATTTCGTCATGAGCTATCGCACGCTGGGTCATTCGGGTTTACAGGTGTCGACCCTTACATTGGGCACCATGATGTTCGGCGAACAGACCAGCACCGAAGATTCCCTGCGAATCATCGACAAGGCCTGGGACCAGGGCATCAACTTCATCGACACCGCGGACGTGTACACCAACGGCCGCTCCGAAGAGATCGTCGGCGAAGCGATCGCCAGTCGGCGGCAGGAATGGGTACTGGCCACCAAGGTCGGCTTCGGACCGGTGGACGGAATGCCGAACCGCAGCGGCCTGAGCCGCAAGCATCTGTTCAATGGCATCGATGCCAGCCTGACGCGGTTGGGCACCGATTACCTGGACATCTATTACCTGCACCGCGAAGACCACAACACGCCGCTGGAGGTCACGGTGTCCGCCATTGGCGATTTGATCCGCCAGGGCAAGATCCGCTACTGGGGCCTGTCGAACTACCGTGGCTGGCGTATTGCCGAGGTGATTCGTGTGGCCGACAAACTCGGTGTCGACAGGCCGGTCATCAGCCAGCCGCTGTACAACATCGTCAATCGTCAGGCGGAAACCGAGCAGATCACTGCTGCGCAAAATTATGGCCTCGGTGTGGTGCCCTATAGTCCGCTCGCACGCGGCGTGCTCAGCGGCAAATACGCGCCCGACGTGACTCCGGACGCCAACAGCCGCGCGGGCCGTCAGGACAAACGCATCCTGGAAACAGAATGGCGGGTGGAGTCATTACGCATTGCCCAACAGATCCAGGAATACACCCAGGATCGTGGCGTGGGCATCGTCGAATTTGCGATTGCCTGGGTACTGAACAATGGCGCTGTGACTTCGGCCATCGTCGGGCCTCGTACTGAGGAGCAGTGGGATGCGTACACCAAGGCGCAGGCAGTGAAAATCACTGCGCAGGACGAAGCGTTTATTGATTCGCTGGTGACACCGGGGCACGCCTCGACGCCGGGATTCAATGACGTGAGCCATTTTGTGCCTGGGCGTAAACCGCGTACGGCTTGAGATTAATCGCGAGCAGGGCTCGCTCCCACAGGGTTTTGTGTCGATCACAAGATCTGTTGGCGGTCACCGTCACTGTGGGAGCGGGCTCGCCCGCGATAGCGGTGGGTCAGTCATCAGCGCTTTTGGATGTACCGGCCTCTTCGCAGGCAAGCCAGCTCCCACAGGTTGAGGATTGGTCTGCTGACTATGCTTTGGCTGAGGATCAGGCAGGATGTTGTAAATATTGATCACTCGGCCAATATTCAACACAAAAACCACGTATCCTGCGCGCCCCGTCTGACCTTCAACCTCGCGAGGACAGTTTGTCTAAAGGTATTGCTCTATCGGTTACAGCCTCGATGCTGTTCGCCGTCATGTATTACTACACATCGCTGCTCTCCCCCTTGAGCGGCGTAGAAATCTTCGGTTGGCGGATGCTGCTGACTGCGCCGTGCATGACCGTGTTCATGGTGGTGGCCGGCGAATGGGAGCGCGTGGTCGAGATTGTTCGACGGCTGGCCGGCAAGCCGCAGCTGATTGTCGGGCTGATTGGCTCTGCGGTGCTGTTGGGCCTGCAACTCTGGTTGTTCATGTGGGCACCGCTCAACGGTTATAGCCTCGACGTGTCGCTGGGGTATTTCCTGTTGCCCCTGTCCATGGTCCTGACCGGGCGAATCGTCTATGGCGAGCGCCTTTCCTATCTGCAGAAAATAGCCGTGTTCTTCGCCATCCTCGGCGTGCTCAACGAGGTGTATCAGGTGGGGGGTTTTTCCTGGGCGACCTTGCTGGTGGTGGTCGGCTATCCGATCTATTTCATCCTGCGTAAACGCCTGGCCACGGACAACCTTGGCGGGCTCTGGCTGGACATGGCCTTGATGCTGCCGGTGGCGTTCTGGTTCGTGCTGGGCGGTGAACAAGGGTTCGGCGTGTTTGATCAACATCCATGGCTGTCGCTGCTGATTCCGCTGCTCGGCGTGATCAGTGCTTCGGCGCTGGTGGTCTATATCATTGCCAGTCGACTGCTGCCGTTCAGCCTGTTCGGGTTGTTGAGTTACGTCGAACCGGTGCTGTTGCTTGGCGTTGCATTATTGTTGGGCGAAAGCATCAAGGCTGGCGAATGGCTGACCTACATTCCGATCTGGTTGGCGGTGGTGGTGTTGGTGTTTGAAGGGTTCAAGCATTTGGTCCGGCAACGACGCCGGCCAATGTAATTGTAGGAGCGAGGCTTGCCCGCGAAGCTTTTAGCGTCTTCAAGGTCCCCTTCGCGGGCAAGCCTCGCTCCTACAGTGGTTTTTGCATGATCCAAAAATGGTTTTGCATGATCCAAAAAAAAGCCCGGCCAGCATTGCTGCTGACCGGGCTTTTTCACGCCTGAGCCGGGTTAATCGGTAGAGAGCACACCCCGACGAACCTGGTCACGCTCGATGGATTCGAACAGTGCCTTGAAGTTGCCTTCGCCGAAACCATCGTCGCCTTTACGCTGGATGAATTCAAAGAACACCGGCCCCATCAGGGTTTCCGAGAAAATCTGCAACAGCAGACGTTTGTCCCCCGGTTCGGACGAACCGTCCAGCAGAATGCCCCGCGCTTGCAATTCGTTGACCGGTTCGCCGTGGTTCGGCAAACGGCCTTCGAGCATTTCGTAATAAGTGTCTGGCGGTGGCGTCATGAAACGCATGCCGATGCTTTTCAAGTGATCCCAGGTCTTGATCAGGTCATCGCTGAGGAAGGCCACGTGCTGGATGCCTTCACCGTTGAACTGCATCAGGAACTCTTCGATCTGCCCCGCGCCCTTGGACGACTCTTCGTTCAGCGGGATACGGATCATGCCGTCCGGCGCGGTCATGGCCTTGGAGGTCAGGCCGGTGTATTCGCCTTTGATGTCGAAATAGCGAATTTCACGGAAGTTGAACAGCTTCTCGTAGAAGTTGGCCCAGTACGCCATGCGACCGCGATACACGTTGTGGGTCAGGTGATCGATGATTTTCAGGCCGGCCCCGACCGGATTGCGGTCCACGCCTTCGATGAACACGAAGTCGATGTCATAGATCGAGCTGCCTTCACCGAAACGGTCGATCAGGTACAGCGGCGCGCCGCCAATGCCTTTGATCGCCGGCAGATGCAGTTCCATCGGGCCGGTTTCGATGTGGATCGGCTGGGCGCCGAGTTCCAGGGCACGCTTGTAGGCCTTTTGCGAATCCTTGACGCGGAACGCCATGCCGCACACCGACGGGCCATGCTCAGCCGCGAAATACGACGCCACGCTGTTGGGTTCGTTGTTGAGGATCAGGTTGATCTGGCCCTGGCGATACAGGTGCACGTCTTTGGAACGGTGGGTCGCGACCTTGGTGAAGCCCATGATCTGGAAGATCGGCTCCAGAGTATTAGGGGTTGGCGATGCGAATTCGATGAACTCAAAGCCCATCAGGCCCATTGGGTTTTCGTATAAATCTGCCATTTTGGCGCCTCATCATTTCTTATCAATTAACCGATCGTTAGTTGCTAGCAATGCTGAGACTGGCGGGTGGCGCGCAGGAGATGCCCCGCACACTGCGGGCGAGGAAGTCACCGTAGATCAATTGAAACCCAAAACTCTTCATTGTCGACCCAAGGCTATTACGGGCGAGGCTTCTGCTGCCAGAAGACGATTATTCTTATATGCGTAAACCGATTCTACACAGCGTAAATCAATTTGTCCGCCTTCTTATAAAATCCCCCTTTTTGCGGCTTGCGCAAGCGGTTTGTTGCACAGAAAAACCCCCGCCAGAATCAGTCCACCGCCCAGACACATCACCGGGGTCAATTGCTCGCCCAGCAACAATGCGCCAAACAGAACGGCGGTCAGCGGGTTCAAGGCAATGAACACACCCGAACGCGTCGCACCGATTTTGCGGATGCCGTCGTAATAGCCAATATAGGCCAATGCCGAACCCAGTACGCCCAGGTACAACAGGCTCAACCATTGTTGCGTGCCGAGTTCAGCCAACGCCGCGACATTCAGCTCACCCCGCACGGCGCTGGTCACCCACAGCATCAGCGTGCCCAGCAAAATCGAGTACGTCACTGTCTGCACCGGCCCCAACGTTTGATTCAGGCCTTTGGAGAACAAGGAATAAATGCCCCAGCCGAGCACGCAGCCGAAAATCAGCAGATCGCCGATCCAGGCATCCGTACCACCGGCCAGCAATTGCGGATTACGGCTGACGATCACCAGGCTGGCGCCGGCAATGCAGATCGCAATACCGGCCACTTTTGCCCCGCTCAGTCGTTCCTTGAACAACAGCCACGACGCCAAGCCAATCACAGCCGGATTCAACGCCACGATCAACGACGCCCGTGATGCATTGATGTAGTGCAGCCCGTAAAAGAAGCACAGGTTGTAGAAGAAGATGCCGAAAAAACCCAGCAGCATCAGTTGTAGCCATTGCCCAGGATTGGGTCGCACCAAAGGCACCCGCGCCAGCAGCAAAAACAGCAGCAACGCCACGCTCGCCAGCAAGAACCGCAGGCTCGCGGCCAATAACGGGCTAAGGCTGTCGGCCAGAAATCGCCCGGCGACGAACGTCCCGCCCCAGATCATGGTGACCGCAGCCAGTTTCAAATAAACCGGTACATCAGAAGTTTTCGCAAGTGTCTGTTCGTACGTAGTCATTAAGTCTCCCCATCAGAAATCGGGTACATGGCATAACCAGTCAGTAAGCCATAACGCACCCGTAGCAGCTGCCGAGCCCGCGAGGCTGCGTTCGGCTGCGCAGCAGTCGCAAGATCAGGGATCTGCGAGACCGCCCTCGGCACATGGCGTATCATTCGACTAATGCCAGATCATCGTAAAATGAGTAAACACTCAAGACTCTTACGCAACTCGAGATTTTTTCGCTGGTCGCCGAACTGCGCGGCTTCACGGCGGCGGCCCATCGCTTGGAGATTTCCCAATCCGCGGTATCCCACGCACTCAAGTCGCTGGAACAGGAGTTGGGCGTTGAACTGCTGCGCCGGCATCAGTCTCAGGTAGAGCTGAGTGACATCGGCCAGCAGCTGTTATTGCGCGCTCGGGCGATGCTCGGGTTGGCCAACACGTTGCGCCAGGAAGCGGCGGATGCCAGAGGAATGAAACGCGGCACCCTGCGCATCGGCTCGTTTGGCCCCACTTCATCGATCAAACTGCTGCCGAAAATCCTTCAGCGTTACCGCGCCGCACACCCGGGCATCGAGGTACATATCGATGAGGGGCCGGATCGCCAGGTGATCCAGTGGCTGGAAGAACGGCGTATCGATATCGGCTTCGTGGTGTTGCCCCAGGAACGTTTCGACACGTTCAGACTGATCGAGGACCAAATGGTCGCGCTGTTGCCAGCCGACCATGCGCTGGCCGGTCATGACAGCTTGAGCTTGAGCGATTTGTGCCACGACCCTTTTGTGCTGACCGAAGCCGGCTCTTCGGAACTGGTGTCGCGTTTATTCAATGCCGCGCGGTTGACGCCGAATATTCGGTATCGCTGCTCGCAGTTGCTCAGCACGCTGGACACCGTAGCCCGAGGCGATGCCCTGACCGTTGTTGTCGAAGGCTCTTTGCCTGATCACAACGACAACCGCTACGTGAGAAAACCGCTGTCGCCACCGGTCAGCCGCTTGGTCGGGCTGGCGGTGCTCGATCAGCGCCAGTCATCACCTGCGACGCTGGCCTTTATCAAACTGGCTTCGAGCCTGAATGAACATTGAACGGCATAAGTGCTGTCGGCCAACTATCATGGCTGAACGCTTCTGGAAGGGGTGTCGCCCTGCCAGCCTTTGAAAGCCTTCTTTTGTCGCGATGGATTTGCGAATGCCACTGAGCGTCAAAAGCCGCCGCAAACGCGGTACCCGGATCGTCGTGACTATTCTGAGCGCACTGCTCCCGATGGTGTTGGGGGGCGCCATTCTCTATCTGCAGGCTGAACGTACGCTCAAGCAAAGTACTGAACTGACGGGCGAAGAAGCCGTTCGCCAATTCGAGCTGATGCTCGACAACACCGCACAGGCGGCGCAAGAGCTACTGCCGCTGGCCGGCCAGAATTGCGACGACGTCAAACTGGCCCTGCGTGAACAAGTCACCCGCCGACCCTTCGTGCGCTCGACCAATCTTGTATGGAACACCAACCTCTATTGCAGTTCGTTGTTCGGTGGGTACCAGGAAAAGATCAATCCCGGCGATTACTCCCAAGGCAAGCTATGGCTCATGAACGGCAACCCTGTCACGCCCCATACCGCGTTGCTGGTGTATCGGCTGAGCGAAGGAGACCAGGGCGCATTGACCACGCTGGACGGTTATCACCTCAGTAACGTGCTGCGCCTGATCGGTCGCAAGACATTATTGTTGTTGCAAGTCGGCCCTTACTGGTTGTCGGCCGACGGCAAGGTCCACGATGACGCCCTGCCCACCTTGCCGGTGGCGCAGAACATACTGGCATCCTCGCGCTATCCCTTTACCGTCGCCGCAGGTTTTCCCGAAGGAGAAACCTGGCGTTACATGCGCAGTGAGTACCCGCCGCTGTTCAGTCTATTGATGTTTTTTGGTGTGGTGTCCGGCTCGATCGGACATGTGCTGCAGAAACGCTCGATGTCGCCGAGCCGTGAAATGCAGCGGGCGCTGGAGGCAGCAGAGTTCATTCCTTATTTTCAACCTGTGGTGCATGGCGCCAACAAGCAGTGGTCCGGCGCCGAAGTATTGATGCGTTGGCAACATCCCAAAGAAGGCCTTGTGCGCCCTGATCTGTTCATCCCGTTTGCCGAACATTCCGGGCTGATCGTGCCGATGACTCGCTCCCTGATGAGACAGACCGCCGTATTGCTGGCACCCTTGTCGGCATCGTTCGAGGAGCCATTTCACATTGGCATCAACATCACCGCCAGTCACTGCCGGGATCTGGAACTGGTCGAAGACTGCCGTGAATTCCTCAGCGCTTTCGCCCCGGGCAGCATCAACCTGGTGCTGGAGCTGACTGAGCGCCAACTTATCGAGCCGACAGCCATCACTGTGCAATTGTTCGAACAGCTTCGCGGGATGGGCGTGATGGTCGCGATCGATGACTTCGGAACGGGCCACTCAAGCCTGGGTTATTTGCGTCAATTCAATGTGGACTTTCTGAAAATCGACCAGAGTTTTGTCGCCATGATTGGGGTCGACGCCCTGTCCCGGCACATTCTGGACAGCATCATCGAACTGTCGGCCAAACTCGATCTGGGTATTGTTGCCGAAGGCGTGGAAACCGTAGAACAGAGTGATTATCTGACGGCCCACGGCGTGGACTTCCTGCAAGGTTATCTGTTTGCTCGACCGATGCCCGGCGCAGACTTCATTAGCGCATTAAGTGATCGTTAACTAACCGCTCTAAGGGTCAACGTCATGAAGATGCGCACCAATAGACTACTCTTGTTACATGAAGAAAAAGTCAGGATTTACTCTTGGCCGATTAACTACTACAATTTTTCATGCCTGTGCTGAATTGGCAGGTGCGCCATTATCACCGAGTCGCTTCAAGGCTCTTGGCTTATAGCTTTGTTTGCGGTTGGTATCAGCCAAACACACTATTGGAGTAAAGATATTGTCCAGACTCGCTGAATTCCGTGCAGCTGAAAAGGCCCTTCAAGAACAGCTCAAGCAGTTGGAGTCGCTGAAAAACGATGCCGGGCTCAAGAAAGAAATCGAATTCGAAGAAAAGCTCCAGGGGCTGATGAAAACCTACGGCAAGAGCTTGCGCGACATCATCGCCATCCTCGATCCGAACCCGGCAAAATCCGGCCTGCAGCAGGCAGCAGCGCCTAAAACCCGCCGCGCTCGCGTGGTCAAGGTCTATCAGAACCCGCACACCGGTGAACTGATTGAAACCAAAGGCGGCAATCATCGCGGCCTGAAAGCCTGGAAGGAACAATACGGTGCTGCCACCGTTGATTCCTGGCTGCGAGGCTAAGCACTCGCGCTCATAAAAAAGCCCTGCAATGCAGGGCTTTTTCATGGTCCGCGTCTAAATGCAACGAAAGTCGCCGATCAACTCGTTACATATCGCCCAACTTTTTGCTAATCCCTTTGGTTATCTAAAAAATTCCGCACACGCTGAAATTTACTGATACGCAAACCTTAAACTAAAGTATCAAGCTGTTTCGAGCAGCCGCTATGTCGTCCTGACTTGCCTTATAAGCCTCTGCCTGCCCCGCGTAGGAAAGAACATAGGCCTTATCGGCGTCTACCGCGGCGACCAATGTTTGAGACAACACATGTCGACCGTTCTGCGTAATCGTGCAGGTAGTTTCCAGTGCCGATAGCCGGCTCAAGGTAGTCTGGTGAATTTTAGTGCAAACGCTCTGATACCCACTCTGAAAAAAGTCCTTTTGTACCGACTTGCGCATTTCCAGCAGCACGCCTTCCAAATTCACCTGGTGACCGGTTTCCACTTGCGTCATGGTCAACTCCATCACCATCACCGGCGTGCCGTCCTGATCATGTTTTACTGCACGTTGCCGGGATACCTGTGGCTTGGCCTCATCTTGCGCAATAGCCTCGACGGCCCACCCGCTTGGCCAGGTCACGACTGGAGCCTCTGCATAAGCAGGAGTAACAGCTGAAAGCAGACACATCAGGACGAACATCGTTTGACAGAATCGGGTCATTGCAATGGACACTCACGAATTGAGCCGTAAAGTCTGAGCCTCACCTGGCCGCCAGGCAAGCCTGCGGTTTTGGTTTGGCGATGCCGCAGCCCTTGCGTATCATTGTGACCATTCTTGGATTTTCCGGAGGGCCCCATGAGCCTGCACGAACTCAATACATTCCCCGGTGTGACCGCCCAACCCGACACCGCCACCCAGAAGTTCGTCTTCAACCACACCATGCTGCGGGTCAAGGACATTACTCAATCGCTGGATTTCTACACCCGCGTTCTGGGTTTTTCGCTGGTGGAGAAACGCGATTTCCCGGAAGCCGAGTTCAGCCTGTATTTCCTGGCGCTGGTCGATAAAAACCAGATCCCGACCGATGCCGCGGCGCGCACCGAATGGATGAAGTCAATTCCCGGCATTCTCGAGCTGACTCACAACCACGGCACCGAGAACGACGCGGATTTCGCCTATCACAATGGCAACACCGACCCACGAGGCTTCGGCCATATCTGCATTTCGGTGCCGGACATTCGCGCCGCGTGCGAGCGCTTTGAAGCGCTGGGCTGCGATTTCCAGAAGCGCCTGAACGACGGTCGCATGAAGAGCCTGGCCTTCATCAAGGACCCGGACGGTTACTGGGTCGAAATCATTCAGCCTGCACCGCTGTAAGCCCCACGCACAGAAATGATCGTTCCCACGCTCTGTGTGGTAACGATCAGAGCAAGACACAAAAAAACCCCATGATCATTCATGGGGTTTTGTGTTTTCGGCGTCGGCGTTTATGCCGGCGCCGAGGTGCGGATCAAGTGATCGAATGCACTCAGGGAAGCCTTGGCGCCCTCGCCCACTGCAATCACGATCTGCTTGTACGGCACAGTGGTCACGTCACCGGCCGCGAACACGCCAGGCATCGACGTTTCACCGCGGGCATCGACGATGATCTCGCCACGCGGCGACAGCTCGATGGTGCCTTTGAGCCAGTCGGTGTTAGGCAACAGACCGATCTGCACAAAGATCCCTTCCAGCTCGACAGTGCGCAACTCGTCCGACTGACGATCCTTGTAGCGCAAGCCGTTGACCTTTTGGCCATCGCCGGTCACTTCAGTGGTTTGCGCACTGGTGATCACGGTCACATTCGGCAGGCTGTGCAACTTGCGTTGCAGCACGGCATCGGCGCGCAGTTGTACGTCGAACTCCAGCAGGGTCACGTGGGACACGATACCGGCCAGGTCGATGGCCGCTTCAACGCCGGAGTTACCGCCGCCAATCACTGCCACACGCTTGCCTTTGAACAACGGACCGTCACAGTGCGGGCAGTACGCCACGCCCTTGTTGCGGTATTGCTGTTCACCGGGAACATTCATTTCACGCCACCGGGCGCCGGTCGCCAAAATCACGGTCTTGGCTTTCAAAGAAGCGCCGCTGGCGAAATGGATTTCGTGCAGCTCGCCATTCTGGCCTGGCACCAGCTTGTCGGCGCGTTGCAGATTCATGATGTCCACGTCGTACTGCTTGACGTGTTCTTCCAGCGCCACAGCCAGTTTCGGTCCTTCGGTTTCCTGCACCGAGATGAAGTTCTCGATGGCCATGGTGTCGAGCACCTGCCCACCAAAACGTTCCGCCGCCACACCGGTGCGAATGCCTTTACGAGCAGCGTAGATCGCCGCCGAAGCACCGGCCGGGCCACCGCCGACGACCAATACATCAAAGGCTTCCTTGGCGCTGATTTTCTCGGCTTGACGCTCGATGCCACTAGTGTCGATCTTGGCGAGGATCTCTTCCAGGCCCATGCGGCCCTGGCCGAAGTTGACGCCATTCAGGTAAATGCTTGGCACGGCCATGATCTGGCGCTCGTCGACTTCAGCCTGAAACAGCGCGCCGTCGATGGCGACGTGACGGATGTTCGGGTTCAGTACCGCCATCAGGTTCAATGCCTGGACCACGTCCGGGCAGTTCTGGCAGGACAGCGAGAAGTAAGTCTCGAAGTGGAACTCCCCTTTGAGCGAGCGGATCTGTTCGATCACTTCAACGCTGGCCTTCGATGGGTGGCCACCCACTTGCAGCAGGGCCAGCACCAAGGATGTGAATTCGTGGCCCATCGGGATACCGGCGAAACGCAGGCTGATATCGGCTCCCGGGCGGTTGATCGAGAACGATGGTTTGCGTACGTCGTCACCGTTGTCGAGCAACGTAATCTGGGTAGAAAGACTGGCAACGTCTTTGAGTAATGCGAGCATTTCCTGGGATTTCGCACCGTCATCGAGGGAGGCAACGATCTCGATCGGCTGGGTGACCCGTTCCAGGTACGATTTCAACTGGGCTTTAAGATTGGCGTCCAACATACGGGCGATTTCCTTTATTCGTGTCGAAAAAAACGCCCGAGCGAAACTCGCCCGGGCGTTTTTGAGGGCGGTGCAGCTTACTTAGGAGGTGCGGAGTTCCGCCCTGGTGAAGCGCGTCACAGACTTAGATCTTGCCGACCAGGTCCAGGGACGGAGCCAGAGTGGCCTCGCCTTCTTTCCACTTGGCAGGGCAAACCTGGCCTGGGTGAGCAGCAACGTACTGAGCAGCCTTGATTTTGCGCAGCAGCTCGGAAGCATCACGACCTACACCGCCGTCGTTGAGTTCAACGATTTTGATCTGGCCTTCCGGGTTGATCACGAAGGTGCCACGGTCCGCCAGACCAGCTTCTTCGATCAGCACGTCGAAGTTGCGCGAGATAGCGTGAGTTGGGTCGCCGATCATGGTGTACTGGATTTTGCCGATGGCTGGCGAAGTGTTGTGCCAGGCAGCGTGGGCAAAGTGAGTATCGGTGGAAACGCTGTAGATCTCGACGCCCAGTTTCTGGAACTCGGCGTAGTTGTCAGCCAGGTCTTCCAGTTCGGTCGGGCAAACGAAGGTGAAGTCGGCTGGGTAGAAGAACACGACAGACCACTTGCCTTTCAGGTCAGCGTCCGACACTTGTACGAAGTCGCCATTTTTGTAGGCGGTAGCTTTGAACGGTTTAACTTGGCTGTTGATGATAGGCATCGTTGACTCTCCGTCAGGGGTTAAGAAGTTGATGGGGTGAATCCTAACCAGTCGATCGCCGATTGGCTCATTGGCAAACCTGATGTTGCTGATTGGTTTTCGCTATTAGCAGACAGTATTAATAGAAGAAAACGTGATCTACAGCGTCAATGGCTTTTCAGCGATGCGGGTCATCCCGATAAACGGGCTGGATTCAACATAGCGCATGGCGGACTTCATATCCTTCCAGCCCACGTAATTCATCAACGACTTCAAATCCCAACCGTTTTGATGAGCCCAGGTGGCAAACCCACGCCGTAAGGAGTGGCTGGTGTAATGCTCGGACGCAATACCGGCGCGCTCCAGGGCCTGGCGCAACAACGGGATTACGCTGTTGGCATGCAATCCCTCCTCGCTCAAATGGCCCCAGCGGTCAACACCCCGAAATACCGGCCCGCGAACCAGCGCGGCTTCAGTGATCCATTGAATGTAGGCCTGCACCGGACACAAACGCTGCAAGGCTGGCGTCTGGTACGTCTGCCCGAGGTTCTCGCGGTCGCTCTTGCTGCGAGGCAGGTAAAGGGTGATGCCTGAGCCGGCGCTGGCCCGCACATGTTCAATCTGCAGGCGACACAACTCATCGCTACGGAAACCGCGCCAAAAGCCCAGCAAGATCAACGCCGTGTCGCGCCTGGCCCGCAGCAAACCTGGTTGATCGCCTTGTTCCTTGGCGGTTTGGGCTTCCTGCTCCAGCCAGGCCACCACGTGCTCCAGCTGCTGAAGCTGCAATGGCTCGGCCTGTTTCTCCTGCGCCGGGTGCAGGGCGCGAATGCCCTTGAACACCTTGCGCACCACCGGCGCCTTGGTGGGATCGGCAAACCCCTGACTGTTGTGCCACTGGGCCAGCGCGGACAAGCGCAACTTCAAGGTATTGATCGACAAGACGCCTGCGTAGGCCACGAGATAGCGCGCCACGCTGTCACTGGTCGCGGGCAGGAACCCGCCCCAACTGACTTCGAAATGCTCGATGGCCGCGCGATAACTGCGACGGGTGTTGTCGCGGGTGGCGGCTTGCAGGTAGCGATCCAGCTCAGTCATGGGTCCAGCTCTCGAAAACGTACCGTTTTGGCGGATGAAACCCGGATTACAGCGCATCACACGGGGTAATACCAGTATATCCCGCATGATAAATCACGAATTTTTAACTTCTACCATATCATGGTATCGTGCATATATTAGTGGTACGTACCACAGTATCAAATCGTAGGAGTATTCATGGCACGTGGCGGCGTAAACAAGGCATTGGTGCAAGCAGCACGCTCAGCAATCCTCGCCCGGGGCGAACACCCAAGCATCGATGCGGTGCGAATCGAGATGGGCAATACCGGTTCAAAAACCACCATCCATCGCTATATGAAGGAGCTCGAGGACGGCACCGAGCCCGCACAAGCACCTTCCGAGCCTATCGACGATGAGCTGACAAGCCTGGTGTCGCGCCTGGCACAACGCCTGAAAGAACAGGCACAAGAGCCCATCGATCAGGCACGCGAACAGTTCGAGCAACAACGAAAAGAGCTGGACACCCAGCTGCACGAGGCGCACGAAACCAATATCGAATTGCAGCAGCAATACGAAATTCAAAGCCTGGCGCTGACCCAGGAATCGGCAGAACTGCAAGACGCCCGCTCCATGCTGCAAAGCGAGCAGACCCGCAACGCTGGATTGAATCAGGCGCTGGCGGATTTCGAATTACGCTTGCAGGACAAGGAGGAGCAGATTCGCTCGCTGGAAGAAAAGCACCTGCACGCTCGCGAAGCACTGGAGCACTACCGCAATGCCGTCAAAGACCAGCGCGAGCAAGAACAGCGCCGCCACGAAGGTCAGGTTCAGCAGATTCAGATGGAGTTGCGTCAGGCACAACAAAGCGCGTTGGTTCGCCAGGATGAAATCACCCAACTGCATCGCGACAACGAGCGCTTGTTGACGGAAAACCGCGGAACGTTGCGAGAGTTGAGCCTGTCGCAAGAGCAACTCAAGCACACCAACAGCCGACAGGATCAGTTGCTGGAACAGGTCAACCGTATCGACAGCGAACGCACCCTACTCCAGGAACGCTTGCGCATTGCCCTGCTGGAAAATCAGTCACTCAAGCAGAGCATCGACGAACAGTCGCATATCAACAAATCACTGGAAATTGAACTGATCAAGTTGCAGGCAAGCCTGGATGAAAGCGTGCGACTGGCCGCTGTCGTTGCGACAGGGCCAGACGCATCAGCGCCGCGTGAGGACGATTAACTCGCGACCGGCGTACGCATGGTGACAAACTCTTCGGCGGCAGTCGGATGCACGCCGATGGTTTCGTCGAAGTCACGCTTGGTCGCGCCCGCCTTCAGCGCAATTGCCAATCCCTGAACAATTTCGCCGGCCTGCGGACCGACCATGTGGCAGCCCAGGACCTTATCGGTCTTGGCGTCCACCACCAGCTTCATCAAGGTGCGTTCCTGGCACTCGGTCAGGGTCAGTTTCATCGGCCGGAAACGGCTTTCGAAGATCACTACCTCGTGCCCGGCTTCTTGCGCCTCTTCTTCGGTCAGGCCGACAGTGCCGATGTTCGGCAAGCTGAACACGGCGGTCGGGATCATCTTGTAATCCACCGGGCGATATTGCTCGGGCTTGAACAAACGCCGCGCCACCGCCATGCCTTCGGCCAGCGCGACCGGCGTCAATTGCACACGACCGATCACGTCACCGAGAGCCAGGATCGATGGCTCTGCGGTTTGATACAGCTCATCAACCTCGACAAAACCTTTCTGGTCGAGTTTGACGCCAGTGTTTTCCAGCCCCAGATTATCGAGCATCGGACGCCGGCCAGTGGCATAGAACACACAATCCGCCTCCAGCTTACGACCGTCCTTGAGCGTAGCTATCAGGCTGCCATCGGCTTGCTTGTCGATGCGCTCGATGTCGGCATTGAATTGCAGGCCCATGCCGCGCTTGGTCAGCTCTTCCTGCAAATGCTTGCGCACCGCACCATCGAAGCCGCGCAGAAACAGATCACCGCGATACAACAGGGTGGTTTCAGCGCCCAGCCCGTGGAAAATCCCGGCAAACTCCACCGCAATATAACCACCACCCACCACCAGAACGCGTTTGGGCAACTCTTTAAGGAAGAACGCCTGGTTGGAACTGATCGCGTGCTCGTGCCCCGGAATCTGCGGGATCTGCGGCCAGCCACCGGTAGCGATCAGGATATTTTGGGCGGTGTAGTGTTTGCCATCGAACTCGACGGTATGTGGATCGACGATTTTCGCGTGGCCTTCATGCAAGGTCACGCCGCTGTTGACCAGCAGGTTGCGATAGATGCCGTTCAGGCGATTGATTTCGCGATCCTTGTTGGCGATCAACGTCGCCCAATCGAACTTCGCCTCGCCCGGGGTCCAGCCGAAGCCTTGCGATTGCTCGAAGTCTTCGGCGAAGTGCGCACCGTAGACCAGCAATTTTTTCGGCACGCAACCGACGTTTACACACGTACCGCCCAGGTAGCGGCTCTCGGCCACAGCGACTTTCGCGCCGAAACCGGCCGCAAACCGCGCAGCCCGCACACCGCCGGAACCGGCGCCAATCACATACAGGTCAAAATCGTAGGCCATTTCTATCTCCTCGGCAGGCCACCAGCATACCTGCGGGCGGCCGTTGGGCAAACGTTGCAAACTATTTGGGGGCCGGAAAATGAAAAAGCCACCCGAAGGTGGCTTTTCAATACAAGCTCAGGCGCTATCAGTAGGCCTTGCCCGTCTTGTAGAAGTTCTCGAAGCAGAAGTTGGTCGCGTCGATGTAGCCTTCGGCGCCACCGCAGTCGAAACGCTTGCCTTTGAACTTGTAGGCCATGACGCAGCCGTTCTGTGCCTGCTTCATCAGGGCGTCGGTGATCTGGATTTCGCCGCCCTTGCCTGGCTCGGTCTGTTCGATCAGGTCGAAGATGTCCGGGGTCAGGATGTAACGACCAATGATCGCCAGGTTCGACGGCGCATCTTCAGGCTTTGGTTTTTCAACCATGCTGTGGACGCGGTAGATGTCGTCGCGGATCATCTCACCGGCAATCACACCGTACTTGTGAGTTTCTTGCGGGTCGACTTCCTGAATGGCAACGATCGAGCAGCGGAACTGCTTGTACAGCTTGACCATCTGGGTCAGTACACCGTCGCCTTCCAGGTTTACGCACAGGTCATCCGCCAGCACCACAGCGAACGGTTCGTCGCCGATCAGTGGACGACCCGTCAGAATCGCGTGGCCCAAGCCTTTCATTTCGGTCTGGCGAGTGTAGGAGAACGAGCACTCGTCGAGCAGTTTGCGGATACCGACCAGGTATTTCTCTTTGTCGGTGCCCTTGATCTGGTTTTCCAGCTCGTAGCTGATATCGAAGTGGTCTTCCAGAGCACGCTTGCCACGACCGGTGACGATGGAGATTTCGGTCAACCCGGCGTCCAGTGCTTCTTCAACGCCGTACTGGATCAGTGGCTTGTTTACCACCGGCAGCATTTCTTTGGGCATGGCTTTAGTCGCTGGCAGGAAGCGAGTACCGTAACCGGCTGCTGGGAACAAGCATTTCTTGATCATATAAGTCCTTGAAAGGGCTGTGTGTACGAGTTTCGGCGCAGTCTAATCAGGCGGCGTGCACCTTACAATGCCCCGCGCTGGCTAACCGATGCCATCATAGAGAAATATTCTGATGGATAGTTCCGCAGATACATTGCACAACCTCTTATAGATAGCAGAGATCGGCAGATCCGTGCGGCCTCATCGCAAAGGCAATCGGCCCCACCCTACACGCATCGGCACCCGTTGAGGGCATTTGGCGCTATCATTGCGCGATTGAACCAGCCAGCGAGGCAGATAGATGTCGGCAGCAAAAAGCGTTAACGGGTACCTGATCAATCAGGCAAAAGACGGCCAGTGGTGGGTAGACAGCGTCGGCGGCGAGAATATTGCCGGGCCTTTCCCTACACAAGCGTTGGCGATTGAGGTGGCATCGGTGCTGCAAGATCAACCCGCAGGCCCCAAGCGGCGCGGCAAGGACAAGCCTTGAGCTGAACCTGACACGACGCAGCCCTGCCTTTGCGCAGGGCTTTTTTGTGATTGTCCGCAACGAAGTGGCCATTCGCTACAATCTTTCGATGCCGCCGCTGTCACAGCCTTTAGCCTCCATCACCGACGACCACCACGACATGAATAAATTTTTGCCACTGATTGCAGTCCTGGCCCTGAGCGGCTGCGCCACGTCCGAAACCACTTACCTGAAAAATGGCGAACAAGGCCTGAGCATCGACTGCTCCGGGGAAGCCAACGACTGGGCCACCTGCTACGAAAAAGCCGATGCCTCTTGCGCTGGCACTGGTTATCGAATTGTCGGTACCGACGGCACACCTGCGCTTCAGGAAAGCGACAAGACCTTGGGCGTTGACGTCGGCAATTATAAAAACCGCAGCGTGGTAGTGGTCTGCAAGTAGCTCTCCCAATGTCGAGAAACTTGAGCTACGCAAATCCTGTAGGAGCGAGGCTTGCCCGCGAAGAACGATGACGCGTAATACCTGAAAAACCGTGGTGCATTCTTCGCGGGCAAGTCGGATCGCCGCACCGCTCGCTCCTACAGGGTTCTCGCTGCCCTACATATGGATTTCGGCGAATTTGATCCCAAGCCCGCGCACGGTCTCGATCAAATCGTCGAGGCGACTGAAAGACTCGACTTCATCGTTATCATCCACCAGGAAAAAACTGCGCCCGGCGCTTTTCTTGAAAAACACGATCCACTCCCCCGGGTTTGCCGGGTTCTGAATCACGTGGGTGGCAGAGATATGACCCTCTGCATGGCGCTCGCGCACCTGCTCTCGCTTCATGCTTGACTCCAGAAATGACAATGCCGTCAAAGCGCGACTTTGACGGCATCGATGCTGACGAGGGGTAGTTTATCAGCCGGATATGCAAGCAGTGGCGGCATTGCGCACATCCCATGGGCGCAACGGCACATTGGAAATGCGTTCATGCAGCTTGATGCTGCTGCCGCCAGAGCGGTCTTCAATTTCAAATACCGCGGCCGGCCCTGACGAGAACTTTTGCGGCACGATAACTCGCACGCTTTCCTTGTGCGGCTCAATTTGCAGGGCTCCACGGCTATCGGCGAGCTTTCCGACCAGGCATTGGGCGTACTCATGGGGATTCTTGCCTGATATCACGCTCATCGTGGGCAGTGTCTCATTGATGTCCGAGACACTCGCACATCCACCCACTGCCAACGCCAACGGCCCGACCAGCACTCCCCACTTCATACAGAACCTCCGATAAAGACCTTCCGACAGCTCAAATGCTGGTTTTCTCCGAGGCTCACTGCTTTTATCGCTCATAGAATTCCGTATAACTGTTTTAAATTGTCAAAGCGCACCACGAGAGCCGGATAATAACCTGTTCGGGCTGATAAACTGCGTCAATCGCCCATGCTATCGTTTTGATTTTGTAGAAAAAGCCCTTCTGGAGGCGCCCCATGAAATTTATCCACCAGCGCGAGCACCTCAACGAAGACGACATCGTCGTCATTCAATGCTCCCAAATGTGCAACATCCGCTTGATGAACGACGCCAACTTCCGCAGCTTCAAAAATGGCGGCCGTCATACTTATCACGGCGGCGCATTCGACACCTTCCCGGCCCGCATCACCGCGCCAAGCACCGGCTTCTGGAACATCACTATCGACACGGTCAACCGCCGGCCGATCAGCGTCACCCGCAAGCCGACCCTGACGCACTCGATCAAAATCATCCGCCGCTCCAGCTCGAAATTGAGCTGAGCCCACCCCGAAAACAGGCAGGTATGACCGTGGCCCAAACGACCAAATACGTCATCAAATACAAACTCAACGGCGAGCGCCGCTTTGAATTCGCTCAACTGGAAAACGGCACGCAAGAAGAAGCCAAGGCGGCCCTCGACGTCATTCATGGCCAGACTGAAGATGTCATCAGCGAGATCAGCGTGAGCAAAGCGTTGTAATGCGATCTGGAGCGACAACATGGACGTCTGCTCCCCTTTCGAATTAGACCGCAAGCGCCGGAGTGCCCGCTCCCGCCACGCTCACTAAACTGGCCGCCTCGACCTTATGGTCAAGGAGTCAGAACCTTGTTTACCGACCCGATTCATTACGATGCCATCGACTGGGCCAGGCTTGAGCAGCAACTCGACCAGGATGGCTGCGCCCTAATCCGGTCGTTTTTAGACCATCGGACTTGCGATGAAATAAGCGCCCTGTACGACCGACCCGAGCCCTTTCGCTCGAAAGTGGTGATGGCTCGCCACGGCTTTGGCCAGGGCGAATACAAGTACTTCACGTATCCGCTGCCGGAGCCGGTGGTCCGGTTGCGTAGCGCGCTCTACCCTCGACTGGTACCTATCGCCAATCGCTGGTACGAATCCATGGGCCTGCCGACCCGTTTTCCCGAATCGCACGAAGCGTTTTTGCAACGCTGTCATGCCGCCGGTCAGGAACGCCCGACACCTTTGTTGCTGCAATACGGCCCGCTGGATTACAACTGTTTGCATCAGGATTTGTACGGCGAACACGTCTTTCCGCTGCAAGTGGCGATTCTTCTGTCAGAACCGGGACAAGACTTTACCGGCGGCGAATTTGTGCTGACTGAACAACGCCCACGGATGCAGTCGCGCCCGCAAGTCATCGGCCTGAAGAAAGGCGACGCGTTGATTTTTGCCGTGAATCAACGCCCGGTAAAAGGTGTCCGCGGCTATTACCGGGTAACGATGCGTCATGGCGTAAGTCGCCTGCACAGCGGAAAACGGCATACCCTTGGAATCATCTTTCACGATGCGTTATGACCCCATGAGCCCGATTACCCTCGATTTGTTTGCCAACGCCGAACCCGAGCAACAACCCAGACGCGAGCAAATCGGCGAACAATCCTACGTGCTTAGAGGCTTCGCCCTGCCCTGGCTCGACCGGTTGCTGCCGGCACTGGAGGCAATTCTGGCAGCAGCCCCTTTTCGGCAGATGGTCACGCCCGGCGGCTTTACCATGTCAGTGGCGCTGAGCAGCTGCGGCACTTGGGGCTGGACCACCGACCGCAGCGGCTATAAATACACCCGTAACGATCCGCAGACCGGCGCGCCCTGGCCTGAAATGCCCGAGGTGTTTTTTGAACTGGCGCAAGCCGCGGCGAGAGAGGCAGGGTTTATCGATTTCGTACCGGATTCCTGCCTGATCAACCGCTATATTCCCGGTGCCAGGATGTCGTTGCATCAGGACAAAGACGAAGGTTCCTACGCGGCGCCCATCGTTTCGGTGTCCTTGGGCTTGCCGGCGACGTTTCTGTTTGGTGGCTTTGAACGCAGCGCCAAAAGCCAACGCGTGTCGCTGCTGCATGGGGACATCGTGGTCTGGGGCGGCGTCGACCGTTTGCGTTATCACGGCGTATTGCCGATCAAGCAGGGTTATCACCCTCAGTTGGGCGAACAACGGATCAACTTCACCTTTCGTACGGCTGGATGAAACCGTTGAATTCAACCGCAAGACCCGGAGTGTGACGTCTCTGGCGGCTGATTAATCTGCATGAAACGGTCAACGGACATGAAGCCATGACAACTCAATCGACAACAATCGCTACCGAGAACGATCCTCGCTGGGCTGCCGTGATCGCACGCGATTCCCGCGCCGACGGCCAGTTTGTGTATGCGGTGAAAACCACCGGTATCTATTGCAACCCCAGCAGCCTGGCGCGCTTGCCGAAGCCGCAGAATGTCGAGTTCTTCGACACCGCCGAGCAAGCTCAGGCAGCGGGTTATCGCCCCAGCAAACGGGCCGCGAAAGATCAAAGCGACGTCGCCGCACAACACGCCACGACGGTGGCCGCTGCATGCCGCCACATCGAATCCGCCGAGACGCTGCCGGCGCTGAATGAACTGGCGCAGGCCGCCGGCCTGAGCAGTTTCCACTTCCATCGTGTGTTCAAATCTATCACCGGCCTGACGCCCAAGGGTTACGCCACCGCCCATCGCTCACGCAAGGTTCGCGAGCGTCTGGCGGACGGCGGTACGGTCACCGATGCGCTGTATGACGCCGGATTCAACTCCAACAGTCGTTTCTATGAAGCCGCGGATCAAGTGCTGGGCATGAAGCCCGGCGATTACCGTGCGGCCGGGCAGAACAACGACATTCGTTTTGCCGTTGGCCAGTGTTCTCTGGGAGCGATTCTGGTGGCGCAAAGTGAGCGCGGCGTCTGCGCGATTCTGTTGGGGGACGACCCGCATCAATTGGTCTGTGACCTGCAGGACAAGTTTCGGCGCGCCAACCTGATTGGCGCCGATCATGAGTTCGAACAGCTGATCGCTAAAGTGGTGGGCTTTATCGAGGCCCCGGCCCTGGGCCTGGACTTGCCGCTGGATGTACGCGGCACGGCGTTTCAGGAGCGGGTGTGGCAAGCCCTGCGGGACATTCCCGCTGGCAGCACCGCCAGTTATGCCGATATCGCTCAGCGCATCGGCGCACCGAAAGCCGTGCGCGCCGTGGCCCAGGCCTGTGGTGCGAATAGCTTGGCGGTGGCAATCCCTTGTCATCGCGTGGTGCGCAGCGACGGCAACCTGTCGGGCTATCGCTGGGGTGTGGAGCGCAAGCGTCAGTTGCTGGAACGTGAAAACGTGGCTGAGCCCTGGATGCAAAGATAGACCACACATCGCCGCCGCCGACTTTAAGCCAATCTTCAAACTCGACTGGCCTTGCGTCAGTCATTACTGATACAAATTCGCTTCTACCGACGTCGGAGAACACTGCACATGAGTCAATGGCCAGACACCCGCATTCTTGATTTGCTCGGGATCGAACTGCCGATCATCCAGGCTCCCATGGCCGGCGCGACGACGTCAGCCATGGTGATTGCGGTGAGCAACGCTGGCGGCCTGGGCTCGATGCCCGCCGCGATGTTGAGTATTGAGCAACTGCGTGAAGAGCTGAGGACGATTCGCCAACACACCCGGGGCCCGCTCAACGTCAATTTCTTTTGCCATCAACCTCCACTGCCCGATGAGCAACGCGCCCGGGACTGGAAGAATCTGCTGGAACCGTATTACCGGGAATTGGGTGTCGATTTCGACGCGCCGACGCCAGTGTCCAATCGTGCACCGTTCGATCATGCAGCCTGCGAAGTCCTCGAAGAATTTCGTCCTGAAGTGGTGAGTTTTCACTTCGGCTTGCCGGAAAAGTCCCTGCTGGATCGGGTAAAGGCTACCGGGGCGAAAATTCTCTCTTCGGCGACCACCGTCGAAGAAGCCATCTGGCTGGAACAACATGGCTGCGACGCGATCATCGCCATGGGTTACGAGGCCGGCGGTCACCGGGGGATGTTCCTCAGTGATGACCTGAGCAGCCAGGTAGGAACCTTTGCCCTGGTGCCGCAAATCGTCGATGCGGTGAACGTGCCGGTGATTGCGGCGGGCGGGATTGGAGATGCGCGGGGCGTGGCGGCGGCTTTTCTGTTGGGTGCTTCGGCGGTCCAGGTGGGTACGGCTTATTTGTTCACGCCGGAGGCCAAGGTCAGCGCGTCTCATCACAAGGCGTTGCGCACGGCCAAGGAAAGCGAAACGGCGGTGACCAACCTGTTCACCGGGCGCCCGGCGCGCGGGATTCTCAATCGGGTGATGCGTGAACTGGGGCCGATGTGTGACAAGGCGCCTGCCTTTCCCCTGGCGGGTGGCGCATTGATGCCGTTGCGGGCCAAAGGAGAAGCGGATTTCAGCAATCTATGGGCTGGGCAGGCGTTTACATTGGGGGTTGAAATGACTTCGGCAGAGCTGACCCGGCGGTTGGCGGATGAGGCGCTGGCAAAACTAACCCACCGCTAGACACAGAACCTGTGGGAGCGTGCTTGCCCGCGATAGAGCCCTGTCAGTCACACTTAAATGGTCTGATTCACCGCTATCGCGGGCAAGCCCGCTCCCACAGGGATTGTGTTAAACGGCCTCCCGATACACAGCCCAATGGGGCAAGCCCCCTCGCCACAATCCGGTGCCAATGTTGCGCTTTGCATCCGGCAAGTTCCGTTTACAGGCTAATCGCTATATATTCCGCTATATAGCGTTTCACTCGCCTGCCACGGAGCCGCTCCATGTTCATTCCTGCCTCACGTATTGCCCCCGCGTGTCTGATCGCTGTGTTTGTTTTCGGCTCCGTTCGGGCGGATGAAGTCCAGGTCGCTGTTGCCGCCAACTTTACTGCGCCAATCCGAACCATCGCGGCTAATTTCGAGAAAGATACCGGGCATAAACTGGTCACCTCCTTTGGGGCAACCGGCCAGTTCTATACCCAGATCAAGAACGGTGCGCCGTTCGAAGTGTTCCTCTCGGCAGACGACGCCACTGCGCAAAAACTCGAGGCCGAAGGCGACACGGTCAAAGGCTCGCGCTTCACCTACGCTGTCGGCACCCTGGCGCTGTGGTCGGCCAGGGACGGTTATGTCGACGCCCAGGGCAAGGTGCTGAGCGAAAAACAGTATCAGCATCTGTCCATCGCCAATCCGAAAGCCGCCCCGTATGGCCTGGCTGCCACTCAAGTGCTGGCCAGGCAGGGCCTGACCGACAAGGTCAAAGACAAGCTCGTCGAAGGCCAGAACATCACCCAGGCTTACCAGTTCGTTTCCACTGGCAATGCCGAACTCGGTTTTGTGGCCTTGTCGCAGATTTACAAAGACGGCAAAGTCACCAGCGGTTCGGCCTGGATCGTTCCGGCCGATCTGCATGATCCGATCAAACAAGACGCGGTGATCCTCAATAAGGGCAAGGACAACCCCGCCGCCAAGGCACTGGTTGATTACCTCAAAGGCCCAAAAGCCGCCGCCGTCATCAAATCCTACGGTTACCAACTCTAAATGACGCTATCGAGTGCCGACTATTCAGCAATCTGGCTGACCCTGAAACTGGCGTCCCTGACGACTGCGATACTGTTGGTCATCGGCACTCCGATTGCGTTATGGCTGTCGCGTACCCGGTCCTGGCTGCGCGGCCCTATCGGAGCAATCGTTGCCCTGCCCTTGGTGCTGCCGCCGACAGTGATCGGTTTCTACTTGTTGCTGGCGCTCGGTCCAAACGGCTGGATCGGTCAATTTACCCAATCGCTGGGCCTCGGCACCCTCACCTTCAGTTTTGCGGGGCTGGTGATCGGCTCGGTGCTGTACTCGATGCCGTTCGTGGTCCAACCCCTGCAAAATGCTTTTGCCGCCATCGGCACTCGCCCACTGGAAGTGGCTGCAACCTTGCGGGCCAATCCCCGGGATACGTTCTTCAGTGTAGTGGTGCCGTTGGCCCGTCCCGGCTTCATCACGGCGGCCATTCTCGGTTTCGCCCACACCGTCGGCGAGTTCGGCGTCGTGCTGATGATTGGCGGCAACATTCCCGACAAGACCCGCGTGGTCTCGGTGCAGATCTACGACCACGTCGAAGCCCTGGAATACGCCCAGGCTCATTGGCTGGCCGGGGCGATGCTGGTGTTCTCGTTTGTGGTATTGCTGGCGCTCTACTCCAGCCGTAAAACCAAAGCGGTCTGGAGCTGATCGATGATTCATGCGCGCCTGAAACTCAATTATTCGGGATTCTCCCTGGATGTCGCCCTGCAACTGCCCGGCCGAGGGGTGACGGCGCTTTACGGCCATTCCGGCTCGGGCAAAACCACGTGCCTGCGCTGCATCGCCGGGCTGGAACGCGCCGAGCAGGGTTTTGTTCAGGTCAACGATGAAGTCTGGCAGGACAGCGACAAACGGATTTTCGTCCCGCCGCATAAGCGCGCCCTGGGTTATGTTTTCCAGGAAGCTAGTCTGTTCCCACATTTATCGGTGCGGGGCAATCTTGAGTTCGGTCTCAAGCGCATTCCTCGCCAACAGCGGCGGGTCGACGTGGCCCATGCCACTGAGTTGCTGGGGATCGGCCATTTGCTGGAGCGCGATCCGCAGAACCTTTCTGGCGGCGAGCGCCAGCGGATCGGCATCGCTCGCGCCCTGCTCACCAGCCCGAAACTATTGTTGATGGACGAACCGCTGGCGGCGCTCGATACCCAGCGTAAAAACGAAATCCTGCCGTACCTGCAACGGCTGCATGACGAACTGGATATTCCCGTGCTGTACGTCAGCCATTCCCAGGATGAAGTCGCGCGGCTTGCCGACCACCTCGTTCTGCTCAACAACGGCAAGGCTTTGGCCAGCGGCGCCATCGGCGAAACCCTGGCCCGGCTCGATCTGCCGCTGGCGCTGGGCGACGATGCCGGCGTGGTGATCGAAGGGCATGTCAGAACCTATGACGCTGACTATCAATTGTTGACCTTGCAGCTGCCCAACACGGAGCTGAGCATTCGGGTTGCCCATTCATCGATGGCCGAGGGCCAGGCACTGCGCTGCAAGGTCCAGGCGCGGGATGTCAGCCTGAGCCTGCAAGGCGTGGAGCAAAGCAGCATTCTTAATCGCCTGCCGGTCACAGTGATCAGTGAAATCGCTGCCGATAACGCCGCCCACGTGCTGATCCGCCTGAACGCAGCGGGCACACCACTGCTGGCGCGAATTACCCGTTATTCCCGGGATCAACTGGGCGTACATCCCGGGCAGCAACTTTGGGCGCAAATCAAAGCGGTGGCGGTTCTGGCCTGAATCCGTCGGCACCCCGACGATGGCGCGTGGTCAATGGCTTAACGCCCCCATGATTCGTCGCCCAGGATTGCCCGACATGCCAGATACCGCGTTGCCCGATGTTCTGCCGCCCGACCTGCATTACGTCGATGACAGCCAGCCCGGCATCACCCGCAAGCTTCTGCGCGGCAAGTTCTGCTACTTCGACCCGGCGGGTCAGCGCATTACCGATCCGGATGAAATCAAACGGATCAATGCACTCGCGGTGCCCCCCGCCTACACCGATGTGTGGATTTGCCCCGACCCACGCGGCCATCTGCAAGCTACCGGCCGCGACGCTCGTGGTCGCAAGCAATACCGTTATCACCCACGCTGGCGCGAAGTGCGCGATGCTGACAAATACTCGCGTTTGCGGGACTTCGGCCTGGCCCTGCCGAAACTGCGCAAACAGCTTGAAACTCTGCTGGCGGCCCCCGGATTCAGCCGCGACAAGGTCATGGCCACAGTGATTACCTTGCTCGATGCGACGCTGATCCGGGTCGGCAACACCCAATACGCCCGGGACAACCGCTCATATGGCCTGACGACCCTGCGCAACCGCCACGTCGAGGTCAACGGCAGCGCGATTGTGTTCCAGTTTCGCGGCAAGAGTGGCATCGAGCACCAGATCACCGTAAAGGACCGGCGCCTGGCGCGGATCATCAAGCGCTGCCTGGAGATTCCCGGGCAAAATCTCTTTCAGTATCTGGATGAAAACGGCGCGCGGCACACCATCAGCTCCTCCGACGTCAACGCCTACTTGCAGACGCTGACCGGCGCTGATTTCACTGCCAAGGACTACCGCACTTGGGCTGGCAGTGCACTGGCATTGGCGGTGTTGCGCGAGTTGCAGTGGGAATCGGAAGCCGACGCGAAGCGGCATGTCGTGGAAATGGTCAAGAACGTCGCCCGGCAGCTGGGTAACACTCCAGCGGTTTGCCGCAAGTGCTACATCCATCCGGCGGTTGTCGATGGTTTCATGCAGGGCGCCTTATCGAAACTGCCGCGATCCAGAGGGCGTAAAAGGTTGAGGGCAGAAGAAGTCGCATTGGCTGTGCTTCTGGAGAAGCTTATCGAGACGGCTGAAACACCCTAAGCGCTCTTCGAGGCGAACTAAACCGACGAACTGACCTGCCCTTTTTTTGCGTGATTGCAAAGGGCTTCTATGCTTGACCTGAACACGAATAGCTTCGGGTGACGCCATGGAAGACATTTTCGTTGTGAAGCGCTGCAACAAGATCATCATTCATGGCCGCCGGGCCGGAGAAGCTGATCACCCGCCACCCGATGCTGCCGTCTGGTATCGCATCGCCGATACCCGTACTCGCGGCTTCATTGGTGACGGCTTCGATCTTGAAGAGGATGCCGCGCGCGAATGTCGGCGGCTTAACGCGGTCAGCTCGCCGAAATCCCGGCTGGCCTGAAGCTGGTCTGTTTTGTTTCCGGGTCTATACTTAAAGGTGCTGAAGGATCGGCGACCCATCGGCAGAAAGCTCGCTCCCCGCGGGCTTTTTGTTGCCCTTTACCCGATTTCTTTGAACGGAGGTGTATGTCATGTCCGAGAAAGAGTCCATCACCACCCTGCTTACCCTGCTTGACTCCCGTCAGGCGCGCCTAGCCGCTGCCTGCAAGGAAATCGCCGATTGGGTTGATAATCAAGGAGGGCATCCGACAGCCCTCAGGATTCGCGATCGTCTGAATGACATCGAGAAAGACACGCCGCAGATTCGCAGCGCCCTGTCTTCACTGAAATCTGTCGAGCCGCCGCTTCCTCGGTTCAGATGAGTAGGCCCAAATACTTGAGCCAAGCACGAAGCCCTATCAAGGGCACTGAACGGTAACCATCGTCGCCAGGTTCATGCCTGCCCGTCTGTATGCCCCACACATCCGCCCGGCCAGATTTGCCGGGATTTTTTTGTTGGCGTCTTTCCCCATTTCACACGGCCTTCACAACTCATCCCCTACAGTGCATCCACTCCTTTCAAGAAATCCCTCTGGCCCGCCCGCATGCGGGCCTTTTTTTTTGCCTGCTATATAGCGAACGAACGCCCTCGCCCGTCTGTCGAACGATTACACATAACGAAGGAGATGCCTCGTGGTCACTCACTTCAAAGTCGGCGGGCACCTGGCCTGCGGACATAAAGGCAGCAATCTGACTTCAAGCCGAATACTGACCCGCGTGAAATGCCGAAGCTGCCGAAACACCGATGCGTTCAAAGAAGCACGCAAAGCCGAACGCAACGCTGCCCGTCGCGCCGCACGCAAGGCCAAAGCCACCCACACTGCCAATGACTGGCGCGCAGCCTGGACCCAGCGCCTGATCGAAATGCCCGGGTTGCAAAGACTGCCGCGTGGTTTCACCGGCCAGCCCTTCGTGTAGCTGAATTCCATCCCCGACAGGGGCGCTATAGGAGAGGAAATACCGATGAACAGTAGACTGCTTGGGCTTCTGATCGTCTGCCTGTGCCCCACGTGGGTGATGGCACAAGGATGCGACGTCAAGACCCGCTCCCAAAGCCCTTCCGTTCCCGTGATCGAAACACACTCCTGCTATGAGTACGAAGGCATGCCGGTGGACTCTATCGATTGGTCCTGCAGCAACGAGAGCAAGGAAATGCTGACCAGCACCAAGAAAAAAGTTGCCCAGTGCAGCGATCACTATCGGGCCACCTGCCTGGGTACATTGACTGCAGAGGCGCTGGCCAACCCTCAGTCGATAAGCAAGGACAAGAACAGCAAACCGCTGAACATTCCCGACAATGCCCAGGTCATCACCTATTACTACAGCGTCGAGAACCTGCCGCAGGCCAGGATCGATTGCGAGACCGCGGGTGGCAAGTGGACGCAGAAATAGCGGCTTTAAGAGCTGACACCACCCATCGCAGGCATAGCCAAAACGATCAATCGAGCAGGTCCTAAGTTTCCGACTGAACAGGTAAAGATGCAGTCATACGAGCGTGGCAAACCTCGAGTATTTCATCAGCCAGCGCAGAGTCGTCCGGACAAGCACGCGACAATATGATCGCCCCTACCGCATGCGCCAGCATGTCGATCATCTTCACTCTCGCATCCCCGGGCGGCGCATCTGGCGCAGTTGGATACTTACTTCCCAGCGTTTGCAGCATGTGTTCAATCCCATCGGCAAATGCCGCTTTCAACGCATCCGGCTGGCGCGCAGCGTCGCCACACAATGCAGCCATGGTGCAACCGCCGCTGCGGTCGTCCCGGTGAGCCCTGGATACATACACATCGATGAATCCTTGAACATCGAGCGCTTCGGCATTGGCTAACGATCGGGAAAGACTGTTGGCGGATGCCTCTGTCATCAGGTCAGCCTTCGAGCCGAAATGTTTGTAGAAGCCTCCGTGGGTGAACCCGGCAGCCGCCATGAGGTCCGCCACGCCCACGCCGTCAAAACCTCGCTCGCGAAACAGCACAGAGGCCGTCTCGACGATGTGCTCCCGATTTGCTTGCGCCTGGGCCTTGGTCACTCTCACGTGCACACCTCGTGTTCTGCTCAAAAATCATGCGCCAATGATACATAGATGTTGAGCGTAATCAAATTACGTTGACAGTTTAGATTTCGATCATCATCCTAAATGCAAGTACTCACTCCCTTGACGCGCAACTGTGTGGGTGAAGGCTTCGTACTTAGCGCGAACCATGCATCACCCGTGATTTCGCGCATCAATTTCTATCGATGTCCCTGAAAAGAGAGAAGGCCATGACCATTCGCCCCACCGTTCTCATTACTGGCGCTTCCACCGGCATCGGCGCTGTTTACGCCGAGCGCTTTGCCCAACGCGGGCATGATCTGATTCTGGTCGCCCGAGATCAGGCGCGCTTGCAAACGCTCGCAACCAGGTTACGCAGCGAACATGACGTCACCATCGATGTGCTGCAAGCGGACCTGACCCAACTCAGCGACCTGACGGTCGTCGAAGCTCGTCTGCGCGATGACGCCAGCATTGGCATCCTCGTCAATAACGCCGGTGCCGCGCAGGCCGGTAACTTCATCGAGCAGAGCACTGACAGCGTCGCGCATCTGGTAGCCCTGAACACGACTGCGCTGGTGCGCCTGGCCAGTGCTATTGCTCCGCGTCTGGCCAGAGCGGGTAACGGCGCGATTATCAACATCGGTTCGGTGGTCGGTCTGGCTCCGGAGTTCGGCATGTCGGTCTACGGGGCGACCAAGGCGTTTGTGCTGTTCCTTTCCCAGGGCCTCAGCCTGGAGCTTTCGCCCCAAGGTGTGTATGTGCAAGCCGTACTACCTGCCGCCACCCGTACAGAGATCTGGGATCGCGCCGGTATCGACATCAACACCTTGAGCGAAATCATGGAGGTGGGTGATCTGGTGGATGCGGCGCTGGTCGGCTTCGACCGTCGCGAGCCGGTGACCATCCCACCACTGCAGGAAAGTGAGCGTTGGGATGTCCTGCAAACAGCCCGTCAGGGTCTGCTGTCGCAGATCAGGCAGTCCGCTGTCGCGCAACGATACCAAGCCCGTTGACCTGGCTCGGCTTCTCACTCGGCGGATTCGTCGCGCAAGACCTCAACGCCTGACAGCCTCGACGCCTTGTTTGCATCAAGATCAAGGTGGTCGGGGCTCCTCATTGCAACAGACAAGAGCAGCATCATGAAGGCATTTTTTATCGATCACTATGGCAAACGGAACGGGGCTATTGGCGAAGTGCCCGACCCTACGGTAGGTGCCCATGACGTGCTGATTCAAGTGCATGCCACAAGCGTGAACCCGTTGGACTCGAAAATCAGGACGGGCGAATTCAAAATGATCCTGCCCTATTCATTTCCATTGGTCCTGGGCAATGACCTTGCCGGCGTCGTGGTTCGTACAGGCGCGGCGGTGAAACGGTTCAAGCCAGGGGACGAAGTCTATGCACGTCCTCCCGAGAAACGGATCGGCACGTTTGCTGAACTGATTGCCGTGAACGAAAACGCACTCGCGCTCAAACCCTTGAATCTCAGCATGGCCGAAGCCGCGTCCATTCCCTTGGTCGCTTTGACTGCCTGGCAGGCACTGGTTGAAACCGCTCAATTGAAAAAGGGCCAGAAAGTGTTGATCCACGCCGGATCCGGCGGTGTCGGCACCCTGGCCATTCAACTCGCCAAACACCTTGGAGCTTTTGTTGCGACGACCACCAGCACGTCGAATGTCGATTGGCTGAAAGCACTCGGGGCGGACGTGGTCATCGATTACAAACAGCAAAATTTTGAAAGCGAATTGCACGGCTATGACGTGGTGTTAAACAGCCTCGGTGCCGATGTACTGGAGAAATCATTGAAGGTGCTCAAGCCTGGCGGCCAGCTCATTTCCATTTCGGGGCCGCCGACAGCGCAGTTCGCCCTTGAACAAGGTTTATCCTGGGCACTGCGGCAAGTCATGCGTCTGCTGAGCGGCGGTATTCGAAGAAAAGCGCGCAAGCATGGTGTCAGCTATACATTTTTGTTTATGCGCGCAAATGGCGCACAACTACAAAACATCACCACCCTCATTGAAGCTGGAGTGATCAAGCCCGTCATCGACCGCTCCTTCTCTTTTGAATCGACGGCAGAAGCGTTGCGGTATGTCGAACAGGGCAAATCAAAAGGCAAAGTCACCATAACGATCAACCAAGCGCCCTAAAAAAATGTCAGCGGATAACGTGCATGCTGCCGAGCATCAGACGCCGGCACCTGAACCAGAAGAGCAGCCCTCGTGCAACATACCGGCACCGGAACAGTTGCTACCGGAAGTATTGCTGAAACAGCCGATCATCATTTGGTGCAGCTTGATGCTTGAGCAGTAACGAAGACCTCGATTGTGCATTGCGCATCGCTCGCCATGCGAGCCCGTCTCGCGATGGCTAGCATGGGGAGGTGCGCAGCGCCCGAACCTTTGCCGGATCCGATCGCGACACGAACAGTGCGAGCGCGGCAGCTATCAAAAGAAATACTCCACTTGCGATGAACGTAGCCTGATAACCCATTGCGTCATATAGCAACCCACCCAATGTCGCACCCAGTGTGATAGCCAACTGAATCACCGCGACCATTAACCCCCCTCCGGTTTCGGCATCTCGTGGAAGTGTGCGTGACAGCCAGGTAAACCAGCCCACAGGCGCGCATGTAGCAATCAGCCCCCAAATACCCAGCAAAACGGCGGTCGTCCACATCGAGCTGCCAAAGACCACCAGAGCCGCCGCAATGCCCGACATCAGGAAAGGAATGATCACCAGCACCCGATAAAGACTTCTGTTCAAGACCGAGCCGATCACCAGAGTGCCACCCAATCCGGCCATTCCTATAATCAGCAATAGCAGGGAAAGCCCCGAAACATCGACGCGAGTCACCAACTCCAGGAACGGACGCAGGTAGGTGAATAGCGCGAATTGCCCCATGAACAAAAATGCCACTGCGGCCATGCCTAGCGAGACGTTGGCGTTACCTAACAGCCGAAACACTCGAAGTGCAGATCCAGACTCATTTTGACCGGGCATTTTCGGCAAGGTGAATGCTTGCCAACAGAGCGCCAAAGCAGCGAGCGGAACCACGCAAAAGAACGCCCCTCGCCAGCCGATCAGCCCGCCCATGAAACTGCCAATGGGTGCTGCAACTGCAGTGGCGAGTGCCGTACCACCCTGGATCAAAGCAATGGCTTTCGGTACGAAGCTCTCAGGTGCAATCCGCATCATGACGGCAGTCGACATTGCCCAACTGCCGCCAATAGAGATCCCCAAAATGGCTCGACCAACCATCAGTGCCGAGTAATTCGGGGCAAAGGCGACGAGCGTGCCCGAGGCAATCATCAAGGCTGTCAGGAAGAGCAAAACGGGTCTTCGGTCGAGCCGGCGAATGACTGAGGAAATGCAAAGACTGGTGATGACCGCGAAGAGGCCGGAAATGGAAATCGCCTGTCCGGCCTGCCCCTCGGTCAGCGCGAGATCGTTCGCAATCGGCGTGAGCAAGCTCACTGGCAGAAACTCCGAAGTCACCAGAGCGAAGGCGCACAGCGACATCGCCAGGACTGCGCCCCATACCTGTCGACTGGCTGCCTGGGTGGGTATGATCAATGTCATCTAAGATGGGTCAGGAAGAACGAGGCCAGCTTGGAAAACGGGATAAGACCGACCCGATCATAGAGATCCACGTGGCCCGCACCTGGAATGATGACAAGCTCTTTGGGTTGACCCGCCAGTCGATAAGCCTCTTCACTGAACTCACGCGAGTGAGCATTTTCACCGGCGATGAACAGCATTGGGCGCGGCGAGATTGTCTCGATATCGTTGAAGGGATAGAAATTCATGAACTTGGCATTGCTGGTCAGCGTCGGGTGAGTGGTCCGCAACGGTGACTGTCCTTTGGGGGTGAATTCACCACGCGGCGTGCGGTAGAAATCGTAAAACTCACGTTCGATAGGGTTGGATTTTTCCGTCAGCGCATGGACCGTTCCGCTGGTGTACCTGGTTTTGCCACCGGTGAACTCGACATAACGCTGCTCGGCGGCAGCGGCGATGGCTTGCTTGCGTTGCTCGACAGTGACGGAATGCTTCAAGCCGTTTCGGTTGGCCGCGCCCATGTCGTACATGCTGACCGTCGCAATCGCCTTCATCCGAGGGTCGATCTTGGCAGCACTGATGACAAAGCTTCCGCTGCCACAAATGCCCAAGACACCCATCCGATTCCGGTCCACAAACGTCTGCGTGCCAAGGTAATCAACAGCTGCGCTGAAATCCTCAGCATAGATATCGGGCAAAACCGCATTGCGTGGCTGCCCTTCACTTTCGCCCCAGTACGACAAATCAATGGCAAGGGTCACAAAACCTTGCTCTGCCAGTTTCTGGGCATACAGGTTCGAACTCTGCTCCTTGACCGCGCCCATGGGGTGGCCAACGATGATCGCCGGGCTTTTACTGCCTGGTTTCAGATCCTTGGGAACGAACAGATTCCCTGCCGTTTTCATCTGGTACTGATTTTTGAAGGTCACCTGTTGCATCGTGACCTTCTCACTTTTGTAAAAGTTATCGGCTCCGTTAGACATGTCTGCCCCCAGTGCGGAGAGCGACGCCATCAGAAGGCCGAGCAAAATAACGAGTTTTCTCATGAGTTGCTCCCATCAGTGAATAGATGCTGATCGCCGTGGTTGCCGGTCTGAATCAGCGGATTGTACGAGCCCTGCCTGTGACTACAGGTGAGGCTTGCCCTATTCTCCGGGGATGCATCATGCTTGATAAGCTAATGAAAGCTTCTTGAAGTTATAAGCACAGCTAATCAATCACAACAGGCAGATTTCGATGCCGCGACATAATCTGAACGATCTTTTGGGCTTTGTGACCGTCGCAAGGGAGGGCAGCTTTACCCGAGCGGCCGCCCACTTGGGTGTCACGCAGTCCGCCCTGAGCCAGACTGTTTCCGCGCTTGAAAAGCGGCTGAAAATTCGCCTGCTTACGCGCACCACGCGTAGCGTCTCACCGACCAGCGCGGGCGAACGCCTGATGCAAGCCATTGGTCACCGTTTCGACGAGATTGAGTCCGAGCTCGATGCTTTGACTGAGCTTCGTGACAAGCCTGCCGGTACGGTACGCATTACCTGCGGCGATTTTGTTCTGAAGACGATCCTCCTTCCGCGACTCACTCCTCTACTCCTTGAATACCCTGACATCAAGGTTGAGTTTGATATCAATTACGGCTTCCGGGACATCGTGGCCGATCGCTTTGATGCAGGCATAAGATTTGGCGACACTGTCGATAAAGACATGATTGCCGTACCAATCGGACCCGAGGTCAGGATGGCTGCCGTAGCATCGCCCTCCTATTTCACGCGCAACCGCATGCCGAAGAAACCACAGGATCTGGTGAATCACGCCTGCATCGACATACGCTATCCAACCCTTGGCGGAGTTGACGCCTGGGAATTCGAAAAACGTGGTCGAAAAATCAACGTGCGTGTGGCAGGCCAGATCATTGTGAACACCAGCGCACATGTCCCGGCGGCGGCAGTGAACGGCTTGGGAATAGCCTATTTGCCAGAGGAAGAATTTGCCCCGCACATTGAGGAGGGTCGCCTGGTGCGGGTACTGGAAGACTGGTGTCCCTTGTTCCCGGGTTATCACCTGTACTACCCAAGCCGTCGTTTGCCGACTCCAGCTTTCTCGCTGGTCCTGAATGCGTTACGAGGTGAGGATTTGGGAAAAGATTTTTGATTGCGGAAAACGAAATAAGGGCTTGCATGAGGAACCTCACGCAAGCCCTTGATATTCATGGTGCCCGAAGCCGGAATCGAACCGGCACGCCCTTACGAGCGGGGGATTTTAAGTCCCATGCGTCTACCAGTTTCGCCATTCGGGCGGTAGCGCGGTAAAGCCGTCTGAAAAACTGACCAATAACGATCTGGCCGTTCTGACGCTTGTGCAACAGAGGGGGAAATATATACATCCCGCCCCGGTGAAGCAAGTTCGCAAAGATCCTTTTCAAGACTAAATCTTGCAGGACTGCGAAAATAAAAAAGCTCCGTAGATCATGGATCTACGGAGCTCGTTTAAAGTGGAGGCCGAAGTCGGAATCGAACCGGCGTAGGTGGATTTGCAATCCACTGCATAACCATTTTGCTATTCGGCCTCAAACATCTGATGTCAGTAAAACAACATCAAACGTGTAAACTCGTATCTGGAAACAAGATTCTGATCTAGCTTCCAACCCTTTGAAATCTAAGGGGTTTTCGTGTTCCCTAAGCAGGAATGGACGCAATTCTGGACTGGTTCGAAAGGCATGTCAAGAACTGGAGAAAAATAATTCCAAGTCCGTTCCCTCAGCCTTAAAAGCTCGCAGACTTCGGCGGCGCCCACAGGCGCGCGAAGCTGCCAATGGCTGCGAGCTTTGGATCTTGTGCTCTTTAATGATTGACCGCCACCACCCTCTGCAACCGCTGCCGATACTGACTGGGAGTTTCCTGCATTTCATGTCGGAAGTGCCGATTGAAATTCGACAGGTTGGCATAACCCACTTCAAAGCAGATATCTGCAACGCTGAAACTGCTTTGCGCCAGCAAACGGCAGGCGCGCTGGACCCGCAGTTTGCGTGTCAGGTCGACGAAGGTATGGCCAGTGGCGCGCTTGAAGAATTTGGAGAAGGCCGGTTCGTTCATGTCCAGGCGCTGGGCGATAACGGACATCCGCAGCTCATCCGCGAGATCGTTGAGGATGTAGTCGAAGACAATACTCATGCGCTGGGCCGTCAATGCGTCGAGCATCGGCGCATATTGCAGGCTGGCGAGCGTTTGTCGCTCGGTGTCGGGGGCCGATGCCAACAAATGCAGCAACGACACGAACAGGCATAACCTCTGTAATCCTTGGCACTGACCGATTTCTTCCAGCAGTCGGGCCGCTTTTTTACGGGTCACGCCATGAAACTGGATGCCCCGGGCCGCCTGACGAAACAGGCTTTGCAACTCGCTAAGTTCAGGGACCTTGTCGCGCAGCTGCATCAGCATCTGACCATCGAATTGCAACACGACGTCGCGGCCGGCAATCACCTCCCCTTTGTTCAGGTCACTAATCCAGTCGTGAGGCAGGCCTGGACCGATCAGGGCGACGTGGCCGGCCTCGAACAGGCCGATGTAGTCACCCGCCAATAGCCGACCACTGCCTTCGCGGATCAGGTGGATCTCGAATTCCGGATGATGATTCCAACGCGCAAGGTCGAAGGGATAGTCATGCTCATACCAACGAAAGCTGTGCTGGGGCTCGTTCAGAATGACTTCAAGCGCTGGTGGCTTGTCTGCAGTTACGTAATGGTTCATCACCCTGGCGATTCCATTTTTGTTGGTTTTATCAAGGCTACCGCGAAGCCGGGACGAATCGAAGAGACTCGAAACTCCACCGCGCTGTTATCAGATTCACACTAAGCAGACAGCAAGCCTAGTGCCCTGTGTGGCGGTCACTGATACTTTTTTTCCACTGTCCTGCCCGGTTAAAAAAGTATCAGTGCGGTGTATGCCGTTCGTTTGTTCACCACTTGGGTTGCTGTAATCCTGTGTTCATCCCGTTGCGGCTATGACTTGCATCCTGGATTACAACAACAATAAGTGCCTCTGCCGCCCAAGGCGCAGAGCGGAGAACACGATGAAGATCATCCCAAGCGCGTTTTTCTATCCGTCGGCCTGTCCTCTGCCCTCGCGCGCTGATTATTCAAAATAAGCAACATAACGATAAATCAAGACGCAGAACCAGTGGGAGAACCTGTAGGAGCGAGGCTTGCCCGCGAAGAATGCGCCGCGGTTTTTCAGGTATTACGCGTCATCGTTCTTCGCGGGCAAGCTTCGCTCCTACAGGGGGCTTCGCTGATTGACGAGCGCTTTTAGTGCCCTCAACGGGCATCTCTTTAGCTCTAACGATTGGATGGGAAAAATGAAACGTTTGGAAGGAAAAAGCGCCCTTATCACCGGTTCTGCCAGAGGCATCGGAAGAACGTTCGCGCAAGCCTATATCCGCGAAGGCGCTACGGTCGCGATCGCAGACATCAACCTGGAACGCGCGCAAGCCACTGCGGGCGAGCTGGGGCCGAATGCCTATGCGGTCGAGATGGACGTGACCGATCAGCAGTCAATCGACGGCGCTATCGCAGCGGTCATCGCCACCTCAGGCAAGCTCGATATCCTGATCAACAACGCGGCTCTGTTTGATCTCGCACCGATTACGGAAATTTCTCGCGAGAGCTACGAACGGCTGTTTTCGATCAACGTGTCCGGCACTCTGTTCACCCTGCAGGCCGCGGCCAAACAGATGATCCGCCAGGGCCATGGCGGCAGAATCATCAATATGGCCAGTCAGGCCGGTCGACGCGGTGAAGCGCTTGTCGCGGTGTATTGCGCGACCAAAGCAGCAGTGATCAGCCTCACGCAATCGGCCGGTCTCAATCTCATCCCCCATAACATCAACGTGAATGCCATCGCACCGGGCGTGGTGGACGGTGAGCATTGGGACGGCGTCGATGCGCTGTTCGCCAAATATGAGAACCGGCCGCTTGGGGAAAAGAAAAGGCTGGCGGGTCAGGAAGTGCCCTACGGACGCATGGGCACGGCAGACGATCTTGTCGGCATGGCGATCTTCCTGGCATCAAACGAGAGTGAGTATGTCGTGGCGCAAACCTATAACGTCGATGGCGGCAACTGGATGAGCTGACGAGTATTGAACCCGAATTAAAGCCCGTACCGAACAGGCCATGTCTACTGCACCGTAGCCATGGCCTGCTCGTTCCCGTCCGGCCCTCAATGCCCGCGAATGTAGTGCTCCAGTTGCCGAATCAAGTCGGCCTGCTCGACGATGGCTTCCTTGACCAGATCACCGATCGACAGCAGTCCGATCAATTCACCGCTCTCCAGCACTGGCAGATGGCGCAAATGACTGTCGGTCATGACCGCCATGCAGCGCTCGATGCTCTGCTGACTGTCGGCGGTCACCACCGGTGCGCTCATGATCTCGCGCACCGGTGTACCGACCGAAGAACGGCCCTGTAGAACCACTTTGCGTGCATAGTCGCGCTCGCTGATGACGCCGACCACCTGCCCGCCTTCGATGACGGGTAACGCGCCTACGTTTTTTTCGGCCATCATTTTCAGGGCGTCGAGGACCATCTGGTCCGGCGCAATGCTGTGCACCTGCTGGTTTTGCACGACTTTCAGTTTGAGCAACTGTGCAGCTGTCTTCATCAACGTTCTCCGATACGGTTCAGGGCGGCTGTCATGCCGCCGCGACTTCCACGATGCCGGCGTTCAGGCGCACCGGCCACACCCGCAAGCGCTGCTCCGGGTATTCCAGGCAACTGCCGTCCTCGAGACGGAAATGCTGCTTGTAGATAGGCGACGCCACCACCAGATCACCCTTGAGGCTGCCGATCAGTCCGCGGCCGATGACGTTCGCGCCGGATTGCGGATCATGGTTGTCGATGGCGTAGAGGGTGCGGCCCTCGGCCTGTGGCAGGTAAAACAGCGCCACCTGCGCGCCGTCGAGCCAGACGACAACGCCGGAGTTGCTGACCAGATCCTGCTGGCTGCACACCGCCTGCCACGCCTGAGCATTGGCCGCGGTTGCAGGGACTTCGACACGCTGGGTATTGGACTGACTCATCAGGCATTCTCCTCGGTGACAGGGATAAGGTTGAGTTCGGCGGCCATGATCGGCCGGCGTTGACCGCGTTCCTGAACAAAATGGATGTCCGGGTCCGGGCGCTGATCGTTGACGAAGGTGCGGAAGCGCTTGAGTTTTTCAGGGTCTTTGAGGGCGTTGGCCCATTCGCATTCGTAGCGGTTGACCACCAGTTGCATCTGCGATTCGAGCTCCGCGCCGAGGCCCAGGCTGTCGTTGATGATGACGTCCTTGAGGTAATCGAGGCCTCCTTCCAGGCTTTCGCGCCAGACCGAGGTGCGCTGCAACTTGTCGGCGGTGCGGATGTAGAACATCAGGAAGCGGTCGATGTAACGGATCAGCGTTTCGTCGTCCAGGTCAGTGGCGAACAGCTCGGCATGACGCGGACGCATACCGCCGTTACCGGCCACGTAGAGGTTCCAGCCGTTCTCGGTGGCGATCACGCCTACGTCCTTGCTTTGCGCCTCGGCACATTCTCGGGTGCAACCGGAGACGGCGAACTTGAGCTTGTGCGGTGAGCGCAGGCCTTTGTAGCGATCCTCGAGGGTCAAGGCCATTTTCACACTGTCCTGCACGCCGTAGCGGCACCAGGTGCTGCCCACGCAAGACTTCACCGTGCGGGTCGATTTGCCGTAGGCATGCCCGGTTTCGAAACCGGCCTCAATCAGCTCGGACCAGATGTCCGGCAACTGATGCAACTGTGCGCCGAACAGATCGATCCGCTGGCCGCCGGTGATTTTGGTGTAGAGGTCGTATTTCTTCGCCACCACGCCAATCGCAATCAGCTTGTCGGCGGTGATCTCGCCCCCGGCGATACGCGGTACCACCGAATAGGTGCCGTTTTTCTGCATGTTGGCCATGAAAGTGTCGTTGGTGTCCTGCAACGGCACCAACGAGGCATCCATGATCGGTTGGTTCCAGCACGAGGCGAGGATCGAACCCACCGCCGGTTTGCACACGTCGCACCCGGTATGACCGCGACCGTGCTTGGCCAGCAGTTCTTCGAAAGTGATCACCCCTTCTACCCGCACCAGCGCATAAAGCTCCTGCCGGGTGTAGGCGAAGTGTTCACACAGGCTCTTGTCGACACTGACACCACGGGCAATCAGCTCATGTTCGAACACTTGCTTGAGCAGCCCCGCGCAACCCCCGCAACCGGTGCACGCCTTGGTCTGGGATTTGAGCAGGCCCAGGTCGGTGCAGCCGCCGTCGATGGCTGAGCAGATCGAGCCCTTGGTAACGTTATGGCACGAACACACCGTCGCGGCCTCAGGCAGCGCGCCCGGGCCCAGGGTTGGCGCGCCGGTCGACGATGGCAGAATCAGGCTGGCCGGTTCCGACGGCAAGGCAATGTCGTTCTGCATGTATTGCAGCAACGTGTCGTAATAGCTGTTGTCGCCGACCAGCACTGCGCCGAGCACGCGCTTGCTGTCAGCATCCACCACCAGACGACGGTAGCTGGCCGTCGCTTCATCGATGAACTGGTAGCTGCGCGCACCCGGGGTCTGGGCATGGGCATCGCCGATGGAGCCGACGTCAACGCCGAGCAGCTTGAGCTTGGTCGACATGTCGGCGCCCTGGAACGGCTCCGCCACTTGATTGCACAGCAGCGTCGCGACGCCACGGGCCATCTGATAACCAGGGGCGACCAGACCAAAGAGGCTGCCATTCCAGGCGGCACATTCGCCAATCGCATAGATATTCGGATCGCTGGTCAGGCATTGATCATCAATCACCACGCCGCCCCGTGGCCCGATGTCCAGCGCGCATTGGCGGGCCAGCGCATCTTGCGCACGGATCCCGGCGGAGAACACGATCAGGTCGGCTTCGAGGAATTCGTCATTGGCAAAATTCATCCGGTAACGGTACTGCTCGCCGGCAGTGATCGATTGCGTGCCCCGGGACAGATGCACACTCACGCCGAGCCGTTCGATTTGCGCCTTAAGCGCCAGGCCACCCTGCTCGTCCAGCTGCACCGGCATCAGGCGCGGGGCGAATTCCACCACATGCGCTTCCAGGCCAAGGCTTTTCAGGGCGTTGGCGGCTTCCAGACCGAGCAAACCACCACCCACCACTACGCCACGCCGGGCATTGGCCGCCGCGGCACGAATCGCGTCGAGGTCTTCAAGGGTGCGATAGACCAGGCGTGAGTCGCCTTCTGCACCTTCAATAGGCGGCACGAAAGGATAAGAGCCGGTGGCCAAAACCAGTTTGTCGTACGCGACGCAACCTTGTGCGGTAATCACTTGACGGCGGTCACGGTCGATTTCCAGCACCGGCACGCCCAGGTGCAGAGTGACGCCCGGCGTCTGGTACAAAGAAGCTTCACCCAAGGCCAGCGACTCGGCATCGCGACCGCCGAAATACTCGGACAGATGCACCCGGTCATAGGCACGCATCGGCTCTTCGCTGAACACATGCAGCCGGTAATGGTCGAGGGCGCCGCGCTCGATGAGCTGTTCGACACAATGATGTCCGACCATGCCATTGCCGATCACGATCAGCGTTTGCAGTTTATTCAATGCGGCAACATTGGAATTCATAGTAAGCACCCAGCCAAAGCCAATCACGGTTAAAAAAGCAAAAAAAAACGCCTGAAACCTCTCGGTTCCAGGCGTCTTTGCCTGTTCTTCGCGGTGTTCGACCTGGCGCCTTCGCCGGATCCACCGATGTTGCCCACGACCTGCTCGGCCGGTCGATCTTCGTTGATCGACGGGGCTGCCCATCTGTTATCGATGGACCTGAGGGGAACAATGCAGCCTTTGTGCCAGTCTGCAGTTTATGATTTCCTCAGTGTTGGAACATCGACCATCTGAACGATGGAAGAATGCGATGAAGACCGCGATCCAGGCGGGTCTCATCAGGCGAGAGTCAACTTTGCAGGTCTGCGCGAGCGGCTAGGCAAATGGTGGAATTGGAGGAAGGAATAGCTCAGCAAACCGCTTCGCACTGGTGCACGTTGTCAGGCCTGCTCTTTAAAAGTGCATTCAGCTACGTTCTATTTGGGTTTGAGCAATGCCAGTGAGTTAAGCGCGTGTTTAAAAGCCACCCAATCCCTAATGCGATTTGTAGCAGCTATCGAGCCTGCGAGGCTGCTGCTACGAAGAGCGCGTCGCGGCTTAACTTACCGGTATCTGCAATGCGTCCGTGCATGGGGCATTGAATTTTCATGTATCCCGAGGCCGCGACCTTTTGGCGCATGACCGGCGGGCCATCGATTGAGCGCCATAGCGCAACAGTTTGTTAACATCCGTGCGCTTTTTTTTCGTCTGATTGATCAGCCACTGTAGATTCCCGGTCGCTACACAGGATGCTTTTTTCCATGAGTACGTTGTATACCCGTCGTGCGGTCCTGCAAGGCATGAGCCTGTTGAGCCTTGGCCTGCTCGCCGGCTGCGATGACAGCAGCAAGCTGTCGTTCAAGTACGGCAAGGACCTCAGCGACAAGATCATGGGGCGTACCTTCAAACTCAAGGACGCCCAAGGCGAAACCCGGATGCTGGGCAGCTACCGGGGCCTGATGCCGATGGTTTTTTTCGGTTTCACCCAATGTCCGGCGGTCTGCCCGACGACGCTGGCCCGTGCGGCACAGGCGAAAAAACTGATGGGCCGCGATGGCGAACGCCTGCAAGTGATCTTCATCACCCTGGACCCCGAACGCGATACGCCGCAAATGCTCGACGCCTACGTCAAAGCCTTCGATCCAAGTTTCGAGGCGCTGTACGGCACGCTGGAAGAAACCGCCGCCACCGCCAAGGAGTTCGGTGTGTTCTTTGAAAAAATCCCGAGCGGCTCGACCTATACCCTCTCCCACACCGCGACCAGCTTCGTTTTCGACTCCCGAGGCACTTTGCGCCTGGGGCTGTCCGCGTCCCTTACCGCTCAAGAGTGTGCTGAAGACCTGCTCACCGTCATGGAGGTCTGCTGATGACTTCAATCTACGCACCACGTATTAAACAGTTGACCCTGGGCCTTTTCCTGATCGGCATGGCCTGGCAGGTGGGCGCCCAAACCCGGGTGAACGACGCTTGGGTTCGCGCGACGGTGGCCGGCCAGCATTCGACCGGCGCCTTCATGACCCTGCAGGCCGACAGCGACAGCAAACTGCTCAGCGTGCAGTCGCCGGTCGCAAACACCGTGCAAATTCACCAATCCAGCATGAAAGACGATGTGATGAGCATGAGCCAGGTCGAGTCCGTCGCGCTGCCGGCCGGCAAACCGGTGAGCTTTGATCCCCATGGCTACCACATCATGCTGATGGACCTGACGACTCAGGTTAAGGAAGGCGATAAAGTGCCCCTGACCCTGACCGTGGAAAACGCCAAGGGCGAAAAAGAGACGATCAAGGTTGACGCCCAAACTCGGGCGCTCGGCATGCAGGATCACAGCAAGATGCATTGAGAGGCTCAATCCTGGCCCGTCTGAACGCCACTGTTGCGGTGGTGTTCGGCTCGCGTTGAGAATTATCAGCGACACTTCGTCAATAACGAATTATTGGTAAAGAATATTCGATTTTTCTTCGCTGCAACCTCCCCGCTAGCATGATTCCGTCGACTCCAGAATAAGTCCAGACAAGGAGAACGACATGCAACCCTTGAACATTGGTGAACTCTGGATGTGGGTCGCCTTCATTGTCTTTGTCGTCGCCATGCTGGCGGTGGATCTGTTTGTCTTTGGCGGGCGCAAAGCGCATCGGGTATCGGTGCGCGAGGCGTCGTGCTGGGTGATTGCGTGGTGTGCACTAACGCTGACCTTCGCCGGATTGCTCTGGTGGTACTTGCATGGCGAGTTCGGGCCTGAGATTGCGCGACGCAAAACACTGGAATTCTTCACGGGCTATTTGATCGAACAGTCGCTATCGATCGACAACATGTTTGTCTTCGTGATGATTTTCAGCTACTTCGCCGTACCTGCGGAGTTACAGCGTCGAGTGTTGCTGTACGGTGTGCTCGGGGCCATCGTGATGCGTGGGATGATGATTCTCGCGGGTGTGTGGCTGGTGTCGCAATTTGCGTGGTTGTTATATGCGTTCGGGGTGTTCCTGATCATCACCGGAATCAAGATGCTGGCATTCGCCCATCAGCGGCCTGATCTCGATAAAAATCCCTTATTGCGTTGGATGCACGGCCGTCTGCGCGTCACCGACGAGTTTCATGGCGATCACTTCTTTGTGCTGAAAGAGGGTCGGCACTGGGCGACGCCAATGTTTCTGGTACTGGTGCTGATCGAGGCCAGCGATCTGATGTTTGCAGTCGACAGCATCCCGGCAATCTTCGCCATTACCACCGACCCGTTCATTGTGTTCACCTCGAACATCTTCGCGATCATGGGCCTGCGCGCCCTGTACTTTTTGCTGGCCGACATGGCTGACCGTTTCCATCTGCTCAAATACGGTTTGGCGATCGTACTGGTGTTTATCGGCGCCAAAATGACGCTGATACCGTGGCTTCACATGCCAATCGAATGGTCGCTGGCCGTTGTCGGAGGGATCATTCTGACTTCGGTGCTGTTGAGTTTGATCTTGACCCGCAAGGAGGATCAAATACGCTCCTTATAGGCGCTGCCTGTCTTATCTTCCGGTGTTGCGGTGGCATTCGCCTGCCCTCAACTGGTAGCCTGAGCCCCCTTGCCTGCATGTCTCTGATGAATCATCGTCGCGCAAAGACGCCGCGATAATTACTGCCCCCTTTTAAATCAGACAACGGTGACTCTTTTGACCAGCAGCACCCCCGCATTTGCCCGTGACATCGACGGCAAAGCCATTTCTGCCCAGGTTCTCGATGAGGTCCGGGAAGAGGTTCTGGCCCTCGCCGGCCAGCAAGTCTATCCAGCTCTTGCCGTCCTGTTGGTTGGTGACGACCCGGCCAGCCACGTTTATGTGCGCAACAAACTGCTGCGCGCCAAGGAAGTCGGTATCCGCTCCCTTGAATACCGCCTGCCGGAAACCGCCAGCCAGACCCAGGTTCTGGAACTGATTGCACAACTCAACGCCGATCCCACGGTGACCGGCATCCTGGTGCAATTGCCCTTGCCGGCCTCGATCGATGAGCAGGCGGTGATTCATGCCATCGACCCGATCAAGGACGTGGACGGTTTTCATCGGGAAAACGTCGGTGGGCTGGTGCAAGGCATGGAGGTCCTGACCCCGTGCACGCCCAGTGGCTGCATGCGCTTGCTGCACGAGACCTGTGGCGATGACTTGAGCGGCTTGCACGCGGTGGTTATCGGCCGTTCGAACATTGTCGGCAAACCGATGGCGACCTTGTTGTTGCAGGCCAACTGCTCGGTCAGCGTGGTGCATTCGCGTAGCGTCGACGCCCCGGCGTTGTGCCGGTTGGCAGATATCGTGGTTGCCGCGGTGGGCCGGCCAGAATTGATCGACGCCAGTTGGCTCAAACCCGGTGCGGTGGTGATCGATGTTGGTATCAACCGTATCGCAAGCGAATCCGGCGATCGTCTGGTGGGCGATGTCGACTATGCCAGCGCCCGCACCGTCGCCCGGGCAATCACCCCGGTGCCGGGTGGCGTCGGGCCAATGACCATTGCCTATCTGCTGAAAAACACCTTGATCGCCTGCCAGTTGCAACTCGCTGCCCAAGCCCGGGGGCAGCAACCTGCGGACGACTTGGCGTTGAACTGAGCACATGTAGGAGCCAGGCTTGCCGGCGAAGGCGTCCTTCAGATCGCCTTCGCCGGCAAGCCTGGCTCCTACAAAAAGCGGGTTACTCGAAGACGTAGTTATTTCCCGGCGTGCAGCACCTGCGTTTGCGGCATCGCCGAAGAGTGGTGGTTGAGAATCTTCCACTGCCCGCCAACCTGCTCATAGACGAAGGTGTAGCGCGCCTGCACCTGACGGGTCTTGCCATCGGCCTCGGTCAGGAAAAAGGTGTAGACGCCGCTGTCCATCGCCACATTGGCGCCCAATGGACGGATCTCACGGAAGTTGATCTGGCCTACCGGCTTGAGCGCCATGAAGTGATCGAAGTAGTCCTTGATCTGCGCCGGCGTGGTGCGCACCTGATTGGAAACCGTCGGCTGCAGCACGGCGTTCGGCGCGTACAGGTCGACCACGCTCTGCACATTGCCGCTCTTCAACGCGCTATTCCATTGATCAAACAGCGCGGCGATTTCACGATCCTTCGCGTTGACCGGTTGTTCGGCCACGCTGCTGTAGACGTAAGGCACTGCCTCCAATGCCTGAGCCAACGGCGCGGTCAGGGCGAACAACAGGGCGATGGTTGAGGTCTTGAGTTTCATTGCGCTATTCCAAGGGGTGGTCGATGGCCACACTGTGCCGCTCGACACAACGACTGCCATCGGCCAACCGGAGTCATTTGCCTATGCCATTCGGCAGATAGCGCCCGGCCCCGTCAACAAGGTTTAATGACGCCCCAGCCCGAACGGGCGCGCCTGCGCCGGAAGATGTCCATGCAAAACCCTGATCATGACCCCGGTAGCGCCCTGGCCATTCGCACCCAGTATCGGCAAGCGCAAAGTCGCGCCGCGCGCCTGCGGTTGTTGGTGGATACCGGCCAGGAACTGACGCAACTGGCCCCCGATGCCATGCGTCAACGGGTGCTGCAACGGGCCTGTGCCTTCCTGGCGATGGACCACGCGTTACTGCTGGAATGGGACGTGGAGGCACAGGTCAAAACCACCGCCAGTCACGGTAGCCGAGATCGTCTACACAGCCTCGAGCGCCTCGCCGATACCGCGATGTGCGCCCCGCAATGGCAGGAGCAACCAAATGCGGTCCTGCCCAATGTGTTGCGGGTGCCTTTGCGCAGTGGCGATGGCACGGCCTTCGGTGCGTTGGTGCTGGCCAACAGTGTCAGCATCAGTGCACCGGACACCGAGGACATCGAGTCCTTGCAATTGCTCGCCACCCTGCTGGCCGCGCACCTGGAAAACCAGCGCTTGCTGGATGCTCTGGTCGCGCGTGAGCGCACCATGTCCGATCTGGTGCATCGGCTGTTCAGGGCGCAGGAAGACGAACGCAAACGCATGGCTTACGACCTGCATGACGGCCTGGCGCAAACCCTCGCCGGGCTGCATCAGCGCCTGCAAGGTTTTGCCGGCCGCTGCCCGCCACTGCCCGATGGACTCGACGCAGACTTACAGACCATTCTGGCACTGGCCCAGCATTGCGTGGGTGAAGGCCGGCAATTGATCAGCGGCCTGCGCCCGACGGTACTCGATGACTTTGGCTTGCTGAAGGCGGTGGACAAAGAAGCGGATCGCCTACGCGACGCCGGGATCAAAGTGAACTGGAATGGGCGTTGCGAAGCGCGTTTGCCCAGCCAGGTGGAAATCGCCCTGTTCCGGATTGCCCAGGAAGGCATCAACAATATTCTCAAACATGCGCAGGCCAGCCACGTTGTCCTCGCGCTGGAACTGCACGAAGGCCTGGCCTCGCTACGGCTGGACGACAACGGCAAAGGTTTTGCCATGGAGCAACGTCTCGACACCTGCGGCGCCCGGCACCTGGGGCTCGCCGCGATGCAGGAACGCGCAAGCCTGCTGGGCGGCGATTTCACTTGCCTCAGCCATGCGCATGGCGGGACGCAACTGCGCGCCACCGTCCCCTGCGACCTCAATGGAACAGCTCAATGACTGAAGTTTTACGCCTGGTTCTGGCGGACGATCATGAGGTCACCCGAACCGGTTTCGTCGCGCTGCTGGCGGGCCACCCGCAATTCGAAGTGGTCGGCCAGGCCCGCGATGGCCAGGAAGCGGTGGACGCGTGCGAACGCCTGTTGCCCGACATCGTCATCCTCGACATTCGCATGCCCGTGCTCAATGGGTTGGGCGCGGCGCGAATTCTTCAGCAGCGCCTGCCGGCCCTCAAAGTGGTGATCTTCACCATGGACGACAGCCCGGATCACCTGGAAGCGGCGATGAACGCCGGTGCCGTGGGTTACCTGCTCAAAGACGCCAGCCGTGATGAAGTGATCGACGCCCTGCAACGCGTCGCCGCGGGCGAGGAAGCCCTCAATAGCGCCGTCAGCGCCCGCCTGCTGCGGCGCATGACCGAACGCAACACCAGTGGCGCCGCACCTGCCGAAACCTTGACCGCCCGTGAAAGGCAGGTCCTCGGGCTGGTAGCCACCGGCTTCAGCAATCGTGAGATCGGCGAAGAACTTGGCATCACCACAGGAACGGCCAAAGCCCACGTGGAACGGGTCATCGGCAAACTGGGCGCCGCCGACCGAACCCAGGCGGCCGTTCGTGGCATGGCCTTGGGGCTGGTGACTCAGTCATGAAAGTTTCAAACGCTCGACGCTGGGCCGATCTGCCATTACGCGGCAAAGCCCTCGTGGTGATTTCCCTGCCGTTGGTAATCCTGTTGCTCTCACTGGTGCTGATCTACATCACCGAACGCCAGACCGCACGCGCGGAAGAAGATGTACGCCGGGTGCTGCTGGTGCAAGGCGACATTCAGGCCGTGCACACCCTGCTCGCCGAGGCCGCCGCCAGCGTGCGCGGTTATCTGCTGACCCGTCGCGAGGATTTTCTGCCGGGTTATCGACAAGCCAAGCCCTTGATCGAATCGGCCCTGCACCGGCTCGACAGCAATGTTCGCGATGAGCGGGTGCGCAAACATCTGGCGGTCATCACGCCACTGATCGAAACCAAGGTCGAGGGCCTGGTTGAACTGCTCGATGATCGCAGCGCCACACCCGAGTCGATCACCACCATCCTGATCAACAACAAGCACATCCTCGACGAACTGCGCGAACGCATCAGCGCCATGCGCACCCTCGAGGATACGTTGCTGGCCGAGCGCACCGCAGCCGCGGCCTCCACGCGACAGCGGTTGCTGTTCTCCACCCTGCTGGCCGCGGCCTGCGGATTGTTTGGCGCCATCGTGGCGGTACTGTTTCTGTCCAAAGGCATCGTCGCCCGGGTCAAACAGGTCCAGGGCAACGCACAACGGCTGGCACTCGGTCAGCCGTTACTGCCACAACCGCCGGAGAATGACGAGATTGGTCAATTGGGTACGCGCCTGGTTGAAGCCGGGCTATTGCTGGCCGAACGTGAGCGGGCATTGCGCGACAACGAAGAGCGCCTGCGGCTGATCATCGACGGTGTTAAGGACTACGGTATTTTCGCCCTCGACACACAGGGCTTCGTCACCAGCTGGAATGCGGGCGCCGAACGGATCAAGGGCTACACCGAACAGGAAATCGTCGGCCAGCATTTTTCGGTGTTTTATCTGTCGCAAGAATGCCCGCAACATCCCGCCATGGCGCTGCGTGAGGCCACTCGCGACGGTCATTACATGGAAGAGGCCTGGCGTTGCCGCAAGGATGGCAGCCGCTTCTGGGCCAGCGTGGTGATTACCGCGCAATACGACAGCAGTGGCGCCCTGCGCGGATTCTCCAAGATCACCCGGGACATCACCGATCGACGCGTGGCCGAAATAGCACTGAGCACCGCACGGGAAGAAGCCGAACGCGCCAGCCGCGCCAAAAGCGAGTTCCTGTCGCGCATGAGCCACGAACTGCGCACCCCGCTCAACTCCATTCTCGGCTTCGCACAACTGTTGGACATGGACTCATCCAAAGGGCAGCGGGCACAGATCGGTCATATCTTGCGGGCCGGACAACACCTGCTGACCTTGATCAACGAAGTGCTGGACATCGCCAAGATCGAAGCCGGGCGCCTGCCGCTCAATGTTGAAGCGGTGCCTTTGACGGCGGTGCTGCAAGAAGCCCTGACGCTGGTTTCCCCTATGGCCTGCGACGCCGGCATTGCGCTGGTTGAGCTGCCGATGCTGGCCGCCGACAGCGGGATCGTCGCCGATCGGCAACGCCTGGTTCAGGTGCTGCTCAACCTGTTGTCCAACGCGATCAAATACAACCGGCCCCAAGGCCAGGTGCACATCGAAGTCAGGGTTATTCAACAGCGAATTGCCGTGTCGGTCTGCGATACCGGCAAGGGCATTGCGGCGGATCGACTGGAGCAACTGTTCAAACCGTTCGAGCGCCTGGAAACCGATCCGAACGTGGAAGGCACCGGCCTGGGCCTGGCGTTGAGCAAAAGCCTGCTGGAAATGATGAACGGCAGCATGACTGTCGAAAGCCAGCCCGGCGAAGGCGCCAGTTTCACCCTGGAACTGCCCTTCGTGCGCCTGCAGCCCATCACCGAGCCACCGGTTGCACGAATCAGCCACCCAACGGTCACGGCCACCCTCACCGCTCCCGATTACCAGGGCAAAGTCCTGTGCATCGAAGACAATCTCTCAAGCCTGGCCCTGATCGAAACCCTGCTGCAACGACGGCCGCACATCCAGTTGCTTTCAAGCATGCAAGGGCAAATGGGTCTGGACCTGGCCCGTCAACATGCGCCGCAGCTGATTTTGCTCGACGTGGCACTGCCGGATCTGGATGGTTTCAATGTGCTGCAACGCTTGCGCCAATCGTCCGTCACCCGTGCCATTCCCGTGCTGATGATTACCGCCGATGCCAGCGACCTCACACATCTGGCCTTGCTGGAGGCAGGCGCGACGGCGGTGCTGACCAAACCGATTCACATCCCTTCCTTTCTTGCCCATCTTGACCAGCATCTACCGGAGCCTGTGTGAACACCGACCTGCGCATTCTGATCATCGACGACCAGCGGCCCAACCTCGATTTGATGGAGCAGCTGCTTGTCCGCGAAGGACTGACCAATGTACTGAGCAGCACCCAGCCGCTGCGAACCCTGGATCTGTTCAACAGCTTCGAGCCTGATCTGGTCATCCTCGACCTGCACATGCCGGAGTTCGACGGGTTTGCCGTACTGGAGCAACTCAACCGGCGCATACCGACCGGTGAATACCTGCCAATCCTCGTGCTCACCGCCGACGCCACCCGCGATACCCGCCTGCGCGCGCTGGCTCTGGGCGCCAAAGACTTCATCAGCAAGCCACTGGACGCCCTGGAGACCATGCTGCGCGTCTGGAACCTGCTCGAGACCCGCGCGCTGTATAAAGCCTTGCGTACCTTGGTCCCGGCGGATCAGATCGAGTTGCTGCGTCAGTTAAAGCCGCACCCAGTTAGCTGATTGAAGGGGGGGAATCACTGACGCTTTGCTATTGAACGTCAGATCACGGGGCTGGCTCGGTATTTTGGCGACCGGCTGCAGAAAGCCCAGCAAGGCCTGCTGGGTGTCAGTCCAGGCCGTCGGGTGTTCCATATCGAGGAAGTGCCCGGCGTTCTTGATGGTCTGAAATTGCGCCTGAGGGCTATGCGCCGCAAAAAGACGGGCGTCTTCCACCGAGGTGTACTCATCCCGTTCGCCGTTGATAAACAGCAGCGGAACTTCGATGGCATCGGCACAGGAAACGTAGCAATGAGTGTCCTGAGTCAGCACCTCGTTGACGTGAAAATGCATTTGCCGGTATTCGTGTTCGTCCAGGCTGCTGACATGGCGTTCGTTGAAACGCTTGAACAGCGACGGCAGATGCTTGCCGATCGTGCCGTTGATCAAGCGCGCGACATTGCGCCGATCACAGGCCTGCAGGAAGTGCCGGCCGCTCTCCAGATAGTCGCGCATCGGCGTATTGATTCGTGCTGCGAATGAACTGACCACCGCTTTTTCGATTCGCCGTGGGTGCTGGGCCAGCGCCAGCAAAGTCGCCGCGCCGCCCCAGGAAAAGGACAGCACATGCTGGGCCCGAAAGTGCTCGATCAACTCCAGCAATATTTCGGCTTCATCTTCCTTGCGGATCGGCCGGTCATGCTGGTTGTGTTGTTTCGATTGACCGGCGTAGGGCTGATCGTAGAGGACTACGTTGAAACGTGGCCGCAGGTAGCGCACGGTCTGGGCAAAAGAGGCGGTCGTTGCCAGCGAGCCGTTGACCAGAATAATGGTCTTGTCGGCGGTGGCGTTGAGGTAATGCTCGGTATAAACCTTGTACTTCTTACCAATCTGGACAATCGCGGTTTTCAACGTCATTTCATTCTATTCCTTGAACAAATTGGGTCAGACACACGGTTTGATCGACCATCCGGCTTCCTCCGGGCAAGCCTGACAGCACAAACCTGCGCTAACGGTACAAGGGCGCTTGGATGAACGCCATGACCAATAAGTCACAAACCGACCAATGGTTCATTCTAGAGGCGTTTCTTCCCTCTGCAGCACACAAATTCGAGAGTGACCGCCCTGACGCACTGCTCGCCATCCGCCTATGATTGTTCATTGCCCCTGCTTTTTTTATTACAGGGCCTTGCGCTTCCCCCCTGCGATCCAACGAGGAGGTGAAAGATGTCGCTGACGCTTTACTACCATCCACTGGCGTCGTTCTGTCACAAAGTACTGATCGCGCTCTACGAAAACGGCATCGAATTCGAGAGAAGAATCATCGATCTCGGAGACGCGGCCGACAGCGCAGAACTTCAGGCATTTTGGCCAATCGGAAAGTTCCCAATAATTTTTGACGCTGTCGACCAGCGGAGTCTGCCGGAGTCCAGCATCATCATTGAGTACCTGGATAGACGCTTTCCAGGCGCGCACCCTCTGCTTCCAGACGATTGGGAGACCGCGCTGGAAGTCCGATTATGGGATCGATTTTTTGACCAGTATGTACAAGGGCCGATACAACAGATTGTCAGTGATCGGCTACACGCGACCAACGGTGATGTCACCAGAGAGCGATCCATGCTGAAAACGGCTTATGGGATGCTCGAACGCCGGATGGCATCCAGAATCTGGGTGGCCAGCCCGGCGTTCAGCATGGCCGATTGCGCCGCTGCCCCTGCACTCTTTTATGCCAGGACGCTCGTGCCGTTCCCTGATGACTACGGCCACTTGAGCGCCTATTTCGAAAGGTTGGCAGAGAGACCGTCATTTCAGCGTGTGATCGACGAAGCCCGGCCCTGGTTTTCGTTCTACCCGTTTGCGGAAGCAATCGAGCAACGGTTTCGTGTGATGAGCCCCTCGTAGGCGATCGTCGAAATGACACTTTCATTTCATGATCGCTCCTCTTGTATGATGCCCCGCTTTCAAGCGTGAGCCACAGGCCAAGACTCCCCAAACCCGGGCCCGCAGTCGTCGAGGACTTTTCATGAATAGGCTTTACCGGACCTCCCGCCAGGGAGTGGCCGCCCCGCGGTTTGCGCTCAATTCCCTGAACCTTGGCCTGGGCCTGCTGCTGTCCAGCACCGTGCCTTCGGCCTGGGCCGCCGCGACCGAACTGCCGGCGGTGACCGTTACCGGCGAAGATTCTTCCGGTTATCAGGCCGACAGCGCTTCGATCGGTGGGTTCGAGGCGGCGCCATTGCTCGATACGCCGGCCTCGATTTCGGTCGTCAACGAGGCGATGATCAAGGATCAGCAGGCCCGCCTGCTCAGCGAAGTACTGCGCAATGACGCCTCGGTGGGTGAAAGCTACGCACCGGTCGGCTACTACGAAAACTTCGTCGTGCGTGGCTTTTCCCTCAATTCCGCCAGCAGCTACAAGATCAACGGCCGCACCATCACTGGCGAGCAGAATGTCGGGCTGGAGAATAAACAGCAGGTGGAATTGCTCAAAGGCCTTTCCGGCCTGCAAAGCGGTGTCAGCGAGCCTGGCGGATTGGTCAACTATGTGACCAAGCGGCCTGGTGATGTGCGTTCAGTCACCGTCTCCACTGATGATCGCGGCAGTGGTTACCTGGCGACCGACGTCGGTGGCTGGTTCGGCAGCGAGCAGCAGTTCGGCCTGCGCGCCAACCTGGCCCACGAAGACCTGCATTCCTACGTCGAACACACCAATGGCCAGCGCGACTTCGCCTCGCTGGCCTTCGACTGGAACATCAGTCCCAATGCGCTGCTGCAACTGGACGCCGAGTACCAGACTAAGGAGCAGCGCTCGGCACCGGGTTATCAATTGCTCGGCGGTTCCAGCCTGCCCCACCACGCCTCGCCAAAGAAACTGCTGGCCCACCAGAGCGGTTCGAACCCGGTCAGCACCGATGCGCTGAACCTCAACGGGAACTTCGAGTACCGCTTCAGCGACCAGTGGAAAGGCAGCCTCAGCGCCTCGCGTAGCCGGGTGGTGATCGATGACTACAGCGCGTTCGCCTGGGGCTGCTACGGTTCCGCCAGTTGCGCCGGCGCGGCGGTACCGAACTACTTCAGCCCCGAGGGCGACTACGACATTTACGATTTCCGCAGCCCCGACGATACCCGCCGCAACGATGAAGTGCAGGCGCTCCTCAGCGGTCACTTCGAAACCGGTGGCCTGGGCCACGAACTCAGCGTCGGGACTAGCGCGTTTCGCCGCGTGGTGGACAAACGTGATGCCATCAATCAGATGATCGGCAGCGCCAACATCAACAGCGAACCGGCTGATTTTGCCCCTTACGACGGCCCGCTCAACGATTCCTACCGACGCCTGGACAGCCGCCAGTACGGGCTGTTTTTCAATGACCGGATCAGTTTCAACGAGCAATGGCAGGCAGTGCTTGGCGGGCGCGAAGTGCGCCTGGATGAAGAGACCTTCGACAGCCAGGGCGAGACCACCCGGCACACCCAACGCTATGAGTTCCTGCCCCAGGCCGCGCTGATCTACAAGCCGGTGCAAAACCTGTCGCTGTACACCCGCTACAGCAAGGGCCTGTCCCTGGGCGGCGAAGCGGCGTGGTTCAACACCAATGCCTATGAAATTCTGGCGCCCACCGTATCGCGACAAATCGAGGCCGGTATCAAATACGACTGGCAGCGCATCAGCCTGGCCGCGGCGTTGTTCCAGATTCGCCAGGCCTACCAGTATTCGCGACCGAATGACGATGGCACGTTCACATTCACTCAACAGGGCGAACAGAAGAACACCGGGCTGGAGCTCTCGGCCAATGGCTGGGCCAGCCAGCGCCTGCAGATCGCCGCCAGTGTCGCGGCGATTCGCGCGCGGGTCACCGACAGCGGCACGCCAGCCTATGAAGGCCACCAGGCAATCAACGTTCCGACCCTGCGCGCCAACCTCTACGGTGACTACGCCCTGCCCTGGCTCGATGGCCTGGCGCTGCTCGGTGGAGTGCAGTACAGCGCCAGCAAGTACGCCAACCGCCAAGGTGAAGTGCAGACCGGGGCCTACGCCATCTTCAACATCGGCAGCCGCTACAGCACTCGCATCGACGGATATGACACGGTGTTCCGCCTGACCGTGGACAACCTGTTCGACAAACGCTACTGGCGCGATGCCGGTGAATACATGGGCGACGGCTACCTGTTCCAGGGCGCGCCACTGACCGCCCGGCTGAGCGCCTCGATCAACTTCTAGCGTCGGGCCAACTCATGCCGGATGCACTGCTCGTAATACGTTTGCTTGATCGCAGCCGGCTTGAGACGCGAGGCACTGTTATAGGTTTGTTCGGTGATCCCCATGGCCGTCATGCGCATCCACGGCCGGGGGAATTTTCGCGACTGCAGTTTCTTGCGTGCCCCGTAAAGCGTGAAACCGGAAAGCTTCGCCGCTTGTGCATCTGCGGCGATGTCCGAGCCCCAGCTGCAGACGAAACGACTGTTCTTGCTCAAGTCCTTTGCCTGAGCCTCCAGCGAGAGTGTCACCAAGGCAAATGTCGCAGCCATCCATACCAAAGTCCGCATATCGCCGATGCCTAACCTTTTGAAAAGAAAGCAAGTTTGACAATGAAACGGAAATCGGGGGGCCAGCAGTTCGCCTCATTCTCATCTGTTTTTTGCCCCGAACGGCACCGCCGTTTCGTTGACGGCGTGCGAAAATTTTTTGAGCTTTAACTGAGCCTTGCAGTCTCTAATTTGAGAGCGTCGTGGTCAGCGACAGGTCATTTGCGGCGAGCGCGCGGTCAGCCGGTGGAGGCTAGCGATGTCGGATCTTGAGCATGTCATTCAGCCCTTTGATGCCCGGTTGGTGATGATCGGCTCTGGCTGTATCGGAAAAGGTGTACTCCCGTTGCTGTTGCGCCATCTTGTGCTTGAACCGCAACGCCTGTTGATCCTCAGCCCCGATGACGATGGCCGTTTACTCGCACAGGAATTTGGCGTTGCCCACCAAGCCGAGCAACTGGATCAGAACAATTACGAGACGGTGCTGGACCCTCTGTTGGGCGCCGGCGACTTCCTGCTCAACCTCTCGGTGGGCGTATCGAGCCTGTCCCTGATTCAGTTCGCCCAGCGTAAAGGCGTGCTGTATCTGGACACCTGTATCGAGCCGTGGGAAGGCGGTTACACCGACCCCGACAAATCCCTGTCGGAAAGATCCAACTATGCATTGAGGGAGGCGGCACTTCAGCTTCGCAGGGAAAGTGCGCAAGGTCTGTCCACCGCTGTCTTGACCCACGGAGCCAATCCGGGGCTGGTGTCGCACCTGATCAAGCAGGCACTGGTCAATCTCGCTGAAGAGTTGGGTGACACAACGCCCCAACCCACGACGCGCGAAGAATGGGCGCAGTTGGCCAACCGCCTGAATATCCGCTGCATTCACATCGCCGAACGCGATTCGCAGTTTTCATCGAAACACAAAATTGCCGATGAGTTCGTCAACACCTGGTCCGTGGACGGCTTCATCAGTGAAGGCAGCCAGCCAGCGGAGTTGGGTTGGGGCAGCCATGAGAAAGCGCTGCCCGAGGATGGCTATTACCACGCCTTCGGGTGTCAGGCCGGGATCTACCTGCAACGTCCCGGTGCCTCCACGCGGGTTCGAACCTGGACACCCTCGACGGGTCCCACCCATGGGCTGCTCGTGACCCACAACGAAGCCTTGTCGATTGCCGACTACCTGACCCTTGGCCAGGGAAGGCAACCGACTTACCGGCCGACTGTCCACTACGCTTATCGGCCCTGTGACGACGCCTTGCTTTCGGTGCATGAACTCGCCGAGCGCAACTGGAAACCCCAGAGCGGCCAGCGTCTGCTCGATGACGAAATCCTCGACGGCAGCGACGAACTCGGCGTGCTGCTGATGGGGCATGCCAGAAACAGTTATTGGTATGGCTCGCGCCTATCAATCCAGCAAGCCCGGGCTCTGTGCCCCTATAACAGCGCCACCAGCCTGCAAGTGACGGCGGGAGTGCTGGCCGGCGTGATCTGGGCCATTCGCAATCCACAACGCGGCATTGTCGAACCGGATGAATTGCCCTTCAGGGAAATCCTGCAGATCTGCATGCCTTACCTTGGCAAGGTAGAAGGCATTTATTCCGACTGGACGCCGCTTACCGGACGTCACTCATTGATGCCCGAGCAGACCGATGAGTCCGATCCATGGCAATTCGTGAACGTCAGGATCACGTGAAGGCCTGACGTGGTTTGCTCCACGCCAGGCAACGACTCAAATCCCGGAACCGTTCTGAAAGGAGTCGCCCGAACCGGACTCTCTTTGCCAGGCCCGGTGCAGAAGATCGATGACCTCTTCGTCGGATGTCTGCGAAAAATCCGTGTACCAATGACCGATCGAAATCATCCAGTCGGGGATGAGCGGGCAAATCAGTTCGTCCACTTCATCGCGCAGCGCCTCTGCCGTCTCCTGCGGTGCCACCGGCACGGCAACAACAATGCGCGATGGCGCTTGCAGGCGCGCGGCCTGTATCGCGGCCATCATCGTGGCGCCTGTCGCCAGGCCGTCATCGATCAGAATCACCACCTGATCCTTGAGCGCCACAGGTGCACGGGATGCCCGGTATAGCTTCTCGCGACGTGATAACTCCTGGGCTTCCTTTGCCACCACGATATCGAGCGTTCGTTGATCAATACCGTTAGCCCGCAGCGCATCTTCGTTGACGATTTGTATGCCACCGCTGGCAATCGCGCCCATGGCGAACTCCTGGTGGGACGGTACGCCCAGCTTGCGCACCAGCATCAGGTCCAGACGAACCTCCAGGGCCGTGGCGACTTCATAGGCCACCGGAACGCCGCCACGGGGTAAGGCGAGAACGATGACATCGGCTCTTTTAGCGTATTTGAGCAACGGCTCCACCAAGCCTCGGCCGGCTTCCACCCGGTCATGCAAGATGGTTTGCAATGAAGGACTAGTCATTTGAAAACCTCCCTGGGGCAGGAACCCCAAAAATGGGCATTCGTTTGACGGCGGCCATCATTCCGATTGGGGCGCCCGCCCCTAGACCGCCAGAATGCTGCAAGGCACCTGATACAGAATATGTTCGGTCGTGCTGCCAAGCAGCCGCTCCAGGCCACGGTATTGGGTTCTGCCCACCACGACGACATCCATCTGATGCTGGTGGGCGAATTCGCTCAGCACCGAGACAGGATGTCCCATGATGAAATGCCGACAGTCAGGGGGTACGCCGAACCGACCGGCCAGCTTGAGAAAAGCCTTTTCCAGATCGCTGCGCAGTTCACGGGTGAGTTGCGCGAGCGTCAAATCACCGCCCATATCCGCCAGAAAAGCGGCCGAAATGTCACAGGCGTACAACAGATGCAACTCGGCATTGCACTGCAGCGCCAGGCCCGACGCCTGCAAGATGATCCGGTCATTGAGCTCACCGTTGGACGGCTCGGTATCCGATACGTCAACCGCGGCCACCACCTTCTGCGGCAAGGCATGGCCTTCACCCCCCACCAGATAGACCGGTACCGGACAATGGCGCAACAAACGCCAATCCAGCGGTGTGAAGAATGCGCGTTTGAGCACGGGTTCATGCTGCACTTGCTTGATCAATAGATCGGGCTGCATGTGCGTGACATGGTCAAGAATGTCCTGGCGCATGTTGTCGGCCCATGCAACTTCGGTTGTCACCTCAATTCCCCGGCCTCGCATCTTTTCCGCTTGTTCATCGAGCCAGTCGCGGTGTTCCTGCAGGTAGGTTGCCCGAGCCATTTTGCGGTCGCCTTCTTCGAGCAGCGACAGAATATCCAACGAGGGGATCAGGCCGGCAATGTGCAAGCTCGCCCCGCTGGCCTTGGCCAGGGCGGCGCCATGGTTTATCGCAGGTGAATGGCGCAGCAACGGGTTGATGACCATTAATAACCGTTGATACTGGCTCATGGGCAGCCTCCAGACAGGTTGATCCTCGACGCCGGCTCGAGAATCCAGCATCAGGCCCAGATTCGTCCCTTAAAGCTCCTTAAGCGTTGATTTATATCAACTCCCTTGAACGAGGCATTGAAAGGGCCACTTGAAAAGAATAGTTCACAACGCTGCTGTGCATCCCCTGGCAGGCTCTTACGCGATGGCCGTTCGCCTGAAAATGGCATTGGGCAATCGCCGGTTTGGGTTTGTGACTCGGGTATTCATCAACCAGTCCCAAGAACAAACAACTCCAACATGGCCCAAACAGCATGCACCCGCAAAGACTGATCCTGCACAACGAGTTGCACGCGCGCCCGTCCCTGTATTTCGATGAGCCCGCCCATGTGTTTCACCTGGCGTTTCTGGCAAACGACGGGCAATGCGACACCCTGCTGAGTCGCTGCTGCCCCGGCCCGGTCGACCCGGATGCAGCCCAGGGCATTACCGAGCTGGAGGGCCATGCCCTGAAGTGGGAACGGCACGCAGAATTCCTGACGCTGACGCTGGTGGTGCCCTCCTCCAGTCAGGAGCCATGCTGGAGCCTGCCACCCAGAGCCTTGATGGACCGGGTCGAGCCGTTCATGCAGCACGTGATCAACGCTGTGCAGATTGTGGTGCGCACCGATACGTCTTTTTCCGGCGATCTGTCCGTTTATGGATTCAAGGATCCCAGCGGCTCTTGCATCGGCGGTGGCGATGCGACGGTCTGGAGCGATTTTCGCCTGAACGAGGACGGCACCAACCGTTTTCTTTTCGTGAACAAACGCCTGAATGCCTATCGCCTGGGACGGATGATCCGCCGTCTGCTGGAGATCGAAACCTACCGAATGATGGCTTCGCTTTCACTCATCACCGCGAAAGCCTTGAGCACCCAGCTCAACGTCTTCGACAAGACCCTGGTCAACCTTTCCGAACGCAACGCCGGTCCCGATACCGGAAATGCAAAAGCGTTGCTGACCGATATTGCCAACCTGTCGGCGCAAGTGGTCAGCAGCAACGCAAAAACCCGACACCGCTTCAGCGCCACTCAAGCCTATGCACAGCTGGTTTTCGAACGCCTGGGCGAACTGCGCGAAAGTCATGTGGGTGATTGCCAGCGACTGGGTGTCTTCATCGAAAGGCGCTTCAAACCCACGGTCAGGTACTGTGCCGTCACCGAACAACGCCTGGAGCAACTGGCCGAGAGCGTGGCCAACCTCGGGGACTTGTTGCAGGCCCGTGTCCAGGTCGAAATGGAAGAGCAGAACTCGGAAATCCTGAAGAGCCTCAACGCCCGCGCCGATACTCAAATCAAAATCCAGCGTGCCGTCGAAGGCTTGTCGATTATCGCCATCACCTATTATCTGTTGAGCCTGTTCAAGCTGTTTTACTCGGGACTGCACGTCATGGGCGCAGGCATTTCCGCCAGAGACGCCCTGCTGGCCATGACCCCGCTTGCGCTCTGCGTCCTGCTGTTTATTTTGATCAGGATCAGGAAGGCCAAGGAGCACTGATACTGCACTCAATCGTGCGTGAGCGATCTGGCCACTTTGCGGTAGGTCGCACCGTGCAAGACGTTAGCGCGCCTTCCAGTCCCGTAACCATTGCAAGCCGGCTGATGTGTTGCCATGCGGCCGGTATTCGCACCCAACCCAGCCGTCATAACCCAACTTGTCGAGCAACTCGAACAGGTAGGGATAGTTGACTTCGCCCTGGTCCGGTTCATGTCGATCCGGCACGCCGGCGATCTGGATATGGCCGATGCCGTCAAAATCCCGACGCAGTTTAGTGGCCAGGTCACCTTCGACGATCTGGCAGTGGTAGCAGTCGAACTGAACCTTCAGGTTAGTGGCGCCCACTTCCTTGCAGATGGCCTGGGCCTGGTCCTGGCGGTTGAGAAAAAAGCCAGGCATGTCCCGCGTATTGATCGGCTCCAGAAGCACCGTGATGCCAGCCTTGGCGGCCTGCGCGGTGGCGTACGCCAGGTTCTCCAGGTACACGCCATGATGCCGTGGGCGATCTGTTTCCGACGGCAGCAAGCCAGCCATCACATGGATGCGTGAGTTGCCCAGCACCGCGGCGTATTCCAGCGCGCGATCGAAACCGCTACGAAATTCACTCTCCCGCCCCGGCAACGACACAGTGCCGCGCTCGCCCGCCGCCCAATCGCCGGGCGGCGCGTTGAACAGGGCCTGCACCAGGCCGTTGTCGCTCAAGCGCTGTTTGAGCTCCTGAGCGCTGTGGTCGTAGGGGAACAGGTATTCCACGGCGTCGAAACCATCAGCGGCAGCGGCGGCGAAACGGTCCAGAAACTCATGTTCCGGATAGAGCATGCTGAGGTTTGCAGCAAAGCGAGGCATGGTAGCTCCTATTTATGTTTTTGTAGGAGCCAGGCTTGCCGGCGAAGGCGATCTCAAGGACGCTTTCGCCGGCAAGCCGTGCTCCTACAGGTGTCGATCGCGTCGACAATTTTCGTTAGACAAACGGCCAGATCAACAAGGTAATACCGAAACCCAATGTGCCGAGCAAGGTCTTCAACACCGTCCAGGTTCGCAAGCCCCAGGCCACGACCATCGATGTGGTCGCGAGCTATGGCGAAGGAGCTTGCCCCCGCTGTTCTGCGAAGCAGTTCTGAAAATCTCTGGTGTAGCAACGATTGTGTGAGCGCTACGCACTCAAACGGGGGCAAGCCCCCTCGCCACAGTTCATCGTGCGCTGACTGACTAGAACGCTTTGGAGTCCGCCTGGATTTTGAAGCGCGCCACCGTCTGGTGCAGTGCGCCTGCCATCTGCGCCAGTTCCAGCCCGGCGCTGTCGGTATGCCGGGCACCCAACAAAACCTGTTCGGATAAGTTACGAATGCCCACCAGATTGCGATCCACCTCACGGGCGACCAAGGCCTGCTCTTCCGTGGCACTGGCAATCATCAGGTTGCGCTCGTTGATCTGGGAAATTGACCGGGTGATTTCTTCCAGCGCTTCGCCGGAGCGTTGCGCGACTTCCAGGGTTGTCTGTACCAGATGAGCACTGCTTTGCATGGCGGTCACGGCATGCCCGGTATCAACCCGAATATTGCCAATCATCTGTTCGATTTCCTGGGTCGACACCTGAGTGCGATGGGCCAGTGCCCGCACTTCATCGGCGACCACTGCGAAACCGCGTCCGGCATCACCGGCGCGGGCCGCTTCAATCGCTGCGTTGAGGGCCAGCAAATTGGTTTGCTCGGCGATGCTGCGAATCACATCCAGCACCGTGCTGATGTCCTGCACCCGCCCGGCCAATTGCTGGATACGCTGCGAAGTGTCGGTCATGCCGTGTGCCAGCGTACCTATCGAGGCCACCGTTTCCTGTACTTGATCACGACCGCGTTGCGCGGTTTGCTCGGACATCCGGGACGCTTCGCTGGTGCTGACCGCATTGCGCGCGACCTCGTCGACAGCCGCCGTCATCTGATTGACCGCCGCCGCAGCCTGTTCGATTTCCAGGCCCTGCAACTGCAAGCTGCCACTGGTCTGGCTGCTGACTGCACTGAGTTCTTCGCAGGAACTGGCCACCTGATCGACCGATGCCGCGATGTGCTTGACCATCGCGTTCAAGCTTTGCTGCATCAGGTGCATGTTCATCATCACGCTGCCGTCGGCACTGGCATTCACCGGCACTTGAATCGTCAGGTCGCCCTGCGCGATTTGATTCAACAGCCGTGCCGCATCATCAGGCTCACCACCCAAAGGCCGGCTCACACTGCGCGCAACAATGATCGCAGCAACGATGACCAGCACCAGGCAGAACAGGAACAGCCCGAACATGTTGCGCCGGGCATCGCTGTACAAGCGCTGCGCCGACAGTTCACGGTCGGTGAACATCCGTCCTTGCAGGGCCATCAGTTGATCCAGGCTTCTATAGACCTCGTGTTCTGCCGGGATAACCTTTTGTTTGAGCTGCGCCATAGCCTCTTCCAGAGCCCCTTGCCTGATCAGCACCTGTACTTGGGTGAATGCCGCAACGTATGCCTCGCGGTTCTTTTTCAGGGTGGCATAAGTGGCTTTGCCTTCTGGCAAATTGAACAATGGCTCAAGCGTTTCGAGCGCCTGAGTAATTCGTTTTTTAGTGGCATCAATGGCCTGCTGGACGTGCTGATTGTCTTTCTCGATGAGCAAGTCCCGCGTGTTCCTGGCGTTATCACGCACGCCAGTGGCGATGACCATGATCGGCTCGATCTTTGGCCAGTCCTGTTTGACGATAATCACCGACTGTTCCTTGAGCGTTGCCAAATCGTGCAACGCATAAAACGCCATGCCCATCAGTGCCAACGGCGCAATTAAAAAACCGATGACGATGCGTTGTGCTGTGCTTGATTTGCCCATCATTTATTCCCCGATTAATACCTGCCAAATGGGCAGCACAACAGACGGTCGGCGGTCACCACCAACGGGTTCATAAAACAAAAAAAAACGCCTGAAACCTTTCGGTTCCAGGCGTCTTTGCCTGTTCATTCGCGGTGTAAGACTGGCCTGTTAGCCTGATGCACCCTTATTGCCTTGCAATCTGCCCGGCCAATCGATCGTCATTGACCGAGGGCTCTACCCCGCACGAATGCATGGAAGCTGGCTTGATGCGAGCGATGCAGGCTTTGTGCCACACAGCAGCAGGGAGAATCCTGAGCGATGGCGAATTATCGCGACGACGGCGGCCTAAGCGAGTGCAGGCAGGGGTAAGCCAACATCGCTGGAAAAAACGGATGATCAGGCCACCCGTTTGCAAGTTGAAGGCGAACGTTGATTACGCCGCCTCCCACTGGTGCAGGTTGTTCATGTGGCGCTTTATAAAAGTGCGCCCTGAAACGCGCTCTACAAGGTGTACGAAATTCCCATCTGCACGGTTCTCGGCGCGCCCGGATAGGCGTAAACGTTGCCAAAGGCGCCTTCATCGTAGTGGCTGTCGAACACGTTCTTCAGGTCGAGGTTAAGCCGCACGTGCTCGTTGACTTTGTAAAAGCTGAGCAGGTCGAACACCTTGTAGCTATCCATGGAAAAGGCATTGGCCGCGGTCTGGCCGGCGCGCTCGTCGACATACTTGGCGCCCAGTCCCAGGCCCAGACCTTTGAGGCCACCGTCCTGAAACTCGTAGACGTTCAGCAGGCTGAAACTGTTGCGCGGAATGTTCATCAGGCGGGTGCCTGACTTCAGCACGTTGTCCTGGGTGACTTCGGCATCCACGTAGGCGTAGCCACCGATCATGCGCCACTCTGGGGTGAGGTTGCCGGCCACGTTCAGATCAAAGCCACGGCTACGCACTTCACCCGCCGCAACACTGAAGGTCGAGTCCACCGGGTCTGTCGTCAGGACATTGCGTTTTTCGATCTGATACACCGCGGCATCCACACTCAACTGACGATCAAGGGCCTGCCACTTGACGCCCACCTCGTAGGATTTGCCTTCTTCAGGCTTGAAACCGCCGCCCGTTCGACTGGCACCGCTGTTGGGCTTGAAGGACCGCGCTGTGTCGGCATAGATCGCCACGGTCGGGGTCAGATCGTAGATCAGCCCCAGGCGCGGAGTGACGGCGTTGTCGCTGTTGGTCCAGCTTGTGCCGTTGACCAGATAGCTGTCGTAATCCTGTTCGAAGCGTTCGAAACGCACGCCAGCCAACGCTTTCAAACCTTCGGCCAGGGTCACTTGGTCTTGCACGAAAGCGGCATAAGTCTTGAGGTTTTCCTGATCGTGGGTGGTGGTGCGAGTCAACGCCGGGCGCGGCTGGCCGTAAACCGGGTTGAAAATATCAATGGGGTAGGCACTCACCGCGCCACTGGAGCGACGGATGATCGACTTGTAATCGTAATCCTCATACTCGATGCCCGTGAGCAACGTGTGATCGAATCCACCGGTGGAAAAATGCCCGGTCAGGTTCAACTGCACATCAAGGTCACGCCATTCCAGTTTGCGGTAGTTGAAATTGCGCCCCAGCGTTCGGCCGTCGGCAGCGACCCCGTTGCCTTCAATGCCATTGCCTTGCAGGCTGCCGTCGAGAAATTGCGTGCCGCCGCCCAAGGTCCAGTTGTCGTTCAGGAAATGCTCGAAACGCAGTTGCGCCATGTTGTTGTCGTTGTGCAGCTTGCCGACATCCTTTTCACCGAAAAAAGTATCTCGCGATGCGACACCGATCTGATTGCGATAGCGGGTCACACCCCGATCGAGCGGCGCGTTGTTGCGCATGAAATCGCCTTCGAAGGTGATACGGGTAGTGTCGTTGACCTGCCAACCGAGGACCGGCGCCACACCATAACGCTCGTTTTCGACATGATCACGGAAGGTGTCGCCGCCCTCGCCTATCACGTTCAGCCGATAGGCCAGTCGCCCTTCATCGTCCAGCGGCCCTGTTGCATCCATCGTTGCGCGACGCATGCCCTGATCATTGAGCTGACTGCCCAGGGTGACAGTGGGTTCGGCCAGGGGTTGTTTGGACACCACGTTGAAAGTGCCACCCGGGTCGCCACGGCCATAGAGCGTGGTGGCTGGCCCGCGCAGGACCTCCAGGCGCTCGATGGTATTGGCATCGGGCATGTTTGGATAACCGCGGTTGATCGGGAAACCGTTGCGGTAGAACTCACCGGTGGTAAAGCCACGCACGGTGAACGTGGTCAGGCCCTGGCCGCCGAAATTGTTCGCACGGCCCACGCCACCCGCGTAATCGAGAGCGTCTTGCAGGCGGGTAGCGCCGAGGTCTTCCACGACATCCCGAGTGACCACGCTGATCGATTGTGGGGTTTCATGAATCGGAGTGTCAGTGCGCGTCGCACTGGCGGAACGGGTCGCCCGATACCCCTGGACCGGGCCCTGGGCCTGCTCTTCGAATGTGCCATTGATATCGATCGCTTGTAACTCTATTGACGCCGGATCAGTCGGTGCCTGGTCTGCCCAGGTGGTTTGGGAAATGGCTTGAATCACACACAGAGAAACGAGAGTTCGACGCATCGACAGACAACCTGAGAAAGATGCCGGGCGCAACAGGAGCTCGGCGAGTAAAGAGTGAAACGCCCCCCGCTCCAACCGGTACAAACACCGGCGAAACGGGGTCAGCGCGGTAAGGCAGCGCGATCAGAACGTCACACTGGCGCTCAGGCGTGCCGTGCGCGGCTCGCCGACATTGACCGCCAGCTGGGTGCCGGTAGAGGACGGGTAGTACTGCTTGTCGAACAGGTTGTCGACGTTGAATTGAAGCGAAGTCTTGTAGCCAAACATTGGCGCTTCCCAACGCACGAAGGCATCGGCCACGGTGTAGCTGCTCAGCCAGAAATCGTTGGCGTTGTTGGCCGCGCGCTCGCCGACGTAACGTGCGCCAGCGCCGGTATGCCAGGCCCCGAATTCCGTAGGCACGTTCAGGTGATGGGTGAGGTACAGGCTTGCGGTGTGCTTGGGCGCATCGGCAAGGCGATGTCCTTCGTCATCTGGATCGTCGAGGATTTCCGTGTGGGTGTAAGCGTAGGTGCCGATCAGGTCCCAGCGCTCGGCCACACGCCCGGTGATGTCCAGCTCCAGGCCCTGTGAACCGACCTTGCCCGCCGCCTCCGAAAGGCTGACGCCACCGATCGACTGGCTGGTCACGACGTTTTTCTTGACGATGTCGAACAGCGCAAGGTTGATGTTCAGCCCCGGCAGCGGATCGTACTTCGCACCCACCTCGTAGCTGCGGCCCTCCTCCGGCTCGAAGGTGTGGCCGGCGTCGTCGACTTCGGTATTGGGTTTGAACGATCGGCTGTAGTTGCCATACAGCGACAAGGTATCGGTGGCTTTGTACACCAGGCCCAAAAACGGCACGAAGGCGTCGCCATTATCGTCGCGGTTGACGGTATAGCTGCTGCCTCGGCCCTGATCGCTGTACTGATCGTAATGTTGCTGACGACCGCCAACGACCAGGATCCAGCGGTCATCGAGGTGCCAGTTATCCTTGAAGTACACCGAGCTTGAGGTCAGCTGGTTGCTCAGGTCACTTTGCGTGGCACTGACCAGGCTGGGCTCGGCCAAACGCCCGTAAACCGGCGCGGTGATGTCGAAGCCTGACCTCGGTGTATTGCGGTAGGTTTTGCCCCGGAACTGGTCGGACACTTCGTTATCCGCGCCGATCAGCAGGTCATGGCGTTGGCCGAACAGCTCCTGCTGGCCGATAAAATCCCAACTGGCATAGCGAGTCTCATCATCGTAGTGAGCACCGTTGGCAGCACGTCGCAGATTGTTGCCGGTCAACGCATTCGGCTGGGCAATCGAGAGGCTGTAGCGGTCGTTGTTCCAGCCGTAAGTCACGCGGGTTTTCCAGTCGTCACTGAGCTGATACTCGAAACGCGCGGTGGCCACTTCACGGATACCGACGCTTTTGGCCCAGCGCTCGTCGAGACGCTTGTCGTAGTCGATGTCCGCCGGATGACCGTTGGTGAACACGGTGCCACGGTCGAAGGGGCTGGAATAATCGTTGTATTCATAGCTCAGGGTCAGGTTGGCGCGCTCACCGGTCCAGCTCAGCGATGGCGCGACCAGGGTGTTCTCGTTCACGCCATAGTTGCGCCAATAATCCTCATGGCCGCGCTCGGCAATCAGGCGATAGGCCAGGCCCGTGTCTCCCAAGGGCCCGGTGGTGTCCACCGCCAGGGTGCCGCCGCCTTCGCTGTAGGCCGAGCCGCTGAGCGTTGTGCTCTGGGTGTATTCAGGCTTTTTACTGATCACGTTGATCAATCCGCCAGGCTCCAGCGCGCCATACAGCATCGAAGCAGGCCCTTTGAGCACTTCCACACGATCCGTGGTGGCGCTGAAGTTGTGGCCCATATTGGAACGCACGCCATCGCGCAGGATCGAGCCGTCGTCGTTGCTGCCAAAACCGCGCTTGACCAGGGAATCTCGCGAATTGCCCAGGGTATTGCTCTGGCTGACACCACTGACGAACTTCATGGCGTCGTCCAGCGAGCGCACCTGATAATCAGCCAGGGTCTGTTGGGTAACCACATTGACCGATTGCGCCTCTTCCTTGATCGGCACATTGCTTTTGCTTGCCGTGCTGGCATGAGTAGCGGTGTAGCTGGTGTCTTGGCTGACACGGTTCGCCTGAATATCAGTGGTCGGCAGTTCGAGGGGAGCCTGTGCCCACAGAGGACTGGCAAACATAACGCAAGAGAGCGTCGGCAACGCGTGTTTGATGAAAACCTTGCGGCGGGCAAAGAGGTGGGGCTGGCTCAAGACGTCGCACTCGATGAGTTAGTAGTAACGATTCTCATTGTATTGTGCGATCTATTTGCAGTAAACCCTGGACCGCCATCCTCCCGCATTTTGATTCGGGAGGTTTTGTGTGTTGTCTGCCGGTCCATTTCGGCAGGCACTTTGTGCGCGTCAAAAAAAATACCCTGCCAAAACAAATGGTTGAGGGCTTTTAATCGATTATTGGACAGAAGGTTATATTTTTGACTAGTGACATTTGACAGGCCGTCTGGAGTGGTCGATACCTAACAGGGTCGACGTATAAAAAGAATGTAATTTCATTAATAGATATACGTCACCCCCCTGCGCTTAAGTTCACGATAGAAACAGTTTATTTTTCATAGGACCGAAAGTTCGGACCCTGCGGTAGCTTTGGCCATCGCCACCGAACACGTCCTATGATGACACCGAGACATCACTTACATCGTTAAGTAATGCTTACACTTTTTGATTCAGCGCTGCTCCAGCGAAGTGCAACTAAGCGATCCTCGCGCCAGATTTTTGACTTCGTTTGCATCGTGACTTTCACCTAACCTGCTTCATTATTGATACACCTGTTCCACCCATTTAACACGTTTGCCGCGCGACACTTCTCTACAGCGTTCGCCTGCAGACTTAATGGCATTGCGGATGCGTGAAACAGGCCTGCTTAACCAATATTCCGGAGCTTGCCAGAATGCTGACGAGTACCCAAGGTTCAAACTGGTATCTTTTACAGTGCAAGCCGCGTCAGGATGAACGGGCCCAGATCAATTTATTGCGACAAAACTACGTTATATTTTGTCCGCAAATTATTAGCGAACGCCTGATTCATGGCAAACCCCATCAATCGCTTGAACCGCTCTTCCCGGGGTATCTTTTCATTCAGCTGAGCCGTGATGACAAATGGGGGCCCCTGCGCTCTACCCGCGGTGTCAGCCGCATCGTCGACTTCAATCATGGCCCGGCAATCGTCCCGGACGATGTCATAGAGCATCTGCGTACCCGGTGTTTTAATCCCCCCATCATGCAGGCCTCTCAACCATTCAAACCTGGGGAAACACTGCAAATAACCCGAGGACCACTGTCGACACTGGAAGGTATTTTCCTGAGCATGTTAGGGGATGAACGAGTTATGATACTTCTTCACTTTTTAAATAGAGAGCATCACGTTCGCGTGCCATTAACCGACATTGCACGCCCTCGGCATTATTTATAAACATCTCACTAACACTTTTTAACTTTTACACTTGACAACCCATTATCAAGTTCAAATAAAAGCCTGGCATTTCCACCACCCTATGAACGAGTAAACGCCAACAAAAACAAACTCACACACTTACCCTCGACTCATTAATTATTGATTGCCACCGGCATTGCACACCCTCGATTCACCCATTGTTTTTCCGGTCTATAGTCATTGAACTCACCCCCAGGAGCAATGATATGACTCTCAAGACCCGCGGCCCTTTCGCACTGTTCATGATCTATTTATGTCCCGGAACGGCCTGGAGTCTTGATCCCCAGTCCATTGATATTTATGGGTTCGACTTCACCCCTACCCTGCTGTTTTCAGAAAGTTATGATGACAACTTCCGCGAACTGGAGCGGGCGCAATCTTCGATGGTGACAAAAGTGGCGCCCACTTTCGAACTCAAGGCTGAAGACCGCAACAGTGGTACCCGACTCATCTGGCAGCCTACCCGATACATTTATCATGACGACTCGGAGGCCTCGAATACGGCGCAACGCCTGCGCCTCAATAGCATCATGGAATTCACCGACCGCCATCGACTGAAACTTGATGCGGAAGCCCGTAAATACGAGCGGACGACGTCGACCGCTGTCGATGGCGTCAATGACAAGATTCGCAGTCAACGCGCCAACGGTCTCTATACCTACGGTGCCAGAAGCGCTGCCAACCAGATTGATCTGGGCGCCAGTTACGCCCGACTTCGCTACGACAACTCAGGAGGCATCAACGACGACAAAGAGCGCGATACCACTGGCCTGACCACCACGTGGTACCACCGCATCGGCAGCAATACACGTGGGTTACTGCAGTACGACCACACCGTCTTTGATTACGAGTCCAACACCCGTCTCAATAGCACATCCGATGCGGTTCTCGCCGGTGCCGAATGGGATTTCACCGCACGCACCACCGGCAAAGTCCGTGTCGGTTATGAGCGCAAGAACTTCGACGACAGCGAGGTCGATGACCTCAGCAACCCGACCTGGCAAGTGGATCTGCGCTGGAAACCACGCACCTATTCGACCTTCTCCTTTGTTGCCCGCCAGGCCATGGCCGAGGGCGATGACGGTGCGGATGCCGTCAAGACCACCACGGCGCTGGTCGGCTGGCGTCATGGCTGGACTGAACGCATCACCACAGTGGCCGAAGTCGGACTTGGCCGTTACGAGTACGAAGGGCAGGACCGCACCGACGACCTTCGTGACTACAACCTTGGCGTGGAATACGCAATGCGCCGCTGGCTGGATATCGAGCTGGGCTATCGCTACCGCAACAATGACTCCGATACCGACGACCAGAGTTTTGAACGCAACATCTTCTTGCTCAGCTTCAACGTAAGTCTCTAAGAGAAGAGGTTTTCCCCATGAACTCGCGAATGCTTGGCTTGTTGTTCGTGCCGTGGCTGTTGCCCGTGACGTTTGCAGCAGACACCGGTGCCCAGTACAAACTGGCAGCCGGCGATGTATTGCGTATCACCGTATTCGGTGAGCGGGATCTGAGCTTCGAAAAAATCCGTCTCAACGATGCCGGAATGTTTTCCTATCCATTTCTGGGCGACATTGCCGCCAAGGGACTCACGCCCCGGCAGGTAGAAAAACTCATCGTTGACGGGCTTAAACAAGGTTACCTGGTCGACCCCAAGGTCAGTCTCAACCTGATCGCTTACCGCTCGTTCTACATCAATGGAGAGGTCCAGAAACCCGGCAGCTATCCGTTCGAGCCCGGGCTGACGCTGGAGAAAGCCATCGCCCTGGGTGGAGGCCTGACCGAACGAGCCTCGATCAAGCGGGTGACCATCGTGCGCGGCGATGGCTCCCCACCGCTGACCGACAAGATCACGCGCAGCACTGCCATCGGCCCCGGTGACACCATTTCCATTGCACAAGGCTTTTTCTAATCATGGACAACAGCCCTAGCGTCTATGTCGAACGCCCGATCCAGCCGCATGTGCCGCCATATCAGCCGTACAGCGAGGAAAAGGACACCATTGACCTGCTCAAATACGGGAGGGTGATCTGGCGCGCCCATTGGAAAATCTGCTGGTGGGTGCTGTTTAGCTGTGTGTTGGCGGTGGTTACGCTGTCGTTCATTCCTTCGCAGTACATCGGCAGCACCACATTACTGATCAAAGAGAAAACGCCACCGTTGCTGGCTTTTCAGCAAGTCACGGATTCGAGCGCCGGTACCGTCGATTATTTGCAGACGCAATTGGCGCTCTTGCAATCACGCGATCTCGCTGAACGCGCCGTCAGAAAGCTGAACCTGACTACGCACCCGGTGACTGATCCACGCCAGCAACCGCAGTCATGGTTTGCGCCGCGCAAATGGTTGGCAACGCTTGAACTTGGCCAATGGCTGCCAGTGCTGGGCCGTTTGGTACCGGTGCAGGTGGTGCCTTCCGAGGCCGAGGTGTTCAATCAGGTCACACAGAACCTCATGCGGCGGACCCGCGTCAAATTCGTCGGCAAGAGCCAGCTGATCAAAATAGAAGTGGAACTGCCCGACCCTGGTTTGGCGGCCGCTACCGCCAATGCAATTGCCCAAGGCTTCATCGACAGCCAGCTCGATAACAGCCTGAAGTCCTCGCTGACCAACGCCAGCTGGATGAACTCACGCCTGATCGAGTTACGCAACAACCTGCGCAGCGCCGAAGACAAACTTCAGGCTTATCGGGAAGCACAAGGCCTGGTCGACGTCGGTGGTGTCGCCACCATCAGCGCCAATGAACTGGAATTGACCGGCAATCGCATGATCGATGCCCGTCGTAATCTGGCAGAGGCCGAGAGCCAGTACCGCCAGGTACAGGCCCTGAGCAACGGCAACCTGAGCAAGCTGTCCAGTGTGCCGGCGGTCTTGAGCAACCCTTTGGTGCAGAAATTCCAGGCCCAGCGGGCCAAGGCCCAAGCCAAGGTCGAGGAGCTGTCCGGGCGCTACGGTCCAAAACATCCGACCCTTGCGGCCGCCCGTGCCGAGTTGCGCACGGCTACCGACAGTTTGCGCCTGCAGGTTCAGCAGGTGGTTGCCGGTATCGAGCGTGAATATCAGCTATCACAAGCCAATGAAAACTCACTGCGCAAATCCTTCAACAGCAACAAGGCGCAGCTACAGGATATTTCGCGCAAGGAGTTTCAACTGCGTGAGTTCCAGCGTGAAGTCGACAGCAGTCGCGCGCTGTATGAAACCTTTATCACCCGTTTGAAAGAAACCGCGGCCACCTCAGACATGGACTCCACCAAGGCGCGCATCGTTGACCCTGCGATCGTTCCCCTGGAACCCAGCAAGCCACGTAAAAAACTGATTCTGGCCATTGTCGCCGTCGTGGCTGCGTTGATCGGGGTAGTGCTGGCATTGCTGTCCGAAACCCTGAACAAAACCTTCACAAGCGACGAAGCCATTGAAAGCACGCTTGACGTCCCTCTGCTCAGCGTCGTGCCGCTGGTCAGGAGAAAAAACCGCCGGCAACTCGCGCGTCTGTTCGATGACAACGACCATCCGCGCTTTTGCGAGACCATTCGCAACCTGCGCACCTGGTTGATGTTGCACGGCGGCGACATGCCGTCCCAAGTGGTACTTGTGGCCTCGACCATGGCCGAAGAAGGCAAAAGCACCATCGCCAACAACCTGGCCTACTCACTGGCCAAGCTGGAGCGGGTCCTGTTGATCGACGCCGATATGCGCAGACCCAGCCTTTCGCTCAACTTCGATTTCCCGGCAGACAGCCCGGGATTGGCCAACGTGCTGGCGGGCACTGCGCGGCTCGAGGCCTGTATCCGTTCTGTCGGTAACCTCGACATGCTGCCGGCCGGAAAACTGTCGCCGCCACCTCTGGATCTGCTGGGTTCGTCGCGCCTGGCCCCGATGCTTGAGGCGCTGAAATCGCGGTATCAACGCATCATCATCGATTCCCCGCCGGCACAAATGGTCAGCGATGCACTGTTGCTGGCCAAGCATTCAGACGCGGTGATCTACGTCATCAAGGCCGAAAGCACGCCTGTCAGCGAGGTACAGAAGTGCCTTGCGATCTTGCAGCAGTGCCATGCGCCGGTGTTCGGTGTGGTGCTTAACCAGGTTGACCTGAGCAAGGCCCGCAAACAAGGCTACAGCCATTCCGATACGTTCCAGAATTATGACTATCTGCCCAGGTAGAACCTTGCTTCTGTCTCATCCGTAGTCCTCTTCAAACATCTATTAAAAGTGGCTTTACCCAGTCGAGCTATACCAGCGTGCGGGAACGAGGGCGTGCAATTAGACGCCGATGTCCAACCCATGCCCGGAGGTTGCGCCGATGACATCGCTTTACACCGCTCAAATGACGCGCCGCCGAGGTCTGACCTTCTGGGGCCAATGGCTGTGCGCGCTCACGCTGGTCAACCTGCTGCTGATGCTGCTGGTGTATTGGCGCGTTGGCAGCCTGACCAGTGAATACCGTGTGCTGATGATCCTCACCGTGCTCGGTTCGGTGCCGATCTACAGCGTCATGCAGGTTTACCACAAGCGTCATGAATGGTTGTCAGGGCTCGCTCGGCTGCTGGCGGCCTGGATGATTTTGCTGGCGGTGCTGATCAGCATTGCCTTCGTCACCCAGACCAGCGTGATTTTCTCCCGTCAGGTGATCATCGTCTGGGCCGTATTGGGTTACCTGATCCAGGCGGCGAGCTTCTTGCCCCTGCATTACCTGGCCCGACTGTATTCGCAAAAGCTCTGCAACGAGCGCCGCGCAGTAATCATCGGAACCTGTCCGAGCGCACATACGCTGGCCAGAAAACTGTCCAGGCGCAATCGCGTACCGCTGCTGGGTTTTATCGCAACCGCCGACCACACCGGCCCGGCCCCGAGCATTCTGCCGCTACTGGGGCGTATCGACGAGGTTCGCGAAATCATCACCCGCCTGCACATACGCCGCGTTTATATCGTTTTGCCGATGGCCCAAGCCGCCATCATCGAGGCGCTGTACATCGATCTTCTGGACATGAATGTCGACGTGGTCTGGATCCCGGATTTCGGCAGCATGGTGCTGCTCAATCATTCGATCTCGGAAATAGAGCGAATGCCCGCCATTTACCTCAATGAAAGCCTGATCAGTTCACACCCCGGCAGCCTGCTCTGCAAAGAACTGTTCGAACGCAGCCTGGCCGCCATGGGCATTATCGTGCTCAGCCCCTTGCTGCTGATCGTGGCGGCCGCCGTGAAGCTGTCTTCCCCCGGCCCGGTGCTGTTCAAACAAAATCGCTATGGCTGCAACGCTGAGGTGATCAAGGTCTGGAAGTTCCGGACGATGCGTGTGCATGACGACAGCGAAGTACGTCAGGCCACCCGCGATGATGAGCGCATCACCCCGCTTGGGCGGTTTTTGCGCCGTAGTTCCATTGATGAGCTACCGCAACTGTTCAACGTGCTCTTCGGCGAAATGGCCCTGGTCGGCCCGCGACCGCACGCCGTCACGCACAACATTTACTACACCGGCAAAGTCCGCGCCTACATGGCCCGTCATCGCCTCAAGCCAGGCATCACCGGACTGGCCCAGATCACCGGGCATCGAGGTGAAACCCAGACCCTGGAAAAAATGCAGCAGCGCGTCGCCCAAGACCTCAACTACATCAACCAATGGTCGCTGTGGCTGGACATCAAGATTCTGGTCAAGACGCCTTTTACGTTGTTCTCAAAAGACATCTATTAATAGGGTCGGTTGACCCTGGGGTTCAGCCAATGATCGACCTGGAATTAATCGGACATTACGCACCCAATCTGATGGACGCCAACCGGGCATTTTCCTTCATCAATTTTGCGTCCGTCGGCAGTCTGCTCGACCGGGCCCCGACATCAATCGCCTATTTTTGCGACGGCATGCTGATGTCGACCTTCATGTCGCGCATCACCGGGCGCACGATCGGCCGGGTCAGTTTCGACTTCACGTCCATCGCCGATTCTGTGTTCAGTTATGCCGAGAAACACGGCAAGCGCCTCTATTTTGTCGGTGCCCGGCAAGCCGAACTGGACCTGTTCCTCGATAAAATCAGGGCTCGCTATCCGGCGCTGATGATTGCCGGGCATCACAATGGCTATTTCGATGCAACGCAGGCCACGTGCATCCTGGCAGACATCTGCCGCAGTGAAGCGAACATCCTGATCGTAGGCCTGGGTGCCGGGCTTCAGGAACAGTTCGAGCAGGATGCCCTGCGTGCCGGCTTCAACGGTGTGGCATTCACCTGTGGCGGTTTCATTCGCCAAGAGGCCGCCGCCAATCGTAATTATTACCCTGAACTGATCAACCGCTTGCATCTGCGGGCGTTCTATCGGATGTACCGCGAACCGCACACCATCAAACGCTACCTGATCGATTACCCGACCAATTTTGTTCATCTGTGGGTGATGATCATTCGGCGAAAAGTGACCATCAATATCATTGATCCCTGAGCATCCAGCACCCGAGCCACAACCATGCATATCTTGTTCACCCTCAAGGACTTCAAGCCCGATGGTGGCCTCGAGCGCGTTCAGCAACGCCTGGCCAGACAGTTTCTGAAAGATGGCCAGCGTGTCAGTTATTTCGTCATGAATGGCGACACGCCCGACGATGAAGGAACGGCCACGCTCAATGGCGGCGGCAATGGAATTGTCGGCCTGCTCAAGTCCATCGTATTGCTGCGCCGGATTATTCGTCGCGAACGAGTAACCCACGTCATCGCCGCCAAAGAACAAGCCAACCTCTGCACCTGGTTTGCCACCTTGGGTAGCCCCTGCAAGGTGATTTATAGCCGTCATGCAGCACTGGATTGCGGTGAACAAAAAATCAGCCCCGCCACCCTGCGCCTGCTCTATGCGTTGTACCTCTGCGGCAACGGCCAGGTAGTGACCGTTTCCAACGGCTTGCGCCAGGCCCTCTCTGACCTGGTGCCCTGGGGTCGCGAACGCATTCGTTATTGCCCCAATGCCGTGGTGACTGAACAGCTGCTCAATGCCGCACAGACGCCCATGTTCACCGGTTTACCGGCGCAGTTCTGGCTGGCCGTGGGACGGCTGATAGAACCGAAAGGCTTCCACCTGCTGCTCGATGCCTATGCCCTGGCCTTGCGCCGCGCCGCGCTGCCGGATCTGGTGATCATCGGCGATGGCCCGCAACACGCCGCGCTGATCTCACAAGCCAGCCGCCTGGGCATCGAGGACCGTGTGCATTTCACCGGTTTCCTGAGCAATCCCTACCCTTTTATCAGGCAGGCGAGACTGCTGATCCTGAGTTCGTTTCATGAGGGCTTGCCGACTGTGCTGATCGAAGCCCTGGCGTTGGGCACCCCGGTGCTGGCCTGCGACTGTGAAACCGGGCCCCGGGAACTGTTGGATAACGGCCGCCTTGGCGATCTGGTCAAGGTCAATGATGTACCGGCGCTGGCCGAAGGGATGTTGCGCAGCCTGATCTCACACAGCCAGGCGACGCCACATGGGGAAATGGCTGCTGAAGCCGTCCGGCAGTACACCAGTCAACACGCCGCGCAAGCGTATTACCAGGTTTGGAATCAATGAAAAGGCTGCTGATTATTCTGCAGGACTTGAATGGCGGCGGCGCCGAAAAAATGATGGCGCGTCTCGCCGGTGCGCTGGCCGAGGCAGGCAATGAGGTGACCTTGTTGACGCTCACTGGCACAGGTGTGAACTCGGCATACCTCGACCCCCGGGTCAGACAGGTGCAGTTGCACAGTGCGCGCAGCTCCAGTGCCGTACCGGCGCTGGCACGCTTTCTTCGCCACAATCGCTTTGACGCACAACTGGCCGCCCTCACCCATGTCAATGTCGTAGCCATCGTCGCGGCTGCGCTGTCAGGTACGCTGGCGCGCCTGCATGTCAGCGAACGCAATGCGTTTTCCCATGACAGACACGTCAATCCGGCATGGATGGTGCGTATTGCCTATCTGTTGGCACCGCTGCTCTATCGGCTCATTCCCAACCCGGTGATTTGCGTCTCGCGCGGTGTTGCTCAGGACCTGGTCGACACCACCATCACGCGACCGAAGGATGTCACCATCGCTGACAACCCAGTGCTCGACAACGATTTTCGCGATAAGCCACCGGGACGTCCAAACCACCGCTGGCTGTCGAAAAAAACCACCCCGGTAATTGTCGCCGTAGGTCGTCTGGCACGGCAAAAAGGCTTTGACGTATTGCTCGATGCCTTTGCCCGACTGGCCGATCCCACTGTTCGATTGATCATTTTCGGCGAAGGCGTGCTCAGAGCCGAATTGCTCGAGCAGGCCGTAGCCCTGGGCGTGGCCGAGCGCTTCGATCTGCCGGGCTATACCCACGATCCATTGGCGGAGGTAGCGGCGGCCGATTGCTTTGTACTGTCGTCGCGTTTCGAGGGCAGTCCCAACGCACTGGTCGAGGCCCTGTCCACGGGCACCCCGGTGGTATCGACCCGCTGCCCCTATGGCCCGCCAGAGATTCTCGACGATGGCGCGATCGCCCCGCTGGTGGCGGTCGACGACCCTGATGCACTGGCCCGGGCGATCACCGTGGAACTGACGTTGCCGCGTGATGCAAACCGCCAGGCGCGCATCGATGCCGCTGCCCGTTTCGTGAGCGCCTGCGCGGCGAAGACCTATCTCGATACCTTGCTAGGCCCGTTTCAAGAAGACAACGCGCCGGGGAAACTCACTGAGGACGTCCCCTAGGGAGCCCATCGTCATGAACAAACTGGAAGTCAGGTACACCACCCTGCGCGACGCTTTCACATTGTTCGGCGTGCTGTTCTATACCCAGGTCATCGGATTTTTTTTCGGGTTGGCCGTTACCTCGAATCTGGACGCCGCCCAAAAAGACCTCGAGGGCAATGTGGTCAACCAGATCTGCGGCCTGATCACCCTGCTGGTTCCGTTGTTCTTCTTCATCCGCAACAAGGTCTTCATCAGCAAAAGCTTTTACAGGAACAACGCCTTCCTACTGATATTCATGCTTAGCCTGGCCGTATCGATCAGTTGGTCCTACGACCCGATATTGAGTTTCAAACGGTTTGTGGCGCTGATCAGCGTGGTGTTCTTTGCAGGTTTCATTGCCTACAACTACAGCCTGGAGAAAATCGCTTTCATGCTCGGCTGCACCCTCGGCGCAATAACGTTGTTCGGTTTGATACTTGCGTTGGTAAGGCCCGACATCGTCTTCATTGATGGCGGCATTCGTGACGGTGCGTTCAAGGGGATTTTCCCGGAAAAAAATGCCGCGGCCCGGATCAACGCGATCGCCATTCTGTTACTGCTGCCGATGATCCGTCAGCGCAATCCCTGGGCCATCGTCTACTCGTTATTCTCACTGATCGCGATTGCGCTGGCCCAATCCGCCACGGCAATCGCACTGATTGTCGCCGGCACCGTGAGCTATTGGTACTTCCACACCCTGATCCGCTTGCACATCAACCGCTCACTGACAGCATTCCTCGTCACCACATTCATTTATTTGCTGATCTGCCTGTTTCTATACGGCAATTACACCCTGCTGCTGGAACTGATGGGGCGTGACGCCTCACTCACCGACCGCACGCTGATCTGGGAGTTACTCACACCGCTGATCGACGCCGAATTCCTCAAGGGTTACGGCTTCGGCGCTTTCTGGTCCAGCCCGGGCGCCGAGACATTCATCAACCGCTGGGGTTACATCGGCAATGCCCACAGCGGCTACATGGAGACCTTGCTCAACGGCGGTGTCATCCAGCTGACGGCGCTGATCCTGATGCTGATCGAGGCGTTGATCAAACACTACCGGGCCGTGGTAGCGGATCAGTCGGCGCGGTTTCATGCCAGCGCAATGGTCATCATTGCAGCGTTCATGCTCACCAACTATGTGGCGTACGTCGTTCCCAACTACCGCTCTGCAGAGTTTCTGGTGTTCTGCATCCTCGCCCTGTCCTTTCGGCATCACCACGCGACCTACCCTGAGTTGTCACGGCCAACCCTGGGTCAGCGTCCGCCTGGCAAGGCATTACCACGCGACTCAGCCAATGCGTAAGAAAAGGAGAAATAACCGTGCCAGACCAAGCCCCCCCTTCAGCCCAAACAGTATGCGTCGTGATTGCGATGTACAACGGCGCCGACAGCATCGAGCAAACACTGGCGTCCGTGGCCGGGCAAACCCGACTGCCCGATCACGTCATCGTCGTCGACGATGGGTCCACCGATGATGGGCCACAACGCGTCAAGGACTTTGCGGCGCCGTTTCGCCTGACGCTGTTGCATCAAGCCAACGAAGGCCAGGCCAGCGCCCGCAACCACGGACTGCAGCACACTGAAGAGACTTATGTGGCGTTTCTCGATGCCGATGACCGATGGTATCCGCAGAAGCTGGAGCGACAACTGGCACTGTTTGACGAACTGAGTCGTCAGGGACGGCCAGTGGCGCTGATCGATTGCTACGTGCACAACGACTACAGCGACGGTACGCGAATACTGGAAAACCGACAAAAAAACGGCAGGCATTTCGACGATTTCATCCGCGCTAACGTCCTCAATGGCGTGTCCTCCGCGATGGTCAGACGTGACGTGATCATGCAACTGGGCGGCTTCAATCCCAGCCTGCGTTACTCCGAAGACCGCTTCATGTGGACCCGGATCGCCGAACACTGGGAGGTTCACACGGTGCCAGAGGTGCTGCTGCAGCGCATGGTCAACAGCGGCAACATGACCGCGCAACCGACAAGGTACTACCCGTCCAAGATCAGGTTCATCGAAGCGTTCCTCGACCACTTTGGCCCGCGGTTGAGTAAGCAGCAACGGATCGATTTCGCGCTGGGCGCCCACTCCGACTTTCTCGAACTGTTTTCCCGCAGAGGCGAGCATGCCCAAGTGATCGATGTGTACCGGCGAATGCTGGAGTACTCCTGGCAAACGCTGATCTTCAGGAACGGCAAACCGACATTGCGCTTGCTTTATGCATGCCTGCAGTCATTGCGCAAGGCAGTTGCGTCAACCACCGCTCATTGAGCCGGTATCCGCCATGGCCAATCACCGTCTGGTTAAATTGATCTGGATTTTCACCGAGAAATTCGGCCTGATTTTCCTGTCGATGATTACCTTTGTCGCGTATGCCAGGCTGCTGTCGCCCACAGAGTTGGGAGTGGGCACGGTCATCATCGCCATCGTCGAGTTGATCGGCATGATGTATTCCTCGGTTCTGGAAGACCCGCTGGTACGACTCGAGCGGCTGGAAGACAAACACATCGCCACAGCCTTCTGGGCCTCGGTACTCGTCAGCCTGGCGTCCATCGTCGTCATCTCGGGCGCGGCGATGCTGTACACGCCTGACCCGATGCTGCAATGGATGACGGCGGTGGCCTCGGTAAAAATCCTGTTCACCATGATGGCGCGGGTCTATGTGGCGCAAATGCGCCGTAGCGGCAACTTCAAGATGCTGGCCTCGCGCACGCTGCTGGGCAAGGTGTGTGGTGGCGTGGGCGGCATCGCTGTCGCGCTCTGGGGATTGGGCGCCTGGGCGGTCATTGCCCAGGCGCTGATCATGGAGTTCGTATCCATTATCGTATTGATGCGCGCAGACCCGCGCCGCATTGCCTTTTACATTGACGGCCCGCTCTTGCGCGAACTGTTGAGGGCTGGCGCACCGGTTGCCGTCAACGCGCTGAGTTCACAAACGCTACAGCGCGGGGTCACCGTCATCCTGGGCATGACGGCCGGCACCAACGCGGTTGGCATGTTCAACATGGCGATGCGCATCATCGATCTGCCGCGCACGGCGATCTATCACGGCCTGATCAGCTATGCGCTGCCGGTGTTTGCCCGACGCAGCGCCGATCCATCGCGGTTGCGCACCATCATCAGCGATTCGACCGCCGTCAGCTGCTTCCTGCTGACGCCCCTGTTCATCGGCATCGCCCTCACGGCGCACGACCTGATCCTGTTGATCTTCGGCGCCAAATGGACCGAGGCCATTGTGCTGCTGCAAGTGCTTGCATGCACGGCAGCCATCGGTAATACCGCCATGTACGCCACGACCGCACTGGTCGCGGTCAATTGCAGCCACCTGACCATCAAGGCCGAAGTGGCAACCACCGTATTGGCACTGGCGCTGGTCTATGGCTTCGGCAGCCTCTATGGCGCCATGGCCGCCGCCCTCGCCCTGCTGGTCCGGATGGCAATCATCACGCCACTGCAAATCCGCGGGTTGAACAGTGCCATCGGCTATGGCTGGCGGCGATTTTTCGAAACCAACTATCGCAGCGTGATTGCTTCGTTCGTCATGGCAGCGGTCGTCCTGATGGTTTCTCCCCGCCTGGGTGTTCAGGGCTACTTGCACCTGATCAGCACCATCGTGGTTGGCGCGCTGAGTTATGCCGTGGCGTACAGCGTGATGCATCCGCGCTGGCCGCAAGAATTCAAATCGGTCTTCACCACCCGCTGAGAGGACGCACCCGACAACCTTTTCCCTTCCCGGACCCCATTCTCCTGACTCGTGCAATTTCCTTGTGACAGGAATGCCTCATCATGCACAAAACCACGTTGATTACCGGCGGGGCCGGCTACATCGGCTCCCATACCACGCTGACCCTGATTGACGCCGGTCGACAGGTGCTGGTCCTCGATAACCTGTGTAACAGCTGCCGCGAATCGCTCACGCGCCTGGAGTATCTGACGGGCAAACGAATCGATTTCATTGAAGGCGATATTCGCGACAGCCACCTGCTCGACGATATTTTCAGCCGCTACGACATCGATGCCGTGATGCATTTTGCCGGCCTCAAATCCGTCGAAGAAAGCGTTCACAAGCCGCTGGATTATTACGCCAACAATGTGGTCGGCACGCTCAACCTCTGCCATGCGATGGCCCGCTTTGAGGTCTTCAAACTGGTGTTCAGTTCGTCGGCCACCGTGTATGGCCCCCCCCGCCAGATACCGCTCATCGAAGATTTGGGCGCAGGCAAACCGATCAATCCCTACGGCCGCACCAAGCTGCTGATCGAAGAGTTGCTCACCGACCTGTGCCTGTCCAATCCGCAATGGAGCATTGCGGTGTTGCGTTACTTCAACCCGATTGGTGCTCACGCAAGCGGGCTGATCGGAGAAAACCCCAACGGCAGGCCCAACAACCTGCTGCCTTGCCTGACACGGGTCGCGATGAGGCAAGTGCCCGAACTCATGGTGTACGGCAGCGACTACCCCACTGTCGACGGAACGTGCGTGCGCGATTACGTCCATGTGGTCGACCTTGCCGATGGCCATCTCAAAGCGTTGCGGGCGTTGCAGAACACAAACGGCATCCACATCTGGAACCTGGGAACAGGCATTGGCTATAGCGTGCTGCAGATCATCCAAAGCTTCGAGAACATTACCGGCATCACCATCCCCTTCCGGTTCGCACCGCGCCGCGACGGCGATATCGCCGAATGCTGGGCCGACCCCACCAAGGCAGGGCGTGAACTAGGCTGGTACGCTCAGCGCGACCTGATGCAAATGATCATCGACACTTGGCGATGGCAATTGTGTAATCCGCATGGGTACCACTCCCCACCCGGATTGGCGGCATCGGCTGCGTTGAAGCAATGGATATGAGCAAGTTCATTGTTTTGGCGGCCCTGCTATCGCTCGTTTGCAACGCGTTGGGGGGCACTGCCCCGCCGCAGGGCAACGGCCTGGTGCTGTGGCTCGACGCCACCGACGCGTCGACAATGACCCTCGATGCCCAGAACCACCTCCTGCGGTGGCACGACAAGTCCGGCGAAGCCAATGACGCTACCGTAGACCATGGCGCAGACGCCGCACTGCCGCAGCGTGTGGAGAACGCCATGAATGGCCATCCGGTGGTGCGTTTGAGTGGTACTTCAGCCTTCCTTGGCAAGGCCATTCGTACGGCAAAAGGCCCTGTAACCTTATTGATCGTGTCACGCAGAGTAAACGAGCAAAGCGGCGGCGAGACCTGGCAGCGACTGTTCAGTTCGCGCCCGATAATCGGCGATAACGACAACGTGCCGCCGAACTTCGCGATCAGCGTGCAACAACGCACCGCCTACGATCCGACCCTTTTCGTCCTGGAACTCAACGACGTGCCCATCGGCCCATACGCGGTGGGGCGGAACGTGGTCGGCAGCGTCGAACATTTGCGCGGCGACATCGCAGAAATACTGATGTACGACCGCCATCTCGCCTCCCTGGAAGAACGGCAGCGTGTATTTAAGTACCTGGCGGACAAGTGGTCCGTCGCCCTCCCCAAGGCGGCCAATTCCTGGACCCGCGTCGGCCCGCTGGGAAAGGTACCGGAACAGACCAACAGCGGACTGCCGTTGTCCGATCAGGGCAATGCCGGCCAGTGGATGCTGGATACACGATTCTCCAACGATTTCGATGGCAAGCACCTTGACCCCAGTCGCTGGCACGTCAACAACGCCACGGGCACCGACTCGCTGGGCCGCAAACCGGCGCTGTTCATGCCGGACAACGCTTACCTGAGCGATGGCCATCTGAACATCGTTTTCCGCAAGCAAACCTTGCCGCAAAAGTACGTAAAACTCGGCTTTGAAGATTACAGCTCGGCGATGGTGCGAACGATCGAGCGCAGTTTTTACGGCTACTACGAAGCCCGCGCCAAACCGATGGACTCGGCCGGCTCCAGCGCCTTCTGGCTCGCGTTTACGGGGCTTGCCGACAATGCCACGGAAATCGATATTTTCGAAATCGGTGGCAAGACCAAAAATGGCACCTTCGACCGTCGCTACAACATGAATGCCCACGTATGGGCCACGCCGCACAGTACCGAACATTTGAGCGATGGCAGCAGTTGGGTCAGCCCATGGCGGCTGGCCAGTGACTTCCATGTCTATGGTTTTGACTGGCAGCCCGACACATTGCGCTGGTACGTCGACGGCGTACTGGTGCGCGAGGCAAAGAACACCCACTGGTTTTTCCCCATGTATATCCTCTTTGACAGCGAGGCCATGTGGCAGTGGTTCGGCGTTGTCGACGACGCCGATCTGCCCTCCACCTTCAGCGTGGACTACCTCAAGGTGTGGCGTCGCGGCAGATAGTCGTCGACCGGTTTTCTTGAAAGGCTTCCACCGCTTTTCACCGGTGCCAGGCATTACTCAACATCCAGGAACCCCCCATAAAAGAGGTCGCAACAATGAACGGTACGATGACTTCCGATCAAGCGATAGCCTGCCTGAATCTGGCGCTTGAACGTAACCAACAACTGTTCAGCGACGCCTATCACTTGAGCCACGCCGCCTTTGATCTTCTCGATCAGCCCAACATGGACGCCGAAAAGTTCACCCAGTATCAGAGGAAAAGACGGCAGGCCGATCTTAAATACCTGGAAGCTATCGAACACTTGCGATTGATCATGGCGGAATATCCTGTCCATCTCTTTTCAGTTGCGCATTCAGCCCATGCGCCGCAGGTTTCGGCGGGCAAATGATGGCGAAACCCGACCTCAGCGGGTCGCTGCTTCACCAAGGATGAACAGCATCATCATCAGCAGCCACAGCAGATACAGCCAACCAAACAGTCGCACCCAACCCTGATGGCGATAAAGGCCCAGGTAAAATATCAACAGCAGCAAAAATTGCCCGGCAGCGGCAAGCATAATCAAGCTGCTGTTACGCGGCCAGAACAGCGCGATCAGCACTTCTGCTGCCAGAAGCAGGAGCAAGCCGACGTAGACTTTCAACGCGTTCGCCGTGCTCATCTCAGCGCCCTGCCAGGTAGAGGGTCGGAAACAGCAGAATCCAGATCCCGTCCACCAGATGCCAGTACAGGGTGACCATTTCCAGACGTGTGCGTGTCCCACGCGTTAACAGGGTGTCTGGAGCCAGTCGCAGGTAAAGCCACAGTCCCAAACCGACCGCCACCAGTACATGCACGGCGTGCAGCGCCGTGGCGATGAAATACAGGTTCATGAACAAACGCGCGGATGGCAGAGGCAGCGGTGAGTCGACGGCGAATCCTGGCAGCAGTCCTTCGCGGTATTCAAGACCGTATTCGACGCCTTTGCACATCAGAAACAGTACTCCCGACAGCGTCGCCCCCAGCAAGCAACGACGCAGACGCCGCGCATACCGCGGCGTGCGAGCCGCCAGCGCCAGGGTCATCAGCAAACTGCTGGTCAACAACATGAAGGTGTTGGCCGCTGCCAGTTGCCAGTGCAAAACCGCCACCGCTTGCGCCACACCGTCGGGGTGCTGCAGCTGGTAAAACCATGCCACCAGAATCAGGCTGCCGAACATCATCGCTTCGGTGGCCAAGAACAGCCACATGCCCAGCCTCGCGGCCTCACGCTGCTGCGCCCAGGCCACGAAGGGCTCGGCTGGCGTCTCGTCAGACCGGATCACGGCGCGCCTCGGGAGAATAATCATAGGCTTCGAAATCCACCGTCACCGGCACCTCGAAGTTGTGCGGCGGCGGTGGTGACGGCACGCGCCACTCCAGGCCCGCCGCTTCCCAGGGATTCATTGGCGCCCGCTCGCCCCAGCGCAAGGAGCCCAGCAGATAAAAGAACGGCAACACGTAGGCCAGGGCCAGAATCGAGGCACCAGCCGATGACAGGACGTTGAGGAATTGAAAATCCGGGTCATAGCTGTGATAACGCCGGGGCATGCCCAGGTACCCGAGCAGGAATTGCGGAAAGAATGTCAGGTTGAAACCGCAAAAAACCAGCACCGCGGTGATCTTGCCCCACAGCTGCGAATACAGGCGTCCGGTGATTTTCGGCCACCAGAAATGCAACGCACCAAAGTAGCCGGCCACCGCCGCGCCAACCATGATGAAATGGAAGTGCGCGACCACAAAATACGTGTCATGGGCATGCAGGTCGGCGGCGAGCAATGCCAGGAACAACCCGGTCACTCCACCGATAATGAACAGCCCGATAAAAGTCAGAGCGAACAGAAAAGGCGCATGCAGGGTCAAGTCACTTTTGTACAGGGTCGCGCTCCAGTTGTAGGCCTTGATTGCCGACGGAATCGACACCAGGAAACTCAGCAACGAAAACACCAGGCTGGCATACATCGATTGACCGGCGGCAAACATGTGATGACCCCAGACCAGGAAACCGATGATCGCAATCGCCACGCTGGACCCGGCGACAAAACGATAACCGAAGATGCGCTTGTGCCCCGCCGCCGTGATCAGTTCGCTGACCACCCCCATCGCGGGCAGGATCATGATGTACACCGCCGGATGGCTGTAGAACCAGAACAGGTGCTGGAACAGCAACGGATCACCGCCCAGGCGCGGGTCGAATACGCCAATGCTGAACAGGTGCTCGGCGACCAACAGCAACAAGGTGATCGCCAGTACCGGCGTCGCCAATACCAGAATGATCGAGGTGGCGTAGATCGCCCAGATGAACAGCGGCAGACGCATCCAGGTCATGCCCGGCGCGCGCAACGTGTGCACGGTGACGATGATGTTGATGCCGGTGAAAATCGAGGAAAACCCGGCGATGAACACACCGCAGATCACTGCCACCACATGGCCGTTGCTGAACATCGTCGACAGCGGCGTGTAGAAGGTCCAACCGGTGTCGACCCCGCCGAGCAACAGCGCCAGTAATGTGAACAAACCACCGCCGAGCAGCAGGTACCAGCTGAACAGATTCAGGCGTGGAAACGCCATGTCCCGGGCGCCGATCATGATCGGCACGAGGAAGTTGCCGAACACGCTGGGGATCGACGGTATCAGGAAGAACCAGACCATGATCACCCCGTGCAGGGTAAACGCACGGTTGTAGCCGTCGGCGGTCAGCAGATCGCCTTGCGGGGTGACCAGTTCGAGGCGGATCAGGGTCGCGGCCAACCCGCCGGCGAAAAAGAAGAAGGTCACCGTGACCATGTATAGCACCGCGATGCGCTTGTGATCGCGGGTCAGAAACCACGAAAGCAGACCTTGTTGATGCAGATAGCCGGGAGCGCTCATTTCGGCTCCCCGGAAGCCGTGGCAGGCAACGAACGCAGGTAAGCCACCAGGCGCTGCACGGCCTCTTCGTCCAACAGGTTGCTGTAGGTGGGCATGACCGGCAGGTAACCGGTCACCAGGTGTTTTTGTGGCAACACAATGCTGTCGCGCAGGTAGACGTCGTCCGCCACGACCTGGCTGCCGTCAGTCAGGCGCACCGTTCGATTGAATACGCCGGCCAAGGACGGCGCGTTGCCGGAATCGTGGCAACGGCCGCAGCCGTATTGGCGGTACAAGGTCTCGCCCTGACTGATCAGGTCGGCGGCATTGCCGTTGTCCCTCAGCCATTGCTGATAGTCACCCGGCTCAAGCACCACGAGCCGGGCGAGCATCGCCGCATGGTCGGTGCCGCAGTATTCGGCGCAATACACCTGATAGGTGCCGCTGTGTTCGGCCTGGAACCAGAGCATGCTGTAACGCTGCGGTAACACGTCTTGCTTGATCCGCAAGCTGGGAAAAAACAGGCTGTGGATCACGTCTTCGGAAATCATCGTCAGCTTCACCGGGCGCCTTGCCGGGACATGCAAGGTGTTGATCTCACGCTGCCCGCCCTGATGCTGAAACTTCCACATCCATTGCCGCGCCGTAACCTGGATTTCCAGGGCATCGGCGGGAGGCGTGCGGGCGAAAAAGAACAGCCGTGCCGAGAACAGAAAAATCACCAGCGAGCCAATGAACGGCAAGATGATCCAGGCCAGTTCGATCGGCAGATTGCTCTGCGCCCGATGGTCCCGATTCGCCTCGCGCCCGCGTCGATAGCGCCAGATAAACACCCAAAGCGCGACAAACACGGGCACTACAAACAACGCCATCATTGCGGTGAAGCCGATCACCAGCCAATCGACCGAGGCGGCGTAGTCCGAGCCCTGCACGGGCCACAAGCGCAGGAAGGGTTCGTTCATGGCTGTCCCCGCCGATCGCGGCGCAACGCCAGAACAATGAACAGGCCCAATACCGATACGGTCACCAGTCCCGCCACTTGCAGCAACACCATGATCCGACTGCTGTAGGTGCCGCTCTGCGGGTCGTAGTGGTAACACAGCAGCAGAAGCTGCTCCTTGAATGCGCCCAGCTTGCCCTGCCCCGCTTCGGTCAATGCCAGACGCACATCGCTGGCCTGATAACCGAGACCGTAGAGCCAGCGCGACAGGCGTCCATCACCAGTCAACACCGCCACCGCCGAGCTATGCGCGTATTGTTGCTGTTGCTCATCGAAGCGATAACTGAAACCCAGTGAATGGGCCAGGGCCTGCCCCGCATCGGCGTCGCCGGTCAACAGATGCAAGGCCGGCTCAGCCGCCAGCGACGGCCAACGCTGACTCAGTCTGGCCAGCTCTTCGCGGGCGGCATGGCTGTCTTCCCGCGGATCGAAACTGAACGCGATCACCTGAAAATCCCGGCCCAAGCGGTAAGGCTGAATAGCCAATTGGCTGAACAGGGTCGAGAGCGCCGCGCCACAGACGTTCGGGCAGCGGTAGTACAAAGGCACCAGCAGTGTTGGCCGCCCGCCAAGCAAATCGCCGAAGCGTACCGAGCGACCGTGCTGGTCGGTAAATTGCCCGTCCAGCGCCAAACGCTGGCCGACCTGGGCCGTGTCGATAGCGGCGGCGGAAAACGGGTCGAACGTTTGCGCGGCGCTGTGTTGAACGGCGATCAGCCACAGCAACGCCAGCGTCAGCGAGACCCGTTCACGGTTCATGCGAGGTGTCCTCGGGTGTTGGCCAACTCTGCTCCAGCAGCACTTGCCGCGCGTGTTCCAGCGGCAGGTGCACAATGCGCCGCTCGCGGTCGACCCAGCCGAAGCTGTCGAGGTGAATACGCTCGGCGGCAAGCTGGCGTTCGCCTTCCTGCCGAGGCTGGGATTGCAAGCGCGGGGCCGGTGGCAGCAGCCGCTCACGCTCCAGAGCGCTCAAGGGTGGCTGCCGCGATTCTGCGCGCTGCTGATAGCTGATCAGCCACCAGGCCACGCCGGTGAGGCACAACAGCACCGCCGCCAGAAACAGCGCCACCAGGCTGCAGACGGTGTCACTGTCGACCGTGTCGGGTTCGTAGCCGAGCGGTTTTTCAGACTTCATGACGCCTCCGTTGCCATTGCCAACGCCACCATGCCCACAGACCGAGACCGTAAATCCCTTGGCAGAGCACGGCCATCAGGCCGGCTCCGATTTCGACGTCGGGGAATATCGACGGCAAGCTCATCCAGATCGACTCGACACTGCCCAGCAGCAGAATCGCCGAGCAACCCCAAATCAGAACCTTTGACCGAGCGCCCCAAGGCGAGGCCAACGCCAGCAGGCACATCACCTGCCCTGCCATCAGCAACCCGCTGAGCGCACCCCAGACGCCTGCTTGGCGTACGCGGTACCACTGGGTTTCGTCTTGAAGATTCACCGACCAGATAATCAGGTACTGCATGAAATGCACGTAGGCCCAGAACGCCAAGGCACTGATCAGCAAGCCGCGCAGCACCTGACGCTGTGGGGCCGGTAGCGGCACAAGGTTCCAGCACAGCACGCAGAGGCCGGCAAACGCGAGGCCATCAAGCAATTGCCGGGCAATCAGCAATACACCGAACAGGCTGGACACAAACTCCGACTGCAACGACATCAACCAATCCACCGCCGCCAGGCTGACCACCAGCCCATACAGGATCAGCCCCGGGCCACTGCGCTCGGCATCCGGACGCTGCGACCAGCCCAGCAGGGCCAGCGCAAGCCCGGCGTAAAGCAGCGTGCGCAGCACAAAAAACCACGGCGACAGCCACAGCCCGCGAAACCCCGGTGTGTCGAGGTGGAACCACGGATACAGCCAGTTCATGGCGAGCAGTACCGGCACCAGCATCGGCACAATCAGCAGCACCGCGCCGCTCCCCAGTCGGCTGCCCGGCGCCAGCAGCATTTGCCAGCGGCCACTGATCAAGGGCGTCAGCAGCGCCAGCAGCAGGCAACCCCACACAATGTTGCTGCCGTTGACCGCGGCCGCCAACACCCCGGCGCCTACCCAGGCCGGCCGCCAAACCCCAAGCAGCAATACGCCGACGGCGCCGATGGCGAATGTTCCCGCTAACCGCCTCATCAGTTGCTCTCCTCGAACGCCTGACGCAGCTCGGCTGGCAAGCGCTCCAGAGGCGCGTGCTGGCTCAACTGCAGCAAGCGCACATGAGCAACGATGGCCCAGCGTTCCGCCGGCGGGATGCGTGATTCATAGCCGTACATCAGGCCTTTGCCCTGGGCGATGACCTGCATCAGTTGAGCATCGGAGGCGTTGAGCAATCGCGGTGTGGTCAACGCCGGTGGTGCCGGAAAACCACGGACGACCACCAGACCATGGCCTCGCCCGCTCAGGCCATGGCACGGGGTGCAGAACGTTTGATAACTCGCTTCGCCACGGGCAAGCAACGCAGCGGTCAATGGCGGGCGCTGCTGCACAATCGCTTCACGCTCCAGTTGCCCTCGGGCGACGGTACCGACGGGAGGTTGTCGGCTACTCAGGCCGTTTTCGAACAAGGCGTCGGGGCGTTGTTGGGCAATTTTCGCCTGACGCGACATGTCATCGCAGCCGCTGCCCAGCACAGCGATGATCAGCGCCCACGGCCAGGCTTTCATGGCTGGACCTCGCGCACGCTGATCGCCCGCTCAGCCAGCCAGGCTCGGGTAGCCTGCGCGTCGAACAATGGATCGCCGGCTTCGATAAACAGGAAAAACCCATCGTCACTGGCCCGTTCGAAACCCTCAGCGGCAAACAACGGGTGATGCAAACGTGGCAGGCGGCTGCTGATCAGCAGCGTAAATACCGCAGCCATCGCCGCCCCGACCACGGCGAACAGAAAGGTCACTGCCATCAGCAACGGCAGGGCAATCAACGGCCGGCCGCCGACATTCAGCGGATAGCTCCACACCGAGCCGATCTGCATAAGCAGTGCCAGGCCGATGCCGAGCAATCCGCCGATGCAGGCCATGCCCGATACCCTGGAAGCCTTGGGTTGCAACAACGGTTGCAGCGCCTCAAGCGGAAACGGCGCGAACGCATCGAGCTGTCGGTAGCCGATGGCCCAGGCGTGCAGGCTGGCTTCTACCAGCGGTTGCGGCGCATCGAATTCAGCCAGTAACCCCACGGATTCAGTCATCGCCGCGCTCCTGATGCAGCGCCTGCTTGACCTCGAACGCCGAGACCATGGGCACGTAGCGCAGAAACAGGCTGTAGGGCAAAAGAAACACACCGAAACTGCCAATGAACAGCGTCCAGTCCCAAAGCGTCGGGGTGTAGCTGCCCCAGGTCGAGGCCAGAAAATCGCGGGTCTGGGGCGGGATCACCAGCATGAAACGCTCGGCCCACATGCCCACCAGTACCGCCAGCGCCACCGCAGCCAAAACACCCGGACGCTGACGCACCGAACGCCACCACAACGCCTGGAGTACGGCGACGTTGCAGATCATGGCCAACCAGAAACTCCAGGCATGAGGGCCGCTCAGGCGTGTCAGCAGCACTTCGATCTCATGGGAATCGCCACTGTAAAACGGCATGAACAGATCCATCAGGTAGCCATAGGCGGTGAGCCAACCGGTGGCCAGCAGCAGGCAACCGAGCGTGTCCAGATGACGCAAGGTGATCAGCGCTTCGATGTGCAACAACCAGCGCACGCCAATGGCGAGCAACGTCACCAAGGCAAATCCTGAAAACACTGCGCCAGCCACGAAGTACGGCGGAAACAGCGTCGAATGCCAACCACTTTGCGGGCCCATGGTCAGCAGAAACGAATAGCCGCTGGACACGGCAAACACCAACGGGATCGCGAGCATCGCCAGCACCCGACTGGTACGTCGCCACAACGCCCAATGCTGCTGCGAACCGCGCCAGCCCAGCGCCATCAGGCCATACAGCGTTTGCCTCAACGAACCTTGGGCACGATCCCGCGCCGTGGCGAAATCAGGAATGGCCCCCACCAGCAGAAACAGCAGCGACACCGTCAGGTACGAAAGGATCGCAAACATGTCCCAGGCCGTCGGGCTCTTGAACTGTGGCCACAGGCCCATTTGATTGGGGTACGGCAGGATCCAGTAAAATAGCCAGGGCCGGCCCAGGTGCAGGATCGGGTACAGCGCGGCGCAGATAACCGCCATCAGTGTCATCAATTCGGCCAAGCGATTGAGGGTGTGCCGCCACGGCCGCTCGATCAGCAACAGCACAGCCGAAATAAAGGTGCCGGCATGGCCGATGCCCAGCCACCAGATGTAGTTGAGAATACCCAAGCCCCAATGCACCGGCTGATTGTTGCCCCAGATGCCCACGCCGTTGGCCAGCAGTACCGCGGCCGAAGCCAGGTACATCAGCAACAGCGTGATGGCAATTGCGAACAACCAAAGCCACGCCACCCGCCGGGGAAACTGCTGCAAGGGGCCGAACACCTGCCGTGACACTTGCTGATCGCTGAGGTCCCGTGGCAAAAAATGCTCGGTATCGTGCAGCAGCGGTTCAGGCCTCATCGCCACCCCCCTCCTCGATCCGCGCCAGGTAAGTGGTGCGCGGGCGTGTGCCGAGGGCTTCGAGCAAGCGGTAATGACGCGGATCCTTGCGGGCATGGCTGACCGCGCTGGTGGCGTCGGCGATGTCACCAAAACGGATCGCCTGGCTCGGACAGGTTTGCTGGCACGCGGTGACGACTTTTGTGGTGTCGAAGTCGGTGCCCTGCTGTTTGTCTTCAATGCGTGCGGCGCTGATGCGCTGAATGCAATAAGTGCATTTTTCCATCACGCCCCGGGCGCGCACGGTGACGTCAGGGTTGCGCTGGGCCTGAATCGACGGAGCGCTGTCGGCGCTCCAGTCCAGCCAATTGAAGCGCCGTACTTTGTACGGACAATACGAGGCGCAGGTGCGCGTGCCGATGCAGCGGTTGTAGACCATCTGATTCAAGCCGTCGCGGCTGTGCACCGTGGCATTCACCGGGCAACCGGTTTCGCACGGCGCCTGTTCGCAGTGCATGCACGGCAAGGGCTGGAAGCGTGAGCGTGGCGCATCCAGTGATCCCTGGTAGTAATGGTCGATGCGCAGCCAGTGCATGTTGCGCCCTTTGGCCACCTGCTCGGCACCGACCACGGCGATGTTGTTTTCCGCCTGACACGCGGTGACGCAAGCATTGCAGCCGGTGCACAAGTCGAGGTCGATGACCATGCCCCACTGCGGGCCGCTGTCAACGACCGGGCTGTAGAGCGAGGCCGGAATCTGCTGCGCCGGCAACTGCGGCGCCTGGCGCTGCACCACGCGAATCGGCGGCGCTTCATCGCTGGGTAACTGATGATGGGTCTGGGTCATGGCCAGGGTATGGCGCTCGCCACTGGAACGTACCGAAGCACTCACCGACCAGGACTGGATCGGCCGTACCGCATAACCCAACCCGTTACCGACTCGCCCGGCATGGCTGCGCCCGTAACCGGTGTACAGGGCAATCACCTGATCGGCCTGGCCCGGCTCGATCCACGCCGCGCCGCGCAATAATTGCCCCGGCAGCGCCACTTCGACGCCCTCGCCATTGCGCACGCCCACCTGTTCCGCCAACCGTGGCGACAGCCCGACCACGTTGCTCCAGGTCAGGGTGCTGATGGGTTTGGGCAACTCCTGCAACCAGCCCAGATTGGCGAATCGCCCATCCCATACGCAAGGGTCCGGACGCACCACGGCTTCCAGGCCATCGATATCGATCAGGTTCAGCACCCATGTCGCCGCTTCAGGGACATCCACCGCGGGTGCTGAGGTTTCAATCCAGCCATCGGCCAAGGCCTGGCGCCACTGATTTCGCGGAACGTGGGACCAGGTGAGTCGCACCAGATCCAGAGCGTCGCTGTCGGCGGAAGTCAGCAGCAGTTCGATGATTTGATGCAAGGTCCGGGTCGAGTACAGCGGCTCGATCAGCGGCTGCACAATGCACGCGCTACCGTCCGCTGCCCGGGTGTCGCTCCAGCCATCAAGCGCATGGTTGAGCGGCAAATGCCAATGGCAATGTGCGGCGCTCTCGTCGTAGTAAAGCCCGGCATGCAGGCGCAACGGTACTTTTTGCAGCAACCCTTCAAGCCCCAGATCCGGCGCCGAGGTCAGCAGCGGGTTGCAATCGAGCAGCCACAATTGGCTGACGTTGCCACCGGCCAATTGCTGACTCAGTTGCTCCAGCGATGCCCAGAACCGTCCGCGTTCATAACCGAGCAACGTCGGCGTCTGCCAATCCAGCGTCTGACCGTGCGCACCCAGCCGTTGGTTGAGCCGCATCACCTGCGCCTGCACATCACCTGCCGCTTGCTTGCTCACGCAAATCAGGCCACGGCCGGGATGAGCCTTGAGCGCCGAGGCGGCTTCATCGACCCAGTCGAGCTGTCGCGCATTCAGGCGCGGCTGATCGGCCACGTTGTCGCCCAAGGCGCGGCTCAGCGCCAGCACCAGATCAGGCTGTCGCGAGGGGGCAATCGGCAACCGTCGCGTGGCGGCAGCCCCGGTCAGCGTCGGAATGCTTTCGGCGACAAACGATAACGCCGCACCGTGCCCTTGCGCCGCTTGCCGTCGACGTTCCGCCCAGCCGCGTTGCAACAGCGTCTGGCGCGGACCGCTGCCCAGCGGATCGTCTTCCAGGCAAACCAGCACCTCGGTGCGTTCCAGGTAACGCCGGGCATCCAGCGGCTGGCCGAATACCCGTTCGCTGACGTGCAATGCCTGGGTCTCGGCGAATGGTTCGGCGTGATACAGCTGCGCTTCGGGCCAACGCCGACGCAGCGCTTCGAGTTGCCGACCAAGAGTCGGCGAACTGCTGGCTGCACAGACGATATGCAAGCCTTTGCCTCGCGTGGTGTCCAGCGTCAACCGTTGTCGAGCCAGCGCACCACGCACTTCGTCCCAACTGGTTTCCCGGCCCTTGAAGCGCGGCGTCTGGGAGCGGTCCGGGTCGTACAGTTGCAGGATTGCGGCCTGGGTAAAGGCATCACACGCGCCACCGGATACGGGGTGCTGCGGATTGCCTTCAAGTTTGATCGGGCGCCCGGCGAGGGTCTTGCCCAGCACGGGTTGGGCGATGCCACAAAACGGGATGGCCGTGGCATACCAGCTCGCGATGCCGGGAGTCAGTTGAGGGGCTTGTCTGATCGCCGGCACGGCGTGCTCAGGGGTTTTGCCACACGCGGCCAAGCCTGCCATGGCCAGGGACGCCGCCATCAGTTGCAGAAAATGTCGACGGTTCAACAAGGGCGCGGCACCGGGAAATTCGGCCTCGATCAGCGCCTGCGCCTCAGGCGTCGCCGCCAGCGCTTCGAGGCCGCGCCAGTACGCGGCGCCTTTGAGCCCGGCGAGCTGCTCGCGCCATGCGGCGAAGTCCGGCGAGGAAGCGCTCATCGGTGACAAATCCCGCAATCGCTCAGGCCTCGGGGGTCGATTCGTCGCTGCCTGATCAATGGTTCACCCGGCGCCCGACGATCCTGATCGGTGTGCCATTGCCCCTGGGTCACTTGCCCTGCAGGGCGCAAGTACGGTGCCGGATCACGGTGACAGGCCAGACACTGGCCCATGCTCAGGGGTTCGGCCTTGAACATCAGCTGCATGCGGTCCACCGCGCCGTGGCATTCGCTGCAACCCACGCCCGCCTTCACGTGCACGCCATGATGGAAGTACACGTAGTCCGGCAATTTGACCACTCGCTGCCAATGCAACGGCTGTGATTGGCGCAGGCTTTTGCGCAAGGGTTCGAGCAGGTCGGCGTTTTTCCAGATTTGCGAGTGGCACGTCATGCAGGTTTCGGTGGTCGGCAGACTGGCCATCGCGGAAGATTCCACGGAACTGTGGCAGTAGCGGCAATCAATCTTCAGCTCACCGACATGGTGGGCGTGACTGAACGGCAGCGGCTGTTCGACCACCCAGTTACGGCCGGTTCGGTAATCGGAACGGTCCAGGGCCACTGCCACAAGCAAACCTCCCGTGACGCCGACGAACAGCACCAACAGCCCCAGGCGCAGCCAGGTATCGGCCGAGCGGCTGAAGATCTGCGCCATCGCCGGATTCCAGAGTTCACGTTCTTAAGGCTATGGCTGCGTTTGCGCTCAGGAGTTCTTTATTTCCGATGCACGTCATCACGACTGCATGGATCCATGTTGGAGCGAGGCTGTGGCAGCTCTCCATCACCCCGGCGCAAATCAACCGACCTTGTCGTTATCCTGTTCTGGCGTTTCGATGCCCGGCTCCGCTTCGCTGGTTTGTGCCCGGGTTTTGGTTGTCGATGGCGTCTGCTCATCAGGCGCGTCGCGGGGGTAACCGGGCATGCCTCGGGCGTCACTCGGGCCTTGGCGATGGTCTTCAGCATTCCTTTCCTTGTCCCAGTCGGTGGTGGCATTCGGGTCTTCATCGCGGCCAGCGGTACCGAGCACGCAACCGTCGTCATTGGGGTTGCTCAAATCCTGGGTGGGCTCATCCTGGGTGGTGGAAGGATCAGGTTTCATCTCAGTCTCCAATACCAGGTAATGGAACTTCTTTGGAGACCTTGTCCATGCCAAGAGTGCAGCGCAGTTGACGAATGGTGCGTGCGGTCGGAGCGATGATTTGGGTGCAAAAGGTTTTTTGCGGGCGAAAAAAATGGACCTCTTTTCAGAGGTCCATTTGTTCCCTCATGCCACGATGAGATCGCAGCAAGCCGATGATCGTTGAGTGGTTTTGCCGCACAAGCAGGCCCGTGGACCTCACGGGCCGTTCCGCCTACAAGCACTCATCCAGGAACCTCACCACCGTTCCCATGCAGCCGACCCGCTCCTCGACATGGGGCATATGGCTGGAGTTCTCGAACAACGCCCAGCGAGCGTTCGGGATCTGCTCCAGATAGGGTTTGACCACCTTCGGTGTGGCTTCATCGTAGCGACCGGAAATCACCAGCGTCGGCACGTTGATGTTCTGCAAGCGGTCGACGATGGTCCAGTCTTTCAGGCTGCCGATCACATGAAACTCCGTCGGCCCGCTCATGGCATGGTAAACGGTGGGGTCGGCATCGACCTGGGCAAACGTACGTGCGACTTCGTCGGGCCAGGGCAGTAAACGACACACATGGTTGTCGTAAAAAACCCTTGAGGCTTCTTGATAGGCGGGCGCTTGAAAATCCCCTGCCTGTTCGTGTTCAAGCAATGTTTCATGCACACCGCCCGGCAGCAGTTTGCGTAAGCGGTTGGCTTCCTCGACCCAGACGCGCATGTCCGAAGGAGCATTGGCGAGGATCAAGGCCCGTAGCCCTGCCGGTTGCAATACGGCGTGTTCGCTGGCGAGCATGCCGCCCCAGGATTGCCCCAGCAGCGCGTAATTGTCGCTGATCTGAAGATGATCCAGCAGATTGTCCAGCTCCTCGAGAAACAGCGCCACGTTCCAGAACGAAGCGTCTTTTTCCGGCAGGTGGGTCGAGCGACCATTACCCAGTTGATCGTAATGAATCACCGGATAGCCGCTCCCGGCAATGTCCTTGAACGCATCAACGTAATCATGTGTGCAGCCCGGGCCGCCATGCAAAATCACCAGCGGCGTTTTTTTGCCGTCAAAGTGACCTGTGACGCGGTACCAGGTCTGATAAGGACCAAAAGGTGCAAAGCCTTCGCGTGTTCCAATAGATTCCATTTCTTCGTGCCGCCCCTGAAAAACCGTAGGCACACGATATCTGGATCAGACCTTCAAAATAACTAGAGAAACAGATAGGTTTTTGCCCCGTTTCAGCTATCGAGCAATCGATAGTGGGTGGCCCGAACCACGGCCTGGACTCGATTCTTGGCCCCGAGTTTATGCATGGCGGACGTCAGATGAAGGCTGATGGTGGCCAATGAACGATTCAGTTGATTGGCAATCTCGGCGGCGGTCAGCCCCTGGGCCGCCCATTTAAGACACTCGCGTTCACGTTTGGTCAGATGAATGGGAGGCGTGTGAGCCTCCTTGCCAAGCAACGGATAGGCCGCTTCCTGTAACGCATGGGAAATCAGGCTGAAGTCGGCCAGGGTCCGCCGGGCATCGTGTAACACACTGGCGCTGCTGCCGGTACGCAACCCCGTCAACGAAGCAAAACCGCCTCTGGGTAGATGAATCGGAACCGAGACACCACACGTCATTTGCGTGTCTTCCAGATAGCTCACCACGGGCGCATGGCACTGACTTATCACCGGCTCCAGCAGGGTGTCAGTCCCGGGTTTGTAGGACCAGACAAAGGGTGAAACACGATCGAGTGCCACCTGCTGGACAGGGTCGATCTGGTAGTAACCCTCCGTACACCAACGCGTATGCCAATCGGATGGCGTGTTGCGCAGTTTGAGTACCGAGGGCGTGATTAACTTGCCTTCATGGTCCAGCGGCACCGGGCTGTAGTCGTACACCAAAGCATCGAAGCCCAGCTCCTGGGCCAACAGCAAGGCGTTGTCCATCTGCTCATCCAGGCTCTTGCCCGATAAAAGACGGGGATTGACGTCAGATAGCTTGCTCTGCATCCATTGCGCTCCGTAATTAATTTCAATCCTGAAATTCAGCACGTAGAATGCCACGCCTCGGCGAGGGACTGCCAGACCAAACCTATAACAAATACTAGCTTTTGGGCACATGACTTACTCAGTAAGGTAGGCCATTTAGTTTGCATCCGAACCGGTCAGCATCATAAAGGGAGAGTTGCGATGTGGCGTGAAATCGAGCCGGACCAGCACTTTAATGTCGAAGTCGATGGCCACAATCTCGTGGTTTACAGCTTCGGCGAGGGCGATGAAGTCCTGTTGTGCCTCAATGGCGGCCCGGGGCTTCCTTGCGATTATCTGCGTGACGCCCATGGCTGGCTCAAGGACAAGGGGTTGCGCGTGGTCGCCTTCGACCAACTCGGCACCGGCGCGTCTGACAGACCTCAAGACCCATCACTGTGGGATATTTCCCGTTATGTCGCTGAGGTGGAAACCGTTCGGCAGGCCCTCGACCTGGGCCGGGTGCACTTGCTGGGGCACTCCTGGGGCGGCTGGTTGGCGATCGAATATGCCATTTACCACCCTCATGCAATTAAAACCCTGATTCTGGAAAATACCGTAGGCGATATCCCGCACCTGTCTCAGGAACTGGAACGTCTGCGGGGTGCACTCGGCAGCGAAACCGTGGCCATGATGCAGCGCCATGAAGCCATGGGCACCCTCGATCACCCTCAATACCAAGCGGCAATCACCCTGCTCAACTATCGCCACGTCTGCCGCCTGGACGAATGGCCGGCGCCGGTTACACGCTCTCTGGGCGACTGGAACATGGGCCCCTACACAACCATGCAGGGGCCCAATGAGTTTCTCTACGTCGGCAACCTGAAAGACTGGAACCGTCTTCAGGAAATGGCCGACTTCACCATGCCGGTATTGATTACCACCGGCCAGCACGACGAACTGACGCCCGCCTGTGCCATGCGCATGAAAATGGCGCTCAAGGACGCGGCACTGCATGTATTCCCCAACAGCAGCCACATGCCCTTCTACGAAGAACCTCATGCCTACTTTCCGGTGTTACTGGATTTCCTCCAGCGGCACCGAGGTTAGTCGATGAATCTGTCGCGTTACCGTTTCATCCTGTCACGCCCCCTGCAGCTGCTGCCGGTGCTGTTCGGCATCAGTCTCATCACGTTTGTGCTGGTGCGCTCGATTCCCGGCGACCCGGCGCGCGCCCTGCTCGGCTCGCGCAGTACGCCAGAGGGGCTGCTCAGGGTGCGTGCTCAGTTCGGCCTCGATCAGCCGCTGTGGATGCAGTACTTCTACTTCCTGAAAAACCTGTTCAACGGCGACCTTGGCCAGTCATTGCTGTACAAGGTCGACGCCTTGAAGCTGATCAGCACGCGCATCGAGCCCACGTTGTTTCTGGTGCTGGGCAGCGTGTTGCTGGCCATGTTGATCGCGGTGCCGCTGGCCACCGTTGCGGCCCGGCACAAGGGTGGTTGGGGCGACAACCTGATCCGCCTGTTCACCACCGCCGGCCTCGGCATGCCGGCGTTTTGGCTGGGGATCATGTTGATCCTGCTGTTCAGCGTACAGCTGGGCTGGTTCCCGGTTTCCGGCTACGGCCGTTCCTGGCTGGACAAACTGCACCACATGGTCTTGCCCTGCCTGACCATTGCCCTGGCGTTATCGGCGGTTTTGATACGTAACCTGAGGGCAAGCATGCTGATGGAGTTGCAAGCCGACCACGTCACGGCAGCCCGGGCTCGCGGCCTGTCTGAAGACGCGGTGTTTCGTCGCCATGTGCTGCCCAACTCCCTGGTACCCGCCGTCAACCTGCTGGCGGTGAACATCGGCTGGCTGATCAGCGGCACGGTGGTCATCGAAAGTCTGTTCGCCATTCCCGGGATCGGCCAGTTGTTGGTCCGAGGCATCTTCACCCGTGACTACATGGTGGTCCAGGGCGTGGCGATGGTGCTGGCCTGCGCCACTGTGGCGGTCAACTTTCTCGCCGACGTGGTGACAGTCGCCATCGATCCACGGGTGAAAATCCGATGAACAGCCAGGCAACGACGGTTCCTCGACCGAATCTGCGCCTGGGTTTGCGCAATCCTCGACTGGCAATGGGATTGGGCCTGGCAATCCTGCTGGGCTGGCTGGTGCTGGCGATCTTCGCGCCCTGGATCGCACCCTTCGATCCGATCGTCCAGAACACTGATATACGCTTGCTGGCGCCCCATCTGGCCCACCCGTTCGGCACTGACAATTTTGGCCGCGACGTTTTGTCCCGAGTGATCTGGTCGGCCCGCGTCGACTTGCAGCTGGCGGTGATCGGGGTGATTTTCCCGTTTCTGATCGGCACCTGTGTCGGGGCGTTGTCCGGCTACATCGGCGGGCGTTTCGACACGTTCTGCATGCGCCTGATCGATATCATCCTGGCCTTCCCGTTCCTGGTGTTGATGCTGGCCATCATGGCGATCCTCGGTCCCGGCCTGATGAGTTTCTATATCGCCATGGCATTGGTGGGCTGGGTGTCCTACGCACGCTTGATCCGCTCGCAGATCCTGATCCTCAAGGAAAGCGATTTTGCCCTGGCCGCCAAAAGCCTTGGCTTCGGCCATGGACGCATTCTGTTTCGGCACCTGCTGCCAAACGCGATGTTCGGCTCGATCGTGTTTTCCATGTCCGATGCGGTGCTGGTATTGCTCAGCGGCGCGGCGGTCAGTTACCTCGGTCTTGGTGTTCAACCACCGACCGCCGAGTGGGGCACGATGGTCGCCGAAGGTCAGAGTTTCATCACCTCCGCCTGGTGGGTCTGCACCTTCCCGGGATTGGCGATCGTCACCCTGGCCATGGGCTTCAGCCTGCTGGCCGATGCGGTTGCCGAACACTTGGGTGAACGTTCGTGAGTGCGCCTGTGCTGAAGGTCGAAGAGCTCAGCGTTATCGCCCGCAAGGGTGAGCACGAGGTGACGCTGGTGGACCGCTTGTCCTTCGATCTGGCCGAGGGTGAAGTGCTTGGACTGGTGGGCGAAAGCGGCTCCGGTAAAACCATGGCCTGTCGCGGTTTAATGAGGCTGCTGCCATCGCCAAACCTGCGTGTCGAAGGCACCGCCGTGCAACTGGCCGGAGAAAATCTACTGCGCCTGGACGAGGCCGGCATGCGCCGCATGCGTGGGCGCCAATTGGGGATGATTTTCCAGAACCCCAGCAGCCATCTCGACCCGTTGATGCGCATCGGCGAGCAGATTGGCGAAGGTATTCGTCTGCACCAGGGCGCCAGCAAGCGTGAAGCCCGCGCCCAGGCCATCGACGTCCTTCGGCAAGTGGGCATTCCCGATCCGCAGCGGCGGGTTGACAGTTACCCTCACGAATTCTCCGGCGGCATGCGCCAGCGAGCGATGATTGCCGTGGCGCTGGGTTGCAATCCGCACGTACTGATCGCCGACGAACCGACCACCGCCCTCGACGTCACAGTGCAAGCGCAGATCCTGCGCCTATTGCTCGATCTGCGCGACCAGCGTGGCCTGTCGATCATCATGATCACCCATGATCTGGGGGTCGTTGCGCAGACCTGCGACTCGATTGCGGTGATGTACGCCGGACGCTTGTGCGAGCACGGCAACAAGCACGAGGTACTGGCTCATCCACGCCACCCTTACACCGCGGGGTTGATCGACTGTCAACCGGCCACCAGCCACGGTCACGGATTGCTCAAAACCATCGCCGGGCAACCGCCCTTGCTCGACGCCCTGCCCCAGGGTTGTCGCTTCAATCCGCGCTGCCAGCAAATCGGCAACAAGTGCACAACACTGATGCCGGGGTTGCAGCCGGTCAGCCATGGACACCGCATCGCTTGTCATTACCCCTTGGCCGCCGGAGACCGCTCATGACCCTGCTCAAGGTCAAGGATCTGCATGTGCGCTTCGCCGCGCCGGGCACCGGTTTTCTGGGCATGAACCGGCAATGGCTGACCGCGGTCAACGGCGTTTCGCTGAGCCTCTCGGCGGGTGAAACCCTCGGGCTGGTCGGCGAGTCGGGCAGCGGAAAAAGCAGCCTGGGGCGGGCGATCCTGCACCTCAACGAGATTCACGCCGGGCAGGTACTGTTCGACGGCATCGACATGGCCCATGCCGGGAAAGTCGACATCGAGCGGCTGCGTCATGAGACAGCGATGGTTTTTCAAGACCCTTATGCCGCGCTCAATCCACGCTTGAGCATCGGCCAGACCCTGGCAGAAGTGCTTCGGGTACAACGCAAGGTGCCGGAGTCGCTGATTGCCGCCCGTGTCGATGAACTGCTGACGCTGGTTGGTCTGCGCCCTGAATTGGCCGCCCGCAAACCGCACGCCTTGAGCGGCGGCCAATGCCAGCGTGTCGGAATCGCCCGTGCACTGGCCGTGGAGCCACGCCTGATCGTCGCCGATGAATGCGTCGCCGCGCTGGACGTGTCCATCCAGGGGCAGATCATCAACCTGCTGCTGGAGCTGCGCCAACGCATGAACCTGGCGATTGTGTTCATCGCCCATGATCTGGCGATCGTTCGCCGGCTCTGTGATCGGGTGGCGGTGATGTACCTGGGCAAGATCGTCGAGGAAGGCCCCGTGGAGGACGTATTTCGCTCCCCGCGACATCCCTATACCGCCGCGCTGATCCAGTCGATTCCAGAAATCGATCCAGCCCGCACGCTACCCACCGACCCATTGCCCGGTGAACCGCCCAGCCCTTTGCAGTTGCCATCCGGCTGCGCCTTCCACCCGCGCTGTCGCTACGTTCGTGCCACTTGTCGCCAGGTGGCGCCCCCTACCCGTCAACTCGATGCTCGCCGTTACGACTGCGTGCTCGAGGAGCCTTTGTTTTAAAAAACCACGTACTCATCAAGAAGGAGTTTGACCATGAGATCCAGGCATTTGAAATTGCTTGCAGCGGCCACATTGACCGCTTGCACCCTTGCCAGCGGCATTGCCCAGGCAGCCGGTGTACTCACCATCGGTTGCCGTGAAGAAAGCACCACGTTCGACCCGATCAAAAGCGCGCAAAACCGCGATACCTGGGTGTTTTCCAATGTCTACGACACGCTGATACGGGTCAACAAGGCCGGCAGCAAGATGGAACCTGGCCTGGCTGAAAGCTGGAAAGTCTCCGACGATGGCCTGACCTACACCTTCAAAATGCGCAAGGCGAAATTCTCCGACGGCTCGCCGATCACCGCCGACGATGCGGCATTCAGTCTGTTGCGCACTCGCGATAACAAGGCCTCGCTGTGGAGCGATGCCTACAAACTGATCGACACCGCGAAAGCGGCCGATCCGCAAACCCTGGTCGTCACCCTGACCGCCCCGTCGGTGCCGTTCCTTTCGCAACTGGCCTCGCCGACTGTGTCGGTGCTCTCGCAGAAGGCCATGACCCGCATGGGCGAAGACGCTTATGCCCAGGAGCCTGTGGTGTCAGGGGCATTCTTTGTCAAGGAATGGCTGCGCGGCGATCGCGTGAAGCTGGAGAAGAACCCGCATTTCTGGCAGGCCGACAAGGTCAGCCTGGATGGCGTGGAGTGGATTTCCATTCCGGACGACAATACCCGGATGCTCAAAGTACAGGCAGGTGAGCTGGATACAGCGATTTTCGTACCGTTTTCGCGCGTCGATGCGCTGAGCAAGGATCCCAACCTGACCATCCACTCCGACCCTTCCACTCGGGAAGATCACCTGCTGATCAACCATGAGCACGGGCTGCTGGCCAAGCCTGAAGTACGTCAGGCGCTGGACATGGCCATCAACAAAAAATCGGTGGTCGACACCGTCACTTTCGGCCATGGCCAGGAGGCTTACTCCTACATTCCCAAAGGCTCGCTTTACCACTACGCGGACAACTTGCAGCGTCCATTCGACCCGGTCAAAGCCAGGCAAATGCTGAAAGATGCCGGTGCAGCGGGCATGAAGCTGAATTACGTGGTCAACGCCGGCAACGAAGCCGATGAACAGATTGCCGTACTGGTTCAGCAGCAACTGGCGGCCGTCGGTGTGACCGCCACCCTGCAAAAGGTCGACCCCACCCAGAGCTGGCAGATGCTGGTCGACGGTGACTACGACCTGTCCGTGATGTACTGGACCAACGACATCCTCGACCCGGACCAGAAGACCACCTTCGTTCTGGGCCACGACACCAACATGAACTACATGACCCGCTACAAGAACGACAAGGTCAAGGATCTGGTATCAGCAGCCCGCATTGAAGCGGCCCCGGCCAAGCGTGAACAAATGTATGTCGACCTGCAGAAGATCGCCAAAAATGACGTCAACTGGATCGACCTTTACTACAGCCCTTACATCAACATTTCGCGCAAGAACATCGAAAACTTCCAGCAGAATCCACTGGGGCGTTTCTCTCTTGAGGAAACAGTGAAGAACTAAGCAATCGTTACGCTGAAGCATGGAAAAACAAAGGACCTCTTTTCAGAGGTCCTTTTTTTATGCCTGTAGCGGATGCTGAAAACCCGCATCCAGCACCCGCTGTCCAGATCCAGAAATTTCTATACAGGCTGCGCCATCAGACTCGAGCGGGGGACACGATGATTTTCACGTTGTGCTCCTTGTTGTTGACCAACTCCTCAAAGCCCTGCCCCACGATCTGTTCCAGCTGAATGCGCCCGGTTACCAGGGGTGTGATGTCCAGCCGGCCGTCGGCAATAAAGGCGATCACATCGGCGAACTCGCCGTTGTAGGCGAGCGCACCCAGCACCTGTTTTTCGGTGGAGACCAACTCAAAGAAATTGAACTCGCTGGGTTCCTCGAAGATGCCCACCAGCACACACATACCGGCCTTGCGGATGAGGTCAATAGCGAGCTTGGCCGTGTGTTTGTTGCCGATGCATTCGAAGCTGACATCCGCCCCAAGTCCGCCGGTCAGCCGCCGCACCTCTGCCAGAGCGTCACATTCATTGGGATCCAGCACATGGCTCGCCCCAACCTCCAGAGCCTTGGCCTTGCGCGCTCCTGACATTTCCAGGGCAATGACCTGGGCCGCCCCGGCAGCCTTGGCGCACATGATGGTGCATAGGCCAATGGTTCCCGCGCCAACCACCACCACATTTTTCCCCAGCACACTCCCGGCCTTTTTCACTGCGTGCATGCCCACGGCCAGCGGTTCGATCAGCGCCCCGGCCTCGGCGGGAAAGTTGGCCGGCAACTTGTACAGCAGATTGGCCGGCACGTTGACCAACTCGGCGAACGCACCATTGTTCATCAGTCCGGTGAAGGCCAGGTTCTCGCAGATGTTGTACAAGCCGTGGGTGCAGTAATAACAGGTGCCACAGTGCTGACAGGCGTCGGCTGCCACTGGCTCACCCACACTGAACCCCTCGACACCGGCTCCCAGTTCGACGATTTCACCACAGAACTCATGACCGAGAATGCACTGCCCCTTGATTCCGGTCAGCGGGTGCGGCGCCTCCACCGGAATGAACACCGGCCCGGCCACGTATTCATGCAGGTCGGAGCCGCAAATACCGCACCATTGCACGCGAATCTGGACCCAGCCCGCAGGTGGCGACACGGGCAACGGAACGTCTTCGACACGGATATCGTGACGGCCATGCCACACAGCGGCGCGCATGCGGCGGGTCGGATCAATTGAAAGGCTCATGTTGCTATCTCCTTGAAGTCGTTGGCCTTGGCGACCGGCAAGCGGTCGCCATGGGAGCATCAGTGTTGTTGCACAAAGTCCAGAATCAGCCGGTTGACCTGCTCGGCCGCTTCCATCTGCACCATGTGCGCCTGGCCCGGCAGGATCTCGACCCGAGCTGTCAGGCCAGCACTGTGGGCGGCAGGAATGATCGCGTCGTCACCGCCCCAGATCAGCAACACCGGCTGCCGGCTTTCTTGCACCACGTCGCGCAGATCGAACTGTTGCCGTCCTTCCTTGAACAATCCCGAAACCAGCTGGCGCAGGGCTGTGTCCACCCCTTCGAGGCGCTTGTACTTGAGCATGTCTTCGAGCATCTGCCGATTGACCAGTTCGGGGTCGGAGAACAGTTGCACCAGCGGTGGCTTGAGGGCATTGCGGCTGGCCGCCTCGACAAAACCTTGCAGGTAATCGCCGTTGATGTCCGCGCCCAGACCGGCGCTGCCGATCAAAGTCAGGGAACGAACCCGTTGTGGCGCCAGACGCGCTGTGTTCAGTGATACCGCGCCGCCCATGGAGTGACCCACCAAATGCGCTGAGGGGATGTCCAGGTGATCGAGCAATGCCAGCACCACGCCGCTCAGTTCATCCAGGTTTCCGTGCTCCAGTTGTTTGGTCGATTCGCCATGGCCTGGCAGATCCAGAGCAATCACCCGGCGTTCGGCAGCCAGTGCTTCATGATTGAACATCCAATTGTTCAGATCACCGCCAAACCCGTGCACCAGCAGCAACGGCACCCCGCCCTCACCGCGCTCGAAGTAACGGATCAGCCGCCCGTCCAGTTCGACCTTCTGCGGTTTCGGCCCAGTGTCTTCCTCGGCGCCGTCACCCGGCACGAACGTGGCCTGAAACTGCTCGATCACTGCATCGATTTCGGCCTCGCTGGCTTCGCCGTCGACCACGATGCCGAGCAACGCACCGACCGCAAGGGTTTCATCCTGGCGCGCGATCTGCCGACGCAGCACACCGGAAAACGGCGCCTCGACGCTGCTGGAAATTTTGTCGGTTTCCACATCGAGCACTTCATCACCCTTGGCGATCGCCTGGCCCTCCTCCTTGAGCCAGACATCGACCCGGCCTTCTGTCATGGACAAGCCCCACTTGGGCATTGTCAGGGTATGAATCTGGCTCATGAACGCTTGCTCCACTCGATCAACTTGAGCACGGCGTTCTCGATCTTCGCCGCATCAGGGATATAAAGGTCTTCCAGGGCGTCGGTGAAGGGCACCGGGGTGTGCGGCGCAGTCACCATCTCGATCGGCGCCTTGAGCGAGGCGAAGGCTTTTTGCGCCACCAGGGCCGAGATGTCAGTGGCCATGGAACAGCGCGGGTTGGCTTCGTCAATCACCACCAGGCGCCCGGTCTTTTCCACGCTTTCGAGAATGCTGTCTTCGTCCAGCGGGCTGGTGGTGCGCAGGTCGATGACCTCGCAGTCAATGCCTCGCGCGGCCAGGTTGCGGGCTGCATCCATCGCCGTATTGACCGTGCGCCCATAGGAGACCAGCGTCACGTCTTTACCATCGCGCAGGAAATTGGCTTCACCGAACGGGATGGTATAGAGCTCTTCCGGTACCTCGCCCTGCATGCTGTAGAGCAGTTTGTGTTCGCAGAAGATCACCGGGTCGTTGTCGCGAATAGCCTGGATCAACAGGCCCTTGGCGTCATAAGGAGACGACGGGCAGACGACTTTCAGCCCGGGGATGTGGGTCCACAGCGATGTGAGCATTTGCGAGTGTTGGGCCGCTGCCCGCAGGCCCGCGCCGACCATGGTGCGAATCACCAACGGAGTGGAGGCCTTGCCACCGAACATGTAGCGAAACTTGGCCGCCTGATTGAGGATCTGGTCCAGGCAGCAACCGGCAAAGTCGACAAACATCAATTCACACACCGGGCGTACACCACAGGTCGCTGCGCCTACCGCGGCCCCGACATAACCCAACTCCGACAGCGGCGTGTCCAGCACACGTCCGGGGAACTGGTGATAGAGGCCCTTGGTCACGCCTAGCACCCCGCCCCAGGCGTCGTTTTCACCGGGAGCACCGGCGCCGCCAGCGACGTCCTCCCCCATGATGAACACGCTGGAGTCGCGACGCATTTCCTGGGCCAGGGCTTCGTTGATTGCCTGCTGATAACTGATTTTTCTCGCCATGATGAAGGTCTCGATTCTTGTTATGGGGGCGTTCAGGGATAGGAAACGTAGACGTCGGTCAGCAGGTCGGCCGCGCTCGGCTTGGGGTCGGACTTGGCCTTGCGCACGGCATTTTCGATCAGCAGGTCCACTTCGCTATCGATCTGGTCCAACTGGCTGGCATTAATCAGACCGGTCCGGGTGGTGCGTTCGCGAAACTGCATCAGGCAGTCGTTGTGCTCGCGGAAATACTTGACCTCGTCCGGTGCCCGGTAGGTCTGGGCGTCGCCCTCGAAATGGCCGTAATAGCGGGTCAGCTTGACCTCGATCAGCGACGGTCCTTCACCGGCGCGAGCCCGCTCCACGGCGGCACCGGCGGCTTCATGAACAGCGAAAAAATCGAAGCCGTCGACGGTGACCCCGGGCATGCCGAAGCCGGCTGCGCGGTCGGCGATGTGATCGCACGCCACAGACCAGTTGGAGGCCGTGGCCTCGGCATAGCCATTGTTCTCGGCAACGAACAGGCACGGCAGGTTCCACACCGAAGCCATGTTCATCGCTTCGAATACCGCCCCTTCATTGGAGCCGCCGTCACCGAAGAACACCACCGCAACGCTGTCGGTACCTTTGAGTCTGGCGGCCAGAGCCGCGCCCACAACCAGCGGTGCGCCGGCGCCGACGATGCCGTTGGCGCCGAGCATGCCCTTCTCGAAATCGGCAATGTGCATGGAGCCGCCCTTGCCCTGGCAGACCCCGGTTTTCTTGCCGTAGATTTCGGCCATCATCCCGTACACATCAACGCCCTTGGCGATGCAATGACCATGGCCACGGTGGTTGGAGGCGATGCAATCATCATCCCCCAGGTGCGCCATGACACCGGCGGCCGAGGCTTCTTCACCGGCATAAAGATGAACGAAACCGGGAATCTCGCCAGTGGCGAACTCCACGTGCAAGCGCTCTTCAAAGACGCGGATGGTGCGCATCACCCGATAGGCATGCAGCAATTGATCAGCGGTCAGCTGTGTCGACATTTTTATTCTCCAGGGTGTCTTGAGGCTCAGGTTTCAAGGTGCAAGGTTCAAGGGGTGTTGCGGATGTTCACGGCCGATGGCCAGCAGCCGCTCTCGCGCTGCATAGGCCAGCGCCGCATTGACATCGATGCTCAGCGGACCGCCGGCATCGAGGGTAACGGTGGGTAAATCAGGGGCGTTGAATTCGATTTCCCGCTCGCCATCCAGGGCCAGGGTGCCGCTGGTCAGGCTCAGACCATGGGCAACGCCCGGTTCAAGACTGGCGGCGGCGAGTACGCCGCAGCCTTGCAGCAGGCCGGGCGCCAGTGGCACCAGCAACGCTTCGCAAGAGTGCGGATCAAGGCGCATCCAGGCGCCATTGGGGGCTTGGCGCGATACCGGAAACCACAAGCCACAGAGCGCCGAAAGGCCAATGGACTGAGGTTCGGCGAAGGTTACAAACACCTCCGCCAGATCGATCCCACGGCTGATGGCGCGGGCACCGATAAACGGCAGCGAGGACACCGCCACGTCCACCAAGGCCACTTCGCACAGATCGCGGTTCGCAATCCGCACCAGCAGACGTTTATTGCGGCGCAAAGCGATTTCGGGTGGAATCCGCCCGCTGGCGAATAACCCGCCGGCCAGCCCGGCACTGGTGGCCTCACGCAGTTCCGGAAAGGCATTGTTGGTCCCCGTCGACAGTGTCAGCAGTGGAATGTCGCCGACTTCTGCAGCCACCGCTTTGTGGGTGCCGTCACCGCCAAGTACGGCGATCAGCGATACGCCGCGTTCAGCCATCCAGCGCGCAGCCTGGCGGGTGTCCGCCACGCTCTGGCGCAAGGTAAGGTCGAGGAACTCCAGGGTAGGCCAGTGGCTGTCACGCGCCTGGCGGCCATGACTGTTCTTCAACACCGCGGCGGCGATACCGGTCATGTCGGTGGGCATCAGCACCCGCTCGACACCGGTGGCACCAAAAGCTGCCAGCAAACGCTGGATCACCGAGACCTTGTCGGTGCTGGAAAACAACCCGGCATTCGCCGTCAGGCGCCGTACATCCCGGCCGGACGCGGGGTTGGCAATGATGCCGACGGTCAATGGCAAGCGACTCATGCCAGCACCGCGGGTAGAACAGGGAAAAAGCCTCGGCAGGAGGACATAGGGCACCTCTTTTTATTATCGGGTTGCCAGCGCACTGGTTGCTGGGGCTACGTTTCAGGGGCTAGAGCAAAGCCGGTGCCAGATTTGCAAAAAAGCGCCAGGAGGCCTGTTCCAGAGCGGCTCCGACCTGAGTCCATGAAGGTTGGGATCACGCTCGATTGAGACGTCCCATGTCAGCCGGCACCGGGTCGTGGTGAGACCTTGAGACGTTGCGTCTCACCGCCGTCGTGAGTGAACCGATGCTTGTCGAGCGTCCGTGAACGGCGCTTAATGGCCGCACAACTAAAAGAACATCGAACCGGAGACCTTAAATGCTTTCCGCCCACTCGAAGGCGCACGTGGATTGCGTCAGCCGTGTTTTGAAGAACGCAGCGCACCTGCCGCAGCTGCCCGTGCCGGACTTGATTCTGGACTCCTGGCGCCGCTCCATGGAGCAGCACCACCTGGACCCCGGCTCATTACAAGGGCCACGGATCCTTTCGCAAAACGTGCTGCAAGAGTGTCAAGAACGCTCAGAGCTGTTCCTGCGTATCGCCAGCGAAGAAGTCGCCCGCCTCCATGGTCGGGTGCGCGATGCCGACTACTGCGTGTTGCTGACCGATGCCCAGGGCCAGACCATCGACTACCGCGTGGAAAGCGCGATCCGCAATGACTGCCGCAAAGCCGGCCTGTACCTGGGCACCTGCTGGTCAGAAGGTGAAGAAGGCACCTGTGGCGTGGCCGCGGTGCTGACCGCACGGACGCCGGTCACGGTGCATAAGCGAGATCACTTCCGCGCCGCTTTTATCGGGCTCACCTGCTCTGCAGCGCCCGTCTTCGACCCTCGAGGCGAACTGCTCGGCGTGCTCGATGTGTCCGCGGTGCGCTCTGCGGATGACCGCCGCTCGCAACACCTGATCCGGCAAATGGTGGTGCAGAGCGCGCGGGAAATAGAACAGGCGTTTTTCATGAGCAGTGCCCAGGGCTACTGGGTGCTGCGAGCCCACAACAGCCCGGGCTACGTCGACAGCCAACCCGATTACCTGCTCGCCTGGGACGATGACGGACGACTGCAAGCGCTGAACCCCGCGGCGCGGCAGTGGCTGTCGCAAAGCTTGGGTCGAGTGCCGGAACACATCGACCACGTGTTCGATCAACAGCTATTGCATCGGGCCAGGGACGAATCGCTTTGCCTGTTTCACTGCCAGGGAGCCCGCCACACCTTGCATGGCCGACTCAACGCGCCACGGCGGATCAAACGCACCCCGGCGCGTCGGGTACTGTCCCCCGCCGAACTCGACCCGCGACTGGAAGAAAGCCTGCGCCTTGCGGTACGGGTCAAGGACCGCAATCTACCGGTGCTGATCCAGGGAGAAACCGGTTCTGGCAAGGAAGTCTTCGCCCGCCAACTGCATCAGGCCAGCTTGCGCCGTGATCGACCATTTATCGCGCTGAACTGCGCAGCGATTCCCGAAAACCTCATCGAAAGTGAGCTGTTTGGTTATGTGGCTGGCGCCTTCACCGGTGCTTCGAGCAAAGGCATGCAAGGTCTGCTGGAACAGGCCCACGGCGGCACGCTGTTTCTCGATGAAATCGGTGATATGCCCCTGGCCCTGCAAACCCGCCTGTTGCGGGTTTTAGCCGAGGGCGAAGTGGCGCCTCTGGGAGCGTCGCGAAGCAAAGCGATCGACATTCAGGTCGTCTGCGCGAGCCACCGCGATCTGCAAGCATTGGTGACCTCTGGGGAGTTTCGCGAGGACCTGTATTTTCGCCTCAGAGGTGCGCGGTTCCAGTTACCGCCGTTGCGCGAGCGCAGCGATCGGCTGGCCTTGATCAACCGGATACTCGAAGAAGAATCGTCGGCCTGTGGAATAGCGGTACAACTGGGAAGCGCTGCGCTGGAATGCCTGCTCGGCTATCGCTGGCCGGGAAATGTGCGCGAACTGCGGCACGTACTGCGTTACGCCTGTGCGGTGTGCGAGACCCATTTGATTCAGTTGAGTGACTTGCCGGAACAACTGCTCGGCCACCGACTCAATGATCCCGCTTCAGCTGACACTGTGGAACGCTGCGCCAGTCCGGAACGCCAGGCACTGATCGATGCCCTCGTGCGTCATCGCTGGAAACCCACCGCCGCGGCCAAGGCTTTGGGCATCTCACGGGCAACGCTGTATCGACGGGTGCATCAACATGACATCGACATGCCTGGCAGAGGCTGACCACAGTTTCATCCGGTTGCCGCTCGTCAGCGGAGGGGCCTGTGGGTGCTGATCAAGCATTTCGCCGCTACAATGCGCACCTCGACCGTGACAAGCCCGACTAAAAAAATATGTCCCTGCCCAAACATCATCTGGAACTGCTTAGCCCCGCCCGCGATGTGGCCATCGCCCGCGAGGCCATCCTGCATGGCGCCGACGCCGTGTACATCGGGGGCCCGAGCTTCGGCGCCCGCCACAACGCCTGTAACGAGGTGAGCGATATCGCCCAATTGGTGGAATTCGCCCGTCGCTACCACGCCCGGGTGTTCACCACCATCAACACGATCCTGCACGACAACGAGCTGGAGCCGGCGCGCAAGCTGATCCACCAGTTGTACGACGCCGGCGTCGACGCGCTGATCGTCCAGGACCTGGGCGTGATGGAGCTGGACATCCCGCCGATCGAGCTGCACGCCAGCACCCAGACCGACATCCGCACCCTGGCGCGGGCGAAATTCCTCGATCAGGCCGGCTTCTCCCAATTGGTACTGGCCCGCGAGCTGAACCTGCAGGAGATCCGTGCCATCGCCGACGAAACCGATGCGGCGATCGAATTCTTCATCCACGGCGCGTTGTGCGTGGCGTTCTCCGGCCAGTGCAACATCTCCCATGCGCAGACCGGCCGCAGCGCCAACCGTGGCGACTGCTCCCAGGCTTGCCGCCTGCCCTACACCCTCAAGGACGAAAAAGGCGGTGTGATCGCTTACGAAAAACACTTGCTGTCGATGAAGGACAACAACCAGAGCGCCAACATCCGCGCGCTGGTGGAAGCCGGCGTGCGCTCGTTCAAGATCGAGGGTCGCTACAAAGACATGGGCTATGTGAAGAACATCACCGCCTGGTATCGCCAGCGCCTGGACGATGTCCTCGAAGACCGCCCGGACCTGGCTCGCGCGTCCAGCGGCCGCACTGCACACTTCTTTGTGCCCGATCCGGACAAAACCTTCCACCGTGGCAGCACCGACTACTTCGTCAGCGACCGCAAGATCGACATTGGCGCCTTCGACACACCGACCTTCACCGGCCTGCCGGTAGGCGTGGTGGAGAAAGTCGGCAAGCGCGATCTGCTGGTGGTTACCCACGAACCGCTGTCCAACGGCGACGGCCTCAATGTGCTGGTCAAGCGTGAAGTCGTGGGCTGGCGTACCAACATCGCCGAGCCGAAGGGCGAGTTCGAAGAGGACGGGGAAAAGCGCTACCGCTACCGTGTGGAGCCCAATGAGATGCCAAACGGGTTGCACCAGTTGCGACCGAATCACCCGTTGAGCCGCAACCTGGACCACAACTGGCAGCAGGCCCTGCTCAAGACTTCCGCCGAGCGCCGGGTCGGTGTTGCCTGGGTCGCTCGCCTGCGTGAGGAGCGCCTGGAGCTGACCGCCACCAGCGAGGAAGGTGTCAGTGTGAGTGTCACCCTGAACGGTCCGTTCGGTCTGGCCAACAAGCCGGAGCAGGCGCTGGAGCAACTGCACGACCTGCTCGGCCAACTGGGTACTACTCAGTATCACGCCACGGCGATCGAACTGGATGCACCGCAGGCGTATTTCATTCCCAACTCGCAGCTCAAGGCCTTGCGCCGCGAAGTCATCGAAGCGCTGACCACAGCCCGCATCAAAGCCCACCCTCGTGGTGGTCGCAAGGCCGAGATCGAGCCGCCACCGGTGTACCCGGAGTCGCACCTGTCGTTCCTGGCCAATGTCTACAACCAGAAAGCCCGGGACTTCTATCACCGCCACGGCGTCAAGCTGATCGACGCGGCCTATGAGGCTCACGAGGAGACCGGCGAGGTGCCGGTGATGATCACCAAGCACTGCCTGCGTTTCTCCTTCAACCTCTGCCCCAAACAGGCCAAGGGCGTTACCGGCGTGCGTACCAAAGTCGCGCCGATGCAACTGGTGCATGGTGATGAGGTGCTGACGCTGAAGTTCGACTGCAAGCCTTGCGAAATGCACGTGATCGGCAAGATGAAGGGGCACATCCTTGACTTGCCGCAACCGGGCAGCGCGGTAGAGCCGGTCGTCGGCTACATCAGCCCCGAGGAACTGCTCAAGACCATCCCTCGCGCACCCCACTGAGTGACTGGCGAGCGCGCCGCTACGGCGCCGCGCTCGCTGCATTGGCAAGGCTGAACGTTAAAGACATCACCCTGAGGGATTGGCAGGCATAAAAAAACGCCAGGCCGGATCGGCGTTGGCGTTTTCTTTGTAGATGACTCTCCAGGACTCCCGCACTACCTGCCGGCGGAGCCATACTTGGATGAGTATCAGGAAAATGGCAGGGGCGGCTGGATTCGAACCAACGCATGGCAGGATCAAAACCTGCTGCCTTACCGCTTGGCGACGCCCCTGTATCTGTAGCGAATGCCCTTGCCCTATAAACCCTGTAAGGGTTGCTGCAAGAACGGGCGGCAATTTATCAACTTTCTCATCGCCTGGGAAGGCCAACACAAAAATATATTTGTTTTAAAACAGATGCTTACTCTTGATGCTGGAGGGTGCCATGGCAACTGATACTGACTCCCTGAAGCTGTTTCTCGCCGGCGACGTCATGACCGCCCGTGGCATTGACGCCATACTGCCGCATCCTGGCGATCCGCAGCTTTATGAAGACTACGTCAAGAATGCCGGCGTTTATGTCCGGCTGGCAGAAAGACTCAATGGCCCGATTCCCCTCCCCGTCGATTTCACTTATGTCTGGGGCGCCGCATTGGATGAGTTTGAACGTCGCCAGCCACACGCACGCATCATCAATCTGGAAACAGCAGTGTCCCGCCGTGGACGACCGGCGCCAAAAGGCATCCATTACCGCATGAGCCCGGAGAACTTCCCGGTCATCAGCGCAGCCGGCATCGACTGTTGCGTGCTGGCCAACAATCATGTGCTGGACTGGGGAGCCGCCGGCCTGGTCGATACGCTGGATACCTTGTCGAGCAACGGCATGCGCAGCGCCGGCGCCGGGCACAACCGGCAATCTGCCGAGGCACCCGCCGTGTTGCCACAGCCTGGCGGGCGACGCTTGCTGGTGTATGGCCTCGGCGCACCTGACAGCGGCATAGCGTCGGACTGGGCCGCCACGGACAAAGGCGCAGGCGTTGCGTGCCTGGAGGATCTGTCGAAGCACAGCCTGCGCCCTGTGGTCGAACGAATACTCCGGGACAAAAAACCACGGGACCTGGTGGTCGTCTCCATTCATTGGGGCGGCAACTGGGGATTCGATATCCCACGCGAACAGGTCCGGTTCGCCCATGCCTTGATCGATGAGGCCGGAGTTGACCTGGTGCATGGACATTCCTCGCACCACATCAAGGGCATTGAGGTGTACCGCGAACGCCTGATTCTCTATGGCTGCGGTGATCTGCTGAACGACTACGAAGGCATCGAGGGCCACACAGCCTTTCGCGGCGACCTGGGGCTTCTGTACTTTGCCTCGCTGGCCCCGAACGGGCACCTGCAGTCGCTGGACCTGGTCCCCACTCATTTGCGTGGCTTTCGCATCTGTCGCGCCGAAGGGGATGACCATCAATGGCTGCACGACACCCTTGCTCACGAGTGCGCACGCTTGGGCAGCAGCATCTTGCCGGGGGCGAATAATGCCTTCGAGTTGCGTTGGTAAGAGCGCCACGACGCAATCCATGTACCAGCTGCCGAGCCTGCGAGGCTGCGTTTGGCTGCGTAGCAGTCGTGAGTCCGACAGATGCAGTCTGCCTGACACACCACAATTTCTGATTTTACTCTGTGGCGAGGGGGCTTGCCCCCGTTGGGTCGCGAAGCGGCCTCAAAAGCTTTACGACTGCTTCGCAGCCGAACGGGGGCAAGCCCCCTCGCCACAGAAGCAAGCCTGCGTCACTTTTGCATTTTTGTGCGAAAAATCCTACTTCAGGGACTCCCGTACCACTCCTTGGTGGTGTTAGTTTGGCAACGTTTCTGACTCATCGAGCAGATATTTCTTACAACCTGCCTGCAAAGGAATGCCCCAACAATGGATTTCTCACTCAAGCACCTGGCCGCGACCACCCTGATGGTGGCCAGCCTTTCGTCGTTCACCACCTCAGCGCACGCCAACATCACCCCGCAACAGAGCGCGACCATCCTCAAGACCTTCAGTGACACGTCGGTCACCGATTTCAGGCAATTCCTGGGACGCCTGGCCAAGAGCGACCTTGCCCACGCCAGCGATCTCGGCCCGGCAATCAGTGCCTTCCAGGGCAACAAGCCGCTTACTGCGGAACAACAGAACGAGATCCATCGCCTGCTCGGCCTCTATGCACGGGTGAAATACGGCAACGCTGCCACCGAGACTCTGCGCGAGCTGGTGGCAATCCCGACCTTCCGCGTGGACGGCGTTGCCCAGCATGACAATCCCGAATTCATCAAGATCGCCAACAAGCTCAAGGGCCTTGCCCAAGCGTTCAACCTGAACTTTCGCAACATCGACAACCGCGTCTATGAAATCTCCCTCGCGGGCAATGGCGACGAAGTCGTAGGTATTCACGCGCATGCCGATGTGGTGCCCGTGACGCCAGAAAACTGGGTCTTGAAAGACGGCACCCGACTCGACCCGTTCAAAGTCACCCTGGTCGGCGACCGCCTGTATGGCCGGGGCACTGAGGATGACAAGAACGGTATCGTGGTGGCGCTTTACGCCATGAAGATCATCAAGGAAGAGAAGCTGCCGCTGGCGAGGAATTTCAAGCTGCTGATCGACACCACCGAAGAAACCACCGGCGACGCCATCCCTTATTACTTCGAAAAGAATCCGACACCCAACTACAACCTGGCGCTGGATGGCGGCTATCCGGTGGTGATTGCCGAGAAAGGCTATGGCACCGTCATGGCCAGTTTTCCTCGTCGCGCCGCACAGGGCAAAGGCGCCGAAATCACAGCAATGACGGGCGGCCTGGCAACCAACCAGATTCCATCGACGTCGGTCGCCACCCTGGTAACTGCCAAGCCCGCCGAATTGGCTGCCAGCCTGCAGAAGGCAGGTAGCGATTATGCCAAGCGCAATGGCGGTAACTTCGAGGTGAGCGCCAAGGTCGTCGGCAAGGACGTCAAACTGACCGTCACCGGCGTTTCCGCCCATTCCTCCGAGCCCGAATCAGGCGTCAACCCGGTGGCAAGGATGCTGGACTTCATCAACAGCCTCGACGGGAAGGTCGCGCTCAAGCACAACCACATCACCGATGCCGCCCGCTACGCCGCCGACAACTGGGGGCTGGACTACCTGGGTGGCAAATTGGGAGTCGGCTTTTCCGATGACTTCATGGGGCCGCTGACCGCCTCCCTGACCTACATCGGGATGGATGAAAAAGCCTTCAAGCTCGCGGTCAACCTGCGGGTGCCCAAAGGCAAATCCCCGGAAGTGCTCCAGACCGAAATCGCCGACAAGCTTGGCACCTGGAGCAAGAAGACCCAGATTGCGGCGGCCTTTGACTACTCGATCGCCGAGCCGATGCACCGCAACCCTGAGGGCGAATGGGTCAAGGCCCTGCTGGCCGTGGCCAGCGAAAACCTCGGCATGGAACACAAGTTCGGCACCTCTGCCGGCGCCACTTCGGTCCATGAGCTGCCCAATGGCGTGCAATTCGGCCTGGCCAGGCCCGAGGTCAAGTACACCGGCCACAACGACAACGAGTTCAAGACCGTCGACCAGTTCTTGCTGGACCTGCAGATCGTGACCGAAATGTTCGGGCGCATCGGGCAGATGCCGACACTCTGACTCTTCCCCTTTCGGACCCGCTATTGTGGCGGGTCTGTCAATCAGTCAAGACGTCATGTTATCCGTAGCAGCTGCCGAGCCTGCGAGGCTGCGCAGCAGTCGTGAGTCCGACAGATACGGTCTGCCTGACACACACCATAATTTCTGGTTTTACGACTGCTTCGCAGCCGAACGCAGGCTCGGCAGCTGCTACAACGGGTGCGTCACGGCTGAAATTGCCTGGAATTCAGTGGGATCAATTTATGTCGCTAAGTTTTCATAAAATGCACGCCAATGGCGATGACTTCGTCATTGTGGACTCGCGAAATTCGGCCAATCCAATGACAAGCGCCATGGCCAGGCGCATGGGTGATCGACATCGGGGAATCGGGTTCAATCAACTCGCGGTAATGCTCGATTGCGATGATGCCTTTGCGCGCCTGATGTTCTGGAATGCCGATGGCTCCACCCTGGATGCGTGCGGCAGCGCAACCCGGGGCGCCGCGGATAGGCTGATGCGCGAATCAAATACTACATCGATAACACTGCGAACCAACCGTGGCCTACTCACGTGTGAGCGAACTTCAAGCGGTGCGATTTCCGTCAACATGGGGGAACCGCTTTTCGGCTGGGCGCAAATTCCCCTGGCGCTGGAACTGGATACGGCTGTTTTACCCCTGGCGGGTGACCCGGCAGCGACCAGTATGGGCAATCCGCACTGCACCTATTTCGTCGAAGATCTAACCGCCATCGATATCGCGACCCTCGGACCAACCATTGAAACTAACCCGCTATTCCCCCTCAAGACGAATGTGCATTTCGTCCAGATCATTAATCGAAAGCACATTCGATTGCGTATCTGGGAGCGCGGAGGCGGGATTCCACTCGGTTCAGGCTCCTGCTCTTGTGGCGCCGCTGTTAACGGCATTCGTCGTGGCTTGTTAGATCATTGCGTTGAGGTCGAATGTGATGGCGGCACTGTAACGGTTCGATGGGATGGCGTGGGACCTGTCTTTCTCATCGGGCCGGTAGAGACAACGTTTTCTGGAACCGTTCACGACAACGTCTCCTGAACCGGCAGCTATCGCGTAACTGACCTATTCTGAATCGACCGACAAAAGATCATCCTTTTGCGGTACCTGAACTCGTTACAGCAATGGAGGCTGGATGATGAAGGAGCATTCGATTGAGTTTCGCGCTGGAGAAGTGCGTACGCCGCACACTCCGCCCCTCGCCATGACCCGTTCCACCCACTCTTCCACGCTCAATAGCCGCATCGAGCTTTATACCCAGGAGGCGATGGTCAACTGGCTGGGTCCGTTGCAACTGATGCGCACGGGCATACAAACGGCTGTCGCCACCACGATGGGAGCCTTCGCCGACCCGCGCGAAGTGCTGGCGATGCTCAACCCCCGGGACTCTAACCCGCCCATCCAGGTGGTTGCCGACGGTGACGTGTGGATCGATTATCTGGCCGATACCGGCGATGGCTGGGACTCCACCTACTCGATGGCGCTGTGTGTCAGCCAGGCTGTCGAGTTGCCGGAACACCAGCGCTCACTGCCGCGCGGCGACGTGCTGCTGCTCGGCGGCGATCAGGTCTATCCCACGCCAGCCGGCAATGGGTATCGCACCCGTTTCCTTGACCCCTTCCGCGCCGCATTTCCCGCGCCGGTACCCAAGGAACGCCCGGATGACCAGGCCCAGCCCGTGCGGCAGCCGGGTGCGCCGTGGATATTGGCGACGCCCGGCAACCATGATTGGTATGACGGTCTGCGCGGTTTCTCCCAACTGTTTTGCGAGCAGAAGCCCATCGGCGCCTGGGAAACCCGTCAGCGCACCGGTTACTACGTGCTGCAGTTGCCCAATGGCTGGTGGGTCTGGGGCCTGGATCTGCAGTTTGAATCCATGATCGACCGCCAGCAGAAGCAATACTTCCAGCAGATGCACGCCAAATTGCAGCCAGGCGATCGCGTGATCCTCTGCACACCCGAGCCAAGCTGGGTGGACGAGGCCGAACGGCTGGCACGGGAAGACAGCAAGGCCTTGCCCTCGATCGAAACCCAGACGCCGCGCTTTCGCAGCCTGCGCGAGATCGAGGAACTCTTGGGTGACCACCTTGCGGTAGTCCTGGCCGGCGACTCACACCATTACGCGCGCTATCAGCCAAAAGCGGGCACCCCGGCGCCGCAGCGCATCACCTGCGGAGGCGGCGGCGCCTTCTTGAATGCCACCCATCACCTTCCCGATCCGCCCAAGCCGATCAACGTGGGCGGAACCCGCCAGCATTACGAGCTGGCGGCGGTCTATCCGGCCAAAAAGACCTCCGAGCAACTGCGTAACCGGGCATGGCGGCTGCCTACCCGCAATCTCTCGTTCTGCGGCATGCTGGCCATCTTGTATCTGCTGTTCGACTGGATGGTACAAAGCGCAAGCACGGTGCCCCACCCGGCACGAGGCAACCGCAGCCTGATGGACGTATTGTCCGACCTCCAGGCATCTGTTCCCAACATCAGCGAAGTTTGGCGACATCTGCTCCTGGTCTTGTCCCACAGTCCTTCGTCGGTGATGTTCGCCGTGATCATCGTGCTGGGTTGCGCCGTGTTCTCTGCCGCCGGGGTCAAGCGCACCCGAAAGCTCGCCTATGCCATTGGGGCTGTTCACGGGGTCCTTCATCTGGCACTGGCAATCGGCCTGCTGTGGTTGATGGGCCGTGTCAACATCCACTACCTGCAGCTGGAGGTTGAAAACCTGCACCAGGTTGTGTTGTTCCTGGCGGAGACGCTGGTGCTCGGCGGCAGTTTGGGAGGCCTGTTGTTCGGTGCCTGGATGGTGATGGGCAATACCTTTTGGGGGCTGCACAGCGAGGCGGTTTTCTCTTCGCAGTGCATCGCCGACCACAAATGCTTCCTGCGCATGCATTTCAAAGGCGACGAACTGACCATTTATCCACTCAAGCTGGAGAAGGTCTGCCGGCGCTGGTCCCTGGGATCGGGAGTCGCCAAACTGGCAAAGGTACAGCGCACCTGGAGGTTGCGGGCAACACCTGAAAGCACTGGCCCGCGCTTCGTGCCAGCCTCGGGGGCGCTCGAACTGCAACTGATCGAGCCGCCGATCGTGATTCAACGTGGAAAAACCGCCTCATGAACGCTTCGTAGGCGCCAGGCTTGCCGGCGAAGGCGTTTTCAAAGACACCTTCGCCGGCAAGCCTGACGCCTACACAGATGAAGCCGACATCAGAACCAGGTTTCCATCTGTATGCCGTACTGCCATACACCGCCGGCGTTGAAGTCCGACTTGCCGAAGTTGTCTGTGGAACTGTATCCGTCCAGATCCGAAGACCAGTTCATCAGGCTTGCGAACACTCGCAATTCAGGGCGTGTGAGCAGGTCTCCAACGTCAGGTTTGAATGTCGGGGCAATCGTGAATTTCCAGAAGTTGCCATCGACCGCATTACGTTGCATGTAGCCCTTGGGGTCGAGGTCCATGGTTTGCCAGCTCATCTCGTAGGCCATCTCGAAATTGCTGTTGATTTCATTGGCTAACCGCACGTTCAACGTCATCCAGCGATAGTCGTCACCCTTGACGTATCTGTCCTTGCTTTGTTCGGCCAGCAAACTGGGGCCTATGCGCCAGCCGGGGGCAATGGGCGTCTCGCCGTAAAGCGCCAGACGCAACGCGCGGGCATCGTCAATCAGCTCGCCATCCGCACCGATGTTCTTGACCTCTGCCCCCAGGCCTTGCCCGTAGAGCAGCGCTGTTTTAAAGAAGCCTTCGCGGCCGAAAAAGTCTTTCTGGTGATTGGCCAGCATGCTGTGCAAGCCGGAATCCGCAGGCGTCAGGCCCGCTTCATTGGTGCGAGTGGCAAAGTCGTTTTTCTTTGAGCCAATGCCGTTGAACATCCACTGCCACTGACCATCATCGAAGAACTGGTTGGAGGTCAGGATGTAGCTTTCCACATCGGCATTGACACCGCCCTCACTGAAATCCCCATAGTTGCGCCCCATCAAGGAATAATTCGAGCGCCAGTGCTTGTTCATCTGCACATCGTAGATACCCCCTCCGGTGCCAGCCAGGTAGACGACGTCCGAGTCCAGCCAGTGGATATCGAAGTTGTCTCTGTCGAATCGTTTGCCTGCCCACAGGGTGGAGTTCTCGAACACTGAATTGCCCTTGAAGGCGGCGAGATGATCGAGCTCGGTAAACACCTGACGCACGTTCAGATTGCTCTCGTCGGCGGTCCAGTCGTTGGAGCTTTCCACACCGTCGGCGATGGACACGGTGAATTTGGAACGGGTGCCGTTCTGCGCGTAGATTTCTTTCGCCAGGTCTATGCGCATGTAGGTGTCGTCTTCGTTACCGAGTCGCCCGACGGCACCACCGACTGAACCGGCAGGTGTTGTGTAAGGGCCGCCACGACCACCGCCCAGCCCATCGTTGATCAGCAATCCGGAGCGGGCGTAACCCTTGAAGCTGAAACCGTCAGTCAGGTGTCCGCTACTGTCTTGCTTTTCCATGCTTTGCTGGCGGGCTTCGAGTTTTGCCAGTCGAGTGTCCAAAGTAGGCGCCGCAGTGGCGGCTGCAGTAGACGCCGCCGGTTGCAAGGCAGGAGTCGCCAGTTTGATCTGCTGCAATTCCCTGGCGAGTGCCTGGGTTTGCTGCTCGGCTGCGGCGGCGCGTTTTTCCGCAGCGGCGGCACGCGCTTCAAACGCGGCCATTCGTTGTTCCAGAGTCGCGGCTTGAGTGGTCGCCGCCGAGGTGCCGAGCACGCCTGCGAGTAGCCAGCTTGATGCTTTCTGCATGGGGATTTCCTGTTTTGTTTTTATTGTTTGGTCCTGCGACCGACCTTTTCTGTCGAGAGTCGTGATTTGCCAAAATCGACGAAAAAAAGGATGCCTCATCGCAAATACGCTGCTACATTTGGCGATGTTAACGTTAACTTTTCTAAAAACAAAAATAAAGAGGGCTTTATGAAACAGCTCAAATCTCTTCTTCCAGCAGCACTGCTTACCCTCTGCGCCGGGCTTCCATCCCTCTCGAGCGCCGCCGATTTGACGATCTCGTGCGGGGCGGTAGGTGCGGAGTTGCAACTCTGCAAAGAGGCTGTGCAGGCGTGGTCGAAACAGACTGGCAACAACGTCGAGGTGGTTTCCACGCCTAACTCGGCAACCGAGCGATTGTCGTTCTACCAACAGATCCTCAGTGCGCAGTCCAGCGACATCGACATCATTCAAATCGATATGGTGTGGCCGGGGATGCTGGCCAAACATCTGCTGGATCTGCGCCAGGTGCTTCCCGCCAACGCGACCCAAGGCTATTTCCAGGCACAGGTGGACAACGCCACGGTGAACGGACGGCTGGTGACGATGCCGTGGTTCACTGACTCGGGCCTGCTGTATTACCGCAAGGACTTGCTCGAGAAGTACAACCAGCAGGTGCCCCAGACCTGGGAGGAAATGACCGCTACCGCCAAAACTATTCAACAGGCTGAGCGCACCGCCGGAAACCCCAATGCCTGGGGTTATATCTTTCAAGGGCGCGCCTACGAGGGCCTGACGTGCAATGCGCTGGAGTGGATCAGCAGTCAACCGCAAGGCGGACTGGTCAATTCACGAGGCGACATCGTGGTCAACAGTCAGGCCTCAAGAACAGCGTTGACCCTGGCCAAAAGTTGGGTCGGCGACATCTCCCCGCCCGGCGTGCTCAATTACACCGAAGAAGAAGGCCGGGGCGTGTTCCAGTCGGGCAATGCGCTGTTCATGCGTAACTGGCCGTATGTCTGGGCCCTGGTGCAAAGCCAGGACAGCGCTGTAAAAGACAAGGTCGGGGTCGCTCCCCTGCCCCGTGGCGGCGAGACCGGCACCCATGCATCCACCCTCGGTGGCTGGGGCCTGGCGGTATCGCGTTACAGCGCTCATCCAGAACTGGCCGCCGAATTGGTGAGCTACCTGACCAGCGCCCGAGAGCAAAAACATCGTGCCCTGATCGGTGCCTATAACCCGGTCATCGAGTCGCTGTATCAAGATCCAGACCTGCTCGCGGCGATGCCTTATTACGCTCAGTTGCACAGCATTCTCAACGATGGGGTCATGCGCCCCGCCTCCATCACTGCCGATCGCTATCCACGGGTCACCAATGCGTTCTTCGATCGAGTGCATGGCGTGCTGGCGGGCGAGTTGCCTGTCGATCAGGCACTGGCCGATCTGGAAAGCGAACTTACACGTATCAAACGCCGGAACTGGTAAGCCACAAGGAAGGAAATCACCATGTCTGTCTCTACAACCCATGTCCCCGGTGACGAGCTGCTGCTCACCAGGGAGACGCCCATACAACGTCGCCGGGTACGCGCCGCCTGGCTGTTCCTGATGCCAATGTTGCTGTGTCTGACCCTGGTGGCAGCCTGGCCGCTGCTGCGCACATTCTGGTTCAGCCTGACCGACGCCAACCTGGCGGACACCGGTGGCGGAACCTTCATAGGCTTTGGCAATTATCTGTTCCACAACGGTTCCAGCTGGTCGGGCATTCTGGTCGATCCGCAATGGTGGAATGCGGTGCGCAACACCTTGCATTTCACCGTGGTATCGGTGGGGCTGGAAGTCGTACTGGGGCTGCTGGTGGCGTTGCTGCTGAACATCAAGTTCACCGGCCGTTCGCTGGTGCGGGCGATGATTCTGATTCCCTGGGCGATTCCAACCATTGTCTCGGCGAAGATCTGGTCATGGATGCTTAACGACCAGTTCGGCATCATCAATCACCTGATGCTCAGCCTTGGCTTGATAGAGGTCCCTCTGGCCTGGACGGCCGATGCGGATTTGTCGATGTGGGCGGTGATCATCGTCGATGTCTGGAAGACCGTCCCGTTTGTCACGCTGCTGATGTTGGCCGCGTTGCAGATGTTGCCAAGCGATTGCTACGAAGCCGCCAGGGTCGACGGCATTCATCCACTGAAGGTGTTCTGGCGTGTCACGCTGCCCCTGCTGATGCCCGCACTGCTGGTAGCGGCGATCTTCCGCATCCTCGACTCGCTGCGGGTGTTCGATGTGATCTATGTGCTGACCTCGAACTCGTCGAGCACCATGAGCATGTCGGTGTATGCCCGCCAGCACCTGGTGGAGTTCCAGGACGTCGGTTACGGCAGCGCGGCCTCAACGCTGCTGTTCCTGGTGGTTGCGGTCATCGCCCTGCTTTATCTCTACCTCGGACGCCGTCAACTGGAGGTCCGCTCATGAACCTGCGCCTACTGAAAAAAGCCCTGTTGCGCCTCGGGTTCTGGTGTCTGATCGGGGTGTTGCTGCTGTATGCGGTCTTCCCTTTCTACTACGCCATCGTGACGTCTCTGAAGCCGTCCAGCGCCTTGTTCGAGGTGAGTTACTGGATTGAAAACCCCGACTTCTCCAACTACGCGGCGGTGCTCAATCAAGCCTCATTCCTGCGGGCGATCGGCAACTCGCTGGTGGTTGCGCTGTGCGTGGTGACCCTGGCGCTATTCCTCAGCCTGACCGCCGCCTATGCCTTGGGCCGGGTGAAGTTTCGGGGGCGTGGCACGGTCTTGATGATGGTTCTTGGTGTGTCGATGTTTCCACAGGTCGCGGTGTTGTCGGGGCTGTTTGAAGTGATCCGCGCGCTAGGCCTGTACAACACGTCGTGGGCATTGATTCTGAGCTACACGATTTTCACCCTGCCCTTCACCGTCTGGGTGCTGACCACGTTCATGGGACAACTGCCCCATGAACTGGAAGAAGCGGCAATCATGGATGGCGCCTCGCCCTGGGTCACGCTGACCCGCGTGCTGTTGCCGCTGCTCTGGCCCGCACTGGTCACCACCGGCCTATTGGCCTTCATCGCCGCGTGGAACGAGTTCCTGTTTGCCCTGACCTTCACCCTCACCGACACCCAACGCACGGTGCCGGTCGCTATCGCCCTGATCTCCGGCGGCAGCCCCCATGAGTTGCCTTGGGGGTTGTTGATGGCTGCATCGGTGGTGGTCACCGTCCCACTGGTGATTCTGGTGCTGATCTTCCAGCGCCGAATCGTTTCCGGTCTCACTGCCGGCGCGTTAAAGGGTTGATGCCCAACAAAGACAAGGAACAGCATCGTGATCAAATTGAAACTGGACAACGTGAACAAACAATTGGGCGGCGCGCGAATTCTTCGCGACGTCAGCCTGGAAATCGCGGCGGGTGAATTCGTGGTGTTCGTCGGCCCTTCGGGCTGCGGAAAGTCGACCCTGCTGCGACTGATCGCCGGCCTGGATTCGATCTGCGGCGGCGACCTGCTGATCGACGGGCGTCGGGTCAACGACCTGGAGCCCCGCGAGCGTGGCGTCGGCATGGTGTTTCAGTCTTATGCGCTGTACCCGCATATGAGCGTCTACGACAACATCAGTTTTGGTCTCAAACTGGCCAAGACGGACAAGGCCAGCCTGCGCGAGCGCGTACTGAAAACCGCGCAAATCCTGCAACTGGACAAACTGCTGCAACGCAAGCCAAAAGAGCTGTCCGGTGGGCAACGTCAGCGTGTGGCCATGGGCAGAGCCATGGCGCGGGAACCGGACATTCTGTTGTTCGACGAACCGCTCTCCAACCTGGATGCCTCCTTGCGGGTGCAGATGCGCAACGAAATTGCCCGACTGCATGATCGGCTCGGCTCGACCATGATCTACGTCACCCACGATCAGGTTGAAGCGATGACCCTGGCCGACAAAATTGTCGTGCTCAATGGTGGTCGCGTAGAACAGGTCGGTTCACCGCGTGAACTCTATGAGCGCCCGGCCAGCCGCTTTGTCGCCGGTTTTCTCGGTTCGCCCAGAATGAATTTTCTGTCGGCGCGCCTGCAGACGCCAGGCGAAACCAGCCTGGTCGATACCCTCGTGTGGGGTGTCACCTCCCTGCCCTTCGACAGCTCGAACCTGGCGGCCGGCACGCAGCTGACTCTGGGGATTCGCCCGGAACACGTGTCGCTCAAAGCGGTGGACGGAACTGCCGGCGTCGTGGTGATCGCGGTCGAATACCTGGGCAGCGAAACCTATGTGCACCTGGAGACAGGTCAGGACGAACCACTGATCTGTCGTTGCGAGGTCAGCGCCGGATGGCAAGCGGGCGATCGGGTTGAGCTGCAACTGGACATCGACAACCTGCACCTGTTCGACGCCGACGGCACGGCCTTGAGCCGTCATCCACACGCCATTGAAACCCTGCCGGCTGGCGTCCCTCAGCGCTCGGCACGAGCAAGCGCCCTATGACTGTGTCTTTGAATTGCATGAGTGTTCCAATGTCCGCTGCCCTTGAGCTTGCGCAACAGGCGCTGAATGACGGTTTGTCTCGCGTCATCGATGATTATCGTCCCGGTTATCATCTTGCCCCTCCCGTGGGCTGGATGAACGACCCTAACGGGGTGGTGTACTTTCGTGGCGAATACCACGTGTTCTATCAACATCACCCCTTCGACGCGAAATGGGGCCCGATGTATTGGGGGCATGCCAAGAGCACCGATCTGGTCCATTGGCAGCATCTGCCCATTGCGCTGGCGCCCGGCGATGACTTTGACCGAGACGGTTGTTTTTCCGGCAGCGCGGTGGTGTGTGGCGATACCCTGGCACTGATCTATACCGGGCACACCTGGCTGGGGGACGTGGGTGACGAGCGCTCGATCCGTCAAGTCCAGTGCCTGGCCACCAGCAGCGACGGCATCCGGTTCGTCAAGCATGGCGCCGTCATCGAGACCGCGCCGCACGATTCGATCATGCACTTTCGTGACCCCAAGGTATGGCAGGAGGATGACGGCTGGTACCTGATTGCCGGCGCACGTCTGGGCGATAAACCGTTGCTGCCGCTGTACCGTTCCACGGATCTGCACGTCTGGGAGTTCCTCAACTATGTGGCCAGCGGCAGCGCAGGCGATGGCTATATGTGGGAATGTCCGGACCTGTTCCGGTTGAACGGACGCCAGGTGCTGCTCTACTCCCCTCAAGGCATGCAACCCCAGGGTTACGATCGACTCAACAAATACCAGACCGGTTATCGAGTGGGCCAACTCGACAGCGAATGGCACTTCAACGGCGGGCCTTTTATCGAGTTGGATAACGGCCACGATTTCTATGCCGCGCAAACGCTCCTGGCGGCCGATGGCCGGCGCCTTGTGTGGGCGTGGCTCGACATGTGGGAAAGCCCGATGCCGAGCCAGGCCCATCACTGGTGCGGCATGCTCGGCGTGCCACGCGAACTTGAACTGCACGCCGATCGCCTTTGCGTGTATCCGGCACGGGAGCTCACCGCGCTGCGCATGGCGCCATTGCCGGGCGCGCCTTGGTGGGAGGGTTCGGGAAGCCGGTGGGTGCCGGAAGTGAATGGCCAGATGCTCGAAATTCATGTGCATCTGGATTTGCGTGATTGCACCCACGGCCACCTCGGAATCGCCTTGCGTTGTAGCGACGATGGCCAAGAAGAAACCCTGCTTTATTACGATGCATCGTTGCAACGTCTGGTGCTTGACCGCAGTCGCGCGGGTGCGCAAGTCACTGGCCAGCGCAGCGTGGCGATTGACCCGACACAAGAACGACTGGAACTGCGGGTGTTCCTCGATCGCTCGTCCATCGAGGTGTTCGACGAAAACGGACGCTTCAGCCTCAGCAGTCGGTTCTATCCGCGACCCGACAGCCTGGGCGTGAAGCTGTTTGCCAATGGGAGTGGTGGCCGTGTCTCGATTCCCAAGGCGTGGCCTCTGGCCTCGGGATGGCTATGAGCGGCGTCATTCGAGTCGCGGGAAACCCGGGCCCTGTGTCATGATCCTGCGTCAACCTGACCGGCCTCGCCTCGCATGACTTCAGTGAAAGACGTTGCACAGCTGGCCGGCGTGTCCCTGATGACGGTTTCTCGAGCGCTCAACAACCCGGAAAAACTGAGCCCAGAAACCCTTCAGCGGGTGCGTCGCGCCATTGACGAACTGCAATTCGTACCGAGCCTGTCGGCGCGCAAAATGCGCGGCGACAACCTCCAGTCGCGCACCATCGGTGTGTTCGCGCTGGACACCGCGACCACACCGTTCGCGGTCGAGTTGCTGCTGTCCATCGAACAGACCGCGCAGCAGGCGGGCTGGAATGTGTTCATCCTCAACCTGTTGAGCAACCCGCCGACCGACCAGAACATCGACTTGATGCTGTCGCACCGTCCCGACGGGTTGATCTTCAGCGCCATGGGGTTTCGCCAGGTGTGCATTCCCGAACGCTTGAAGAGCAAACCCCTGGTGCTCGCCAATTGCCTGGCAGATGACAGTCGCCTGGTCAGTTATGTGCCCGATGACGAAATGGGGCAGTATCGAGCCGTCCATCACGCGTTGAGCCAAGGCTATCGGCGTCCGCTGTGTATCAACTTGCCCAAACAGAGCCTGGCCTGGGGCTTGCGACAAAAAGGCCTGCAGCGTGCCTGTCAGGCATTTGGCCTTGCGCCTGAGGCGCTGCTGCAATACGACCTTTCCGATCACGACGCCTATGGTGAAACCGCAGCCATCCTCGACCGGCACATCATCGAGGGTCGCCCGCAATTCGACATCCTGATCTGTGGCAACGACCGGATTGCCTTTTGTGCCTATCAGCTGTTGTTGGGCCGAGGTCTGAAAATTCCCGCCGATGTCGCCGTGCTCGGCTATGACAACATGATCGGCATTGCCGAACTGTTCATTCCGCCGCTGACCACGGTGCAATTACCGTACTACGAGATCGGTCGCAATGCGGCCCGGCACCTGATTGAGGCCCTTGAGGTAGAGGGAGCCCAGAGCGTTGATTGTCCATTGGTGGTCAGAACGTCGTTGTGAGCCATCAACCCCCTTTACCGAGGGCCAGCGCTCGGTAAAGGGTTGAGTGTTTACTACGGAACGAAGTTATTACCGGCATCCGATTCACCACCAATTTCCCCCAGCATCATGACTGTTGCTCATGATCGCTGCCACGCCGCGCCCTCTCGCCTCATCCCGCCTCCCCTCCCGAGTAGTCCGAAACTCCCACACCGTCTGGGAGTATCCGCCGATGCGCAATACCTGGCGCTTATCCATAGTTGCGACCAAAGGTCAACGGTCAGGCCTAGATGACCGCAACTGCCCAGGTAAACGTAATGACTATTGAAGAACAAAACTCATCGCTGACCATTGCTCTGAGCGTGGTCGGGAGCGGCGCGAGCGTTTCGCTGGACGAAACATCCGGGTTGCAAAATGCCACCGCCACGCCAGCCCCATCGGGCGACGCTGACGACAATGACATTCTGGTGGCCTCCCTGCCCTCGACCTTCGCTACCCGTTTGACCGCCCTGGGCGCCGGTACCGCAACGGGGGCAGCGTTGAGTGGTTATACCGGTGCCGTGGGCAACACAGGCAGCAATGCGTTCACCGTCACCCCCGACCCCGGAGCCACCATTACCAATATCAGCTTCGTCGACAGCAATGGCGCACCACTCAATGGTCTGGACAGTGGCCTGGATACCCTCGATGGCACCAGCATCCTTCTCTACACGGATGCGAACAACGACAATATCGTTCTGGGCCGGGCCGGTGGCGCTAATGGCACGATCGTGTTCGCCGCCTACATCGAAGAAACCGGATCGCCGGTCTCGGGCGGCAAGATCTGGACCGTGGAGTACCAACCGCTCAAGCATACAGATACGGCGAATCCCGATGATTCGCTCAATCTGCTGAATAAGGTGTTCATCGGAGCCAGTCAGGACCTGGAATTCAGCCTGGCCAATGCCCCCTCCGGGCAGAACCTGTTCCTGATGTTCACCAAAGCGAACCCGGCAACTGAAACGGTCAATGGTGTCGTGCGGATCACGGACCCCACCATCATCGCCACCGGAAAGAACCCCGCGGACCAGTCAAGCGGCGCCAATATAACGACTGGCGACACCATCAATACCAGCCAGGCGGGTGGCCCGACCACCTTCGGCACCAACAACCAGATGATTACGGAACAGGAAGGCATTCGTTATTCGTTTGTCACGGGTGCCCGGCAGGATATGACCATTCCAAATCTGGATCAGAACGAAGCAGATATTGAATCCAATATCGATTTTACCGGCGTCTTCAATGCGAAGATGGCCAATTTCGACGTCGTACAGCTGCAAAGCGGCAAGAGTGCCGTGGTAAAAATCAGTGCATTCAACACCGCTGTTGAATCTGGCGCGAACTTCATTAACGGTTATGTGGGTGATACGTCGGTTGCCATCACCAATGTTCGGGTTTTCAACATCAGCACCGGGCAGGTGATCGAGAACTCAAACGGATCGGTGAATGATCCGAGCATTAACATTACCTTTTCTGGTGGCGTCGCAACCATCACCGGCGTTAAAGCCGGCTATCAGATTGAATACACCACAACGTCGGATCACAACCGCGTGCTCATCGAGAACGGAGCGGCCCTCGATGCCAAGGGCACTGCCCATGCCGATTTTGATATCGGTGGTTTCACGCTGGTCCAGGCCTCCATTTCGAAAACCGAAATCGGCTCCAAAATGATTTTCGAGGACGACGGGCCGACCGCGACCGGTACCGCCGTGACCGGAACCGTCGACGAGGACGGTCTGGCCAATGGCATTGCCGGGGGTACGGGCGACGTGGCTGGCGAGGCGACCACGGCCGGTGGCAGCGTGACCGGTATCTTCCAGTCGGGCGCCGACACGCCGCTGACCTATGCCTTGTCGAGTGACACCAGCGGCTTGCCGGCGCTGAGTTCGGGCGGGGTGGCGCTGGTGTACAGCGTCGTGGGCGGCACGCTCACCGCCAAGGCCGGCGTAGCCGGTGCCGACGTGTTCACCTTCAGCCTCACCGCCGCGGGTGTGTACAGCTTCACCCTGCTCAAGCCGCTGGA